>BDUA01000016.1 GCA_002897715.1 bacterium BMS3Abin01
CGTGACTGGATCTACGTCACCGACAACTGCGAGGGCATCGACACGGTGCTGCACCAGGGCCGGGTGGGAGAGATCTACAACATCGGCGGCGGCAACGAGAAGGACAACATCACCATCACCAGGACGCTCCTGGAGCTGATGGACAAGCCGGAGGACCTGATAGAGCGGGTCGCCGACCGGCTGGGGCACGACCAGCGCTACTCCATCGACTGCGGCAAGCTCCAGGCGCTGGGCTGGCAGCCGTCACACGACTTCCAGAGCGCTCTGAAGGAGACCGTGGACTGGTACGTCGCCAACCGCTGGTGGTGGCAGAAGCTCAGGGACGCGGAGTTCCAGGAATATTACAACAGGCAGTATGGCGGCGACACCGGCTAGTCTGACGCCGTTTACAGTTTGCCGCCGTTAATCTTGCGCACTTCCTCCTCCAGCGGACCGGTATCCCTGGATTCCAGCGGGTTCAACTGGCGCGACCTGGTAATGGCCCATGCGGCCTCCTCCCCGTCTCCCTTCTGGATGTAGATGCGCGTCAGGTTACGGTAATACTTATCGTTGTAAGGCTCCAGGTCGATGGCCATCAGTATCAGGCGCTCCGCCTCGTCCACGTTGCCGGCAGCCTGTACGGCCAGGGCTTTCAGTATCAGCGGTTCGCCGTCAAGGGGGTTGAACTTGTGTGCCGTATCGGCCTCCCGGCCTACCGCAGCCAGGTCCTTTCCCTCACGCGCCAGTCTGGTGGCGCTCTCGATCCGGTTCTCCGCGATCAACGGCATGGCGGTAAGCACCATCATCAGCACACACAGCGCGCCGATAAGCCAGTTCCAGCTGAGCAGCCGCCGCGGCGTCCAGGCGCCCCCGGCTACCTCCACGGCAACATCTTCGCCGGTCTCCCCGGCGGCCTCCGCCCCCGTCACCACGGCCGCCGCCGCCCGCGAAAGTGCGCCGTAGCGAAGCAGACCGCCGGCGAACAGGAAGAAGCTCAGCGTGATGACTGCCATCTCCCAGTCCCAGTCGATGAAGGAATGGAGGACAAAGGCGATGCAGGCGACAAAGAACGCGCCGTAGACCTCCCGGTGCCGGCTGCGTCCCAGGAACCTCAGGTCGCTGATGCCGCGGACAAAGAATGTCACCAGGAACCCCACCATCAGGAAAGTGCCCACCAGCCCCAGTTCCGCCATAGTCTCGAACAGCCAGGAATGGCCGTCCTTCACCGATATCTCACGCGGACGCTCCTGAAGCCAGTGAATGGACCAGGTACCGGCCCCCGTACCCTTCAGAGGATTATCCCTGAGCACGCCCACGCTCACCCGGTATTCCGTATATCGCTCTGACTGGAGGCTGAACAGCCGTTCACCGGCGCCCTTGACAGCGACTTCCGGCTCGGAGATGACCTCCAGCTGGGATCCGGCCCAGGTTACCGGGTTACCTTCCCGGGCCACGAAGGCCACCAGGCCCAGGAGCAGCGTCGCCACCGCCAGCCCCGCCAGAGCGTAGCCTATCTTCCTCGCCAGGTCCCCGCCGATGGTCACCTTCTTCTCCAGGTGCCGGATTAAAAACTGGGAGCCGACGGACAGCAGCATCACTACCAGCAGCAGCAGGCCCAGACGCGTGCCTTCCCCGGGGTCCGGGTCAGGTATCAGCTGCACCATGGTCGGCAGGAACACATAACAGAAGCCGATAATCACCGCTGTCCAGAAAACAGCTATGGCCGTCTGCATCACCGCCCGCAGGCGGCTGACCGCTACCAGCAGGTAAAGCCCGAACACCAGGACGATCAGCAGGAGCCCGGCGCGGGAGAAGGTGAAGAACAGCACGGACAGGAACAGTACCAGGGCCGGCGCGTAACAGCAGCGGGCGGCCATGGCAGTCGCCCGGTCGGCCAGCACCCTGAGCGCCAGGGGGAAGGACATTATCATCAGCAGCCCCAGGGTATTCCAGTAAGTCAGGGGATAGCTGAGCCGGTTGGTCTGAAACGGGTCCGGATGGTCGATGATGCCGATCTTGCCGAAGATGGAATCCAGGGCGACGATGAAGGCGATGAAGATGAAGATGTGCCCCACCCAGCTGAGCCATTCACGCCGGGAAAGGTACATATAGAAAAGTCCGTATCCCGCCAGGTAGAGCACGGCCCGCACGAACTCGTCGAAGCTGGCCGCGGGCGTATAGGACCAGGTCACCGATAGCAGGATCCAGAGCGTATAGCCGCCGAAGAAGGCCAGCTCCAGCATGCCCGCCCGGGGCAGGTCGCCACCGACCCTCAGGCCGAACAACAGCCCCAGGACGATCAGATACAGAATGATCAGTTCACCATAGCCGCGCTTGATGACGAAATAGCCGCCGGCGGAGAACGCGTAATAGAACACGACCAGCAGGCCGCCCGCCAGTAGCGCCATGCGGAAGTAATCTCTCCAGGTATAGCCCTGCGCGTCCCACCAGGCATAGAGCTCGTTTATCCTGGCCTGGAGCCGGTTGTCACCCTGGCGCTGCCGCCTGGGCCTGGGAAGCGGTGCCTGGGACGGCCGGCGCCGTACTTTCTTGCGGGTTGACTGTTTGGCTCTGGTCGCCGGCTTGCGCTTATGCTTGCGCTTGCCGCCCGCCCAGAGAACAGGCAGCCCCCCGTCTTCCGCGACGGACACGGCCGCCACCGGTTCATGCCCCCCGGCAACAGCTCTCCGGGTCATGGCCGCACCCCGGCGGCGAACCCTGTCCAGCACCCGTGCCAATACTTGCCTCATCCTGCTCCCTGTGTCGCCTTGGTCTTCATCATGCTTGCGGCCGCACACCTACACCCGTACTCGCTCAACGGTTTGTCATGTCTTGACTACCCTGCGGTAAACATCGGCAATTCTCTCATAATGCAGGCCGGAAGAGTATTCCTCTACCATCAGGCCCCTGGCTTCCTGCCCCATTTCGCGGCATAGCCCGGGGTTCCGCCATAGCGCGAACACGACCTCCTTCAGGCTATCCACATCGCCGGGCTGAGCCAGCATGCCGGTCCGGCCGTGGCGTATCACCTCCGGCAGCCCACCGATACTGGTCCCGATCGCGGGCACCCCCATGGCGAAGGCCTGGAGTACTATCTGCGGTACGTTCCCGGGGCTCTCGTAGGGCAGACATAGCATACGGCTGCCCGCCAGCAGGCTCCTGGTCTCCTCCGCCGTCCGGTAGCCGAGGAACTCGATATTCTCCGCGCCCAGCTCCCACGCCAGCTTGCGCGCCTGATGATCGAGTATGCCGGTACCGGCGATCTTCAACGGCACCTGCGGCAGAGCGGCAAAGGCCTTTATCAGGATTTTTATCCCCTCGCGAGGAAGCAGCCGGCCGGAGTATAAAGCGTATTCACCGTCACCGCTCCCGGAAGGCCGCCATGCGTCCGTATCTACGAAGTAGGGGATCACGGCCACCTGGCTACCGGTCACACCCCGGGCCGCCAGCCGGTCCGCCATGTACCAACTGGGCGCGATGAAACAATCTACTTTGCCAGTATAAGCGTGCAGCAGGTCGTGTGCCAACAGCTCGGTGGCGCCCAGCGAACTGGCCAGCCGCGACCCGTCCACGCACGTACCCCGGATACAGCCGCCGTAATGATAGGGACGGCAACGGTAGCAGGCGGCGCCACTCTGGTAGGACTGGCGGGCGGGACAGAACAGTTTGTTATCGTGGACGGTCATGACGATGCCCACCCCCCGCCGTGACAGCGGCGGCAGCACTGACGGCGACATGTGCAGGTCGATCTTGTGCACATGCGCGATGTCGGGACGGCTGTAATCGGCGAGGGCCGCCGCCCGGTTCCTGGCCTCACGGGAATACAGGACCCGGGCGCCGGTACCCAGGATCTTTCCCAGGGACATGCGGAACGGGTTGAGCAGGTTCAGCGGTGAGACATACAGCGATGAGTAAGCACTGGCCTGGTTACCCGGGTCCTGGACGGCGAAGGGGATGACCTCGTGCCCCCGTTGTTCCAGCAGCCGCGACAACTCCAGCATGTAGCGGCCCGCGCTACTGCTGGGGCGCCATAATCTGTTGATCTGTAGAATCCTCATGCCACGCAGTCCCAACCATCCAGCTCAATGGCCGCCCCGCCTTTTCCCCAGGGACGCACCGACGCGTAGACCGCGCCCAGAGAGGCCGCCATTATCAGACTCGGCTTGTCATACAAAATCATGAGAAACGCCCCATGCAACAGCAGTATCAGTAAGGATAAAAAGACCACCGCCGGCGGGCCCCAGGGGTTACGCCCGGCCAGGACCCCCTCGCGCAGCACCAGCGCCGCCAGCGCCGCCAGCAGCAACAGGCCGGGCCAGCCGAATTCTATTACCCAGGTCAGGGGGAGGCTGTCGATGGCATGGTGGCCGGTCCCGGGGGTGTTGAACAGCCCCACTCCCAGAGGATGCTCTCTGACCAGGTTCCAGGTGAAGGAGAAGAACTCCAGCCTGGTGGCCAGGGATCCCCGTCGCGACAGCCACTGCTGGGCTACCACCTCCGGCAGGGACAACCTGCCCTTTCGCAACGTCACCTTGCTGAAAACCGCCTGACCGTCTTCGTCCACCACCCGGAAATCCGCTCCGTTCAGGCCGCCCTGGAAGCGGGCGTCTTCCAGATAGAAAGCCGCCGTTGTCCATCGACCGGTTCCGGTCTTGTCCACCGCGGCGGAAGATCGATACATCTCACCGTTATCTGTTCCTTCAGCGGGTACATACTCGATCCTGACCCTGCCGTAGCCGTCATCGAGATAGTAGAGCACCAGCGTTACCGCTCCGTCACCGCCATGATAGAAACCGTCATCGATGTCGAAATAGAGATATGATCCCTCCGGCCTCACCCCCTCGCCCTCCACTGCTGAATAGCCGCCATCCCGAACCTGGACCGGACGCAGCCCCGCCTCGCCGTTTGCTTCACTGAGCCGGTCCGATACCTCCTGGCGCTGCCAGTAACCGACGGCGGATACCGCGGCGAGCATGGCCAGCAGCAGCGCCGCCAGCGCCAGCCACTTAAGGTTGTTCCGCAGCCAGAAGCGGCCCAGATACGCCCCCAGGGGGAGCAGTACCAGCGCCGCCAGCAGCCAGCTTCCCCGGCTGAAGGTCAGGAATATCGTGGCGGCGGCCAGCAGCAGCGCTGCTGTCATCAACAGCCGGCGGCGCCAAAGGACCATGGCGATCAGGGGGATACAGGCCAGGGGTATGGCCGCGGCGAAGCCGGGATGACCCACCAGGGAACGGATCCGGTAGAACTGGTCGCTGGCGCCGATGCGGATATCAGCGCCGATGGCCTGCACCTGTATGGAGGCGAACAGGGGGTTGGACTTCGCCATGTATTCCAGCAGGCCGAACAGGCAGATGACCAGCACCGCGGCCACTATCGTCCACAGCACCAGGCAGGCGTCGAACCGGTCGCGCATGCCGTGTTTTATCAGGAAGAAGACCCCGGCGCCGGTAAGTACCCAGTTGACGGCTATGCCAAAGGTCTCCGCCACGAAGATTCCACGCATCAGGAAAAGCGCCGCCAGCGACGCCACCAGCACATCGGCATAATCGACATGCGGCAGGCGATGGTTGACGCCGTAGTCGGCCATCAGCAGCAGCCAGGAAAGCATAAAGGCCAGGCGGAAAGGCGTAACCAGCACCGGGCCCAGTTCGACGCGCCCGGCGTCGACCAGGTTGATCAGGTGGAAGAGGCCGGTGCAGATAGTGATGATGACTGCGACCCGCCAGGCCCAATGGATACCCGGATGGGACCGGCCCCTCTCCCCCGGCGCCACACCCGCCTCACTTCCGGAGGAGAAAGCTGCAGGCATCTCTGACAACGCCCTCCTATCGACCCAGTATCTTCTTCTGAAACAGTCGGCGGGCACTTCGCCGCGGCATCAGATCCACCTTGGCCCTGGCGAACTCCCGCTTGATGGGCAGGTGATAGGGACATTCCCGCTCGCATACGCCACAGTTGTCGCAAGCGTCAAGGCCGGGCCGGAGACCCCGGTACCGCTCACGGGCCCAGTCCCAGGAATGATAGCGGTCGAAATATTCGTACCAGCGCAGCACGGTGCGGATATCGATACCCTGGGGACAGGTTACGCAGGTCCGGCAACGGCGGCAGAACACCTTATAGCATTTCTTCTCGGATTCGGCGATGGCCTGGAACATCTCCTCATCGGTGATGCCGTCGCCGCCGGCCTCTACATCCAGGTTCTCGGCCAGCTCGTCCTGGTTGTACACGCCGACGATAGTGGTATCCGGTTTGCGGCTGAACACATATCGCAGGGCCGGGCCGGCAGCGGTCGCGTAGCCGAACATCATCGGTTTTATACTGACGAAACCTATACCTCGCGACCTGATCTCCTCCATCAGGCCCTCGTCGGCCTCGCGGTCCACCATGTTCAGCGGATATTCGACCACGTCGAAAGCGGCATCATCCAGAGCCCTGAGGATGGTTTCCGGCTGATGGGCGCTGATGCCCACGTATTTGACATGGCCGGCGTTGCGCATCTGGTCCAGGGCCGCGTAGGCGCCGCCGGGACTCATGATCTCCTTGAGTACCGCCAGCGTCAGGACATTATGCAGCGAGTAGATATCGATGACATCGGTGCCGAAGTTGGCCAGACTGTCCCGGATATCCTGGAGCGCTTCGGTCTTCTTGCGTTTGTGAGTGCTGGTCCCCAGGATCACGCCGTCGCGCCGGTCCTTGACCGCCAGGCCTATCTTGTTCTCGCTGTCGCGGTACATACGCGAGGTATAGAAAAGGTTTACGCCGCGCTCGCGGGCGGAACGGATGATGCCGTCGGTCTCATGCTGGCTTATATACTGGAAGGGGATCCCCCCCAGCCCCAGGCGGGAGGCTTCCAGGCCCGTACCACCCAGCTGGTTAAACTTCATTGTTCTCCTCCCCGCCGCCATCACCGTTTGCTCCGGCGTCCCGGCTCTTGACCGCGCAGACCGTCATGGCCGACGACCAGGGCCTGCCGTTCACCGCCCGGCGATAGTAATCCAGCGCCTTGACCATCAGCCGGTCCATGACAGAGGGACTATGGATCACATCCCCCTTCAACCCCAGGCGGCTTTCCTTGAAATACTGCCAGTTCATCTGGCAATAGTACAGCGGTGTCTCGAAAGCGATCTCCGACACACCGAAACCGGCTGTCGCCAGCAGCCGCGCCAGGTTGTCCGGATTGAAGCTGTAGAGGTGGCGGGGCGCCTCGTAGATGAACCAGTCGTCCCTGAGCAGGCGCGCCTCGGGAGCGGCGGCATTCTGCGTATATATCACCAGTAGCGCCCCCTCGCCGGTTATGCGCTTTATCTCGGCCAGCGTCTCCCGGGGACTCTGCACGTGCTCCAGGACACCCCACAGGGTGACCACATCGAATGAGCCGGCCTCGAACCCGGCATCCTGCAGCTGGCCGGCGCGGACATCCACGCCCAGCTCGCCACCCACCAGCTCGACCATCTTCTGGTTGAAATCGACCCCGGCGACATCCCAACCGCACTCCTGCATGAAATAGAGGAAGGAGCCGTCACCGAAGCCGATATCCAGGAGCCGCCCCGGTTTCCGGTATTTCTCGATAAGCCCTTTGCGCGGCCCCAGCAGGCGTCCCAGCTCCTCCAGGCTCCGGTCCTTCAGCCCCGCCGCCTTGCTGTAGAGGTCGTAGTCGTCCTGGGGGTAATACGGGGCCAGCTCCTCCAGGCCGGGGCGCGGGTTGATGAAGATCAGACCGCAGTCCCGGCAACGGACCAGGGGAAAGCTGCCCTCCCTGCCGAAAAGCCGGTCGGTGGACAGGAACATCAGCTCCTGGTGCCTGCCGCCGCAGACATCGCAGGCGACCGCCACGCTCACATCCATCCTTTTCGCGGATGCGGGTACCACACGTTGCGGGTATAGGCCCAGTAGTTGCAATCGCGGCAGAGGTCGATCTCATCCCAGCGGCCCTGCTTGTGCAGCTGGCGGTAACGCTCGAAGGCGGGGCTCTTCCAGATCTCCTGGATGGACTGTTCATTGACATCGCCCACTACCCCCAGGTGGTTGAAGTCCACATTGCAGAAACTCACCTTGCCGTCCCAGTTGATGGAGAAGGAATTGAACAGGAAGGTGCAGGGATAACGGCGCGCGGGCATCTCCATCAGGCTCTGCACCTCGGGCCGGTGCCCGCCCCAGTTGATGGCGGGGATCAGCAGCACGTCGACCTCGTGGGAGCCCCACTGCTCCTTGAACAGGCCGATCTCGTTGCGGGTCTCGGTCATGACGATCAGTTGCACCTTGACCGTGGGCCAGACATAACCCCGGCGGCGGCGCATCTCCAGGAACCGCTCGATGTTGGCTGTCACCCTGTCGAACTTGGTGGACCCCCTGACCTTCTTGTAGGTCTCGGCGGTGGCGGCGTTGATGCTGAACAGCAGCACATCCAGCCGGGAGTCGAGCAGACGCTCCGACTTCTCCCCGTCCAGCAGCAGGGCATTGGTATCCATGTTGAGCAGGGTGCTGGGCGCCACGGTCTTGATGGTCTCGATAAAGTCGAATATATGGGGCGCCAGCAGCGGTTCACCATCCTTGTGCAACCGCACCTCGGCTGGCGCCTGCCGGGATATCTCGTCCGCCAGCCGGGAAAAGAGCTCCATGTCGATCTCGCCCACCGGCCGTGTCAGATCCTGCCGGGGGCACATGGTGCACCTCAGGTTGCACTTGTTGGTCGGTTCGATATTGATGCGCGAGGGGAAGTCGGTACATACCTCTTCCGGGCGCATGGCTTTGTTCTTTATCAGTTTCTTTGTCTTGCTTTTCAGTGACATATCAGGCGATGGGTTCGAAGGTCTCTTTCTTCAGCGTCTTGAACAGGAGCCATTCCACCGGCAACGAATAGAAACCGGTCCGGGCCCGGGCCAGGGCCAGGGCGTGCATGGTCCGGTACGGCCATTTCTTCGCCCCGTGGGCCAGCTTCTTCTGCATGTTGCTGTCGGGGTAGGCGAAGGGAAGGTAGAATCCGTTGACCTTCTCGATCAGCTTCCTCTCCCAGGGCTCGACCCACTGGCTCTCCTTCATGGTGGCGGGATTATAATCGGCCCACTCCTCCAGGGAGAGGGGCTCCTTCATGCCGAACTCGACCGAGAGTTCATACAGCGGCGTTCCCGGGTACGGCGTAAACACAAAGATCTTGGTACGGATGTCCGGCTGGATCTTCTTGAGCCTCTCGATGAAGTCCAGCAGGTCCTGGGTGGTCTCCTGCGCCGGCGTGCCGGGAGGGTGGGGAAAACCGGTGATGAAGGTAAAGGTGCCGCCGATGCCGTAATCACGGCAGACCTGGGCGCTCTTCAGGTGGTCCGCTGCGGTCGCTCCCTTGCAGATGAGCTCCAGCACCGGTTCCGACGCCGACTCGGCGCCGACGATGACCCGCTTGCAGCCGCTCTCCCGTATCAGTTTCAGCACCTCAGGCTTGTAACGGTGGAAAGTGTCCGGCCGGGCCGAGGCCACCCAGCTGATATTAATGCCGGCATCGATGATTCCCTCGCAGATGGCCTTCACCCGCTTCTGGTTGGCGAAGAAGTTGGCGTCGCTGTAGTTGATCTGATCCAGCCGGTAGGTCTTCACCAGCTGCACGACCTCTTCCACTACCCTGTCCGCCTCCAGCCCGGTCCAGTGGCGCTGGTAAAGTTGGGCGTCGGCACAGTAGCCACATTTGCCGGGGCAACCCTGGCTGGAATGGAACTCGATGGTGCGTTTCTTCTCGTGGTTCTGACGCTGGTTCAGCTCGATGGCCCGGTCCACGTCCAGCAGGTGATAGGGTGCCGGCGGTACATCGTTGACGTCGACCAGCGGCCGCGGCTCGTTGACCACGATACCCTCGGCGGTCCAGTAAGCACAACCCGGGATACCGGCCGGCGGCTTGCCGTCCGCCAGGCTGTCGACTATCTCCTTGAAGGTGATGTCGCCCTGTCCGACACAGACGATGTCACATGCTGCGGACTCGCAGGTCTGCTCGGGAAACAGGGAGGGATGGTAACCTCCCCAGACGATGGGTACATCCGGCGCCGCCGCGCGCACCTTGCGCGCCATGGCGATGCCGCGTTTTATCTGGTAGCCGGTAATAGAGCTGATACCCACGCAAACCGCATCCTCCAGGTTACTGAGTACCTCCTTCTCATAGTCCGGCGTCACCCGTTCGTCTATGAGTTGCAGGTCGTACTTCCCCTCCAGGGGGGCGGCCACCACCGCCAGGGCCAGGCCCAGCTCGATGCGGTAATGGTCATAGGCCGGGGTCGGGAAGAAGAGCACAACCTTCTTCTTCTCCCGGCGGTCGTAATTCGTCTGTCTGACGCTGGTATTCACAAACGGTGGTCCGTTCAGAGACTGGTTCCGCCAAACAATCAAGGCCGGATGCCGGCCGGCCCTGCCGTTAAGCTGTACACGATCCTTTTTCCATTATAGTAGCTTGACCGGAACAATCGCTACTGAATCGGCGCAAGTCCGCCGATCCTCAAGTCAGCCTGAGCTTGCGCGCCAGGTGCCATTCCCAGGGAAGGGAATAGAAACCGGTCCTGACCCTGGTCCTGCAGGCCAGGGTGAACAGCCGGTACACCGGCTTCACCCTGCTGCGCTCCACCTTCTCGCGGGCCAGCTGGTTGGGGTAGGCCCAGGGCAGGTAGAAATCGGCTATCTGCTTCACCTTCTTCTTCTGGTCATCCGTTATCCAGGGTGTCTTCACTGAGCGGGCGTCGAATACGGCCCAATCCTCCAGGCTTGCCGGCAGCCGGTAGCCCTTCTCCTGTCCCAGGCGGGTGAGCGCCGTACCGGGATAGGGGGTGAAGAACAGGGAGGTGGTGCGGGTGTCGGCGTAGATCTCCTTGAGCTTCCGCATGAAGTCCAGGGTGGTCTGCATCTGCTCCCAGGTCTCGCTGGGGAAGCCGAAGATGAAAACATATGATGGCTGGATCCTGTGCCGCCGGCAGCTTTCCGTGGCCTCGATCACATCCCTCGCCTCTCCCCCCTTGTTGATCAGTTCCAGGATGGAATCATCTCCGGACTCGGCCCCCATCATGAACTTGGTGCAACCGCTCTCGCGGATAAGCTCCAGATCCTCATCCTCGAAGGAGATGACCTGGTTGGGCCGGATGGTGGCAAACCACTCGAAGCGTCGCGGTGATTCCCTGAGCCCGCGGCAGATCTCCCTCACCCGGCGTTTGGAGGCAAAAAAGTTATTGTCATCGAAATATACGCGCTCCAGGTCGTAACGCTCCACCAGCTCCGTCACCTCGGCGACCACCCGTTCCGCCTTCAGTCCCTTCCACTTGCGGCCATAGGCCTCCGGGTTGGAACAGAAGCCGCAGGCATGGGGACAGCCGAAACTGGACACATAGCTGATAGCCCTCCTGGTATCGCCATGCATCCGCCGGTTGAATTCGATGTACTTCTCCATGTCCACCAGGTGGTAAGGCATGGGCGGGAAATCGTTGACGTCGGCGATGCGACGCTCGCCGGTATGCACGATGGCGCCGTCCTTCCGGTAGGACAGGCCGTCGATCTCCGCCAGATCCCTGCCGCCCCCCAGGTGTTCGGCCAGGTCGAGGCAGGCGAGCTCCCCCTGCCCCCGCACCACCACATCGATGCGGTCGTCTGTGGCGGTCTGGTCGGCCAGCAGCGAGGGGTGGTACCCGCCCCAGGTGATAAGCTTTTCCGGGTAGCGCTCCCTGACCGCTGCCGATACCGCCAGGCCGTCGGCGATCTGGTAGCCGGTCATGGAGCTGACGCCCAGCATGTCCGCATCCGCCATCTTGGACAGTACGGCCTCCTTGTACCCCGGCTCCACCCGGGCATCCACCACCTCCACCTCGATGCCCCGGTCCAGCATGGGAGCGGCGCAGGCCAGCAGGCTCAGGGGCGGACTGACCTTGTGTTTATTGTTCTTGTTGGTGAGCGGAAAGAAGAGGACGAACTTCATGGCGAAAGCTTCAGCTCTGTTTGCGGCAGTAGGACTCGATCATGATCCCCTGTTTCAGGCGCGGCATCAGCCGGGCGGCCGGACCCACCACCGCCTTGCGTGTCAGTCGGTCGAGGGTGGAGGAGGGGTAAGGCCTCTCCCGGCGGTTCTCAATGCTCTTCTCGGTGACAAAAGCAGCTCCATAGTGTAACAGATCATCCTGGTGGAAATGATTGTTCTCCAGGAGCCGCTCCAGGGTCCGGGGCGAGAGGTGCCATACATGGCGCGGCGCCTCGATATTGAACCAGTCGGGGCCGAACCAGCGGGCCTCCAGGCAGGCGATGTTATGGGTCTGCACCACCAGCAGCCCCCCGGCCGCCAGGTTCCGGTAACAGCGTTCCAGGCAGGCGTTGGGGTCATCCACGTCCTCGATCACGCCAAACAGGGTTATGCAGTCGTAGGGGCCCTGCCAGTCGACCTCATGTTCGGCGCCGGCGGCCACGTCCAGCTTCAACCGGTCCCGGGCATAGGCCGCCACCTGCTGGTGGAGTTCGATGCCCCGGGTCTCCCAGCCGCGCCGCTGCATGCCCAGCATGAAATAGCCGTCGCCGCACCCCACGTCCAGCAGGCGCCCGCGACGCTGGCGGCTGTTGATCTGGGCCATCTGGGGGCCGAACCTGGCGATACGCTCCGCCGCGGCCGCCGGCTTGCGTCCCAGCGCCCAATCGAACAGAGGGTAGTCGTCACTGAAAGCCTGGCGCCTGTCGCTGAACGGCGGCCGCGGCGACATCCTCAGCGTGCCACACTCGACGCAGTCGACGATATTATACCGGCCCGGGGTACCCAGCAGCGTGTCGCGCACCTGCCAGCGCGGCCGTTTGCGGCCACTGCCGCAGACGGCGCACCGCTCGCGCCCCGATCCCTGATCCACTGTCCCGTCACCGGCCATGCTTCCTAGTGCCTCCCGGTCCGGAACTTCTTCAGCTTCCATTCCAGGGGGAAGTCGAAATTGCGTTTACCGATGCGCCAGGCAGCCAGCCGGTGCATTACCTGGTAAGCCGCGGCCCTGGGTCCGCCGTCCGCTATCTTGCGCCTCAGCTCGGGCCCGGGAGAGGCGAAGGGCATGTAGAAGTCGATGACCATATCCACCTTCTCCTTGTAGGTGGGGTCCACCCAGGGTGTATGCAGCTCGGTCAGATCGAAGTCGCTCCAGTCCTCGGTTCTCCGGGGCGGGTTGAAGCCCAGCCGTACCGCCTCCTGGTACATGGGGGCCCCCGGATAGGGAGCGAAAAAGAAACCATGTACCTCGAAATCCTCGTTGATGGCCTTGATGCTCTCGATCATCCTCAGGGTGGCCTCGATGTCCTTCTCCGGCTGGCCGGGGAAACCGAACATGGTGGTGAAGCGGGCGATGATCCCCAGTTCGTTGCAGAGGCGCGCCACATGGAGCGTATCCTCCACCGAGGTCTTCTTGCCGATACGCTCCAGCGCCTCCTGGGAACCGGATTCAGCGCCCAGCAGCAGCCGCCGGCAGCCGGCATCATAGATGAGCTGCCTGAGGTCCCCGGGGAAATCGATGAACTGCTTGGTGCGCACATCGGCAGCCCACTCCAGGTCCAGCCCCCGCTGGATGATGCCCTTGCAGATGGCGCGCACCCGCCGTCGTTTGACGAAAAAATTGGTATCAGCGAAATCGACGGCGTTGACCCCGTGGTCGTTGACCAGGTGCTCCAGGTCATCCAGGACCCTGTCGGCGGAGAACCCTGCCCAGCCGCGCCCGTACATGGAGGTCTCCACGCAGAAACCACAGCCGAAAGGACACCCCTGGGAGGAAAAGTATTTCATGGTGCGGGTACCGATATCGTCCACCAGGTATTTCTCGGTGTCGATGATGTCGTAGGGTGTGGACGGGAACTGGTCCAGGTCTGCCAGCTCCGGATAGCCGCTGAGCACCGCCTCGCCGTTCTCCTGGTAACATACCCCCGGCAGGCCCGTCAGTGAATCTCCCGCCGCCAGCCGGCGCGCCAGCTCCACCACGGCGATCTGACCCTGCCCGCGGACGACGATATCCACATAGTCCTCCGCCAGGGTCTCGGCCGGCAGCATGCTGGCATGGTAGCCGCCCCATACCACGGGAAGCTCCGGATAGGTCTCCTTCACCGCCCGCGATATCATCACCGCGTCTTTTATCTGGAACCCGGTCATCACCGACAGCCCCAGGAACAGCGAGCCGCCGGCGGTGGCAAGGATGTCCGGCAGGTGGGGATGGATGATCCGCCCGTCCACCAGCTCCACCTGGAAGCCGGCATCCGTCAGCGGCGCGGCCACCGCCATCAGCGGCAACGGCGCCCAGACATTGCTCTCCCGTCTGAGCCGCGGGAATACCAGTGTTATCTTGTTACTCAATAGATATTCAGATAATCGGTCTTTGGTTTTACGTCACCGAACTGATGGAATCGGCCAGCTTTTCGCCGTTGAGGACCTTGTCAACCATATCTTTATCGACAGTTCCCTGGACGATAGCAAATTCCCGGTAGAAACTGTTGATGGCGAAATAATCGTAGTAGTTCCTCTTGGCTATTACTATGTAGTGATTATCCGACAGCATATCAGTGTTTTCAACGAAAATGTGTTCCACTTCGCCGTTGTCTATCCTGTACCAGAGATGCACTCCCGCCTGAAGGCCGCCGCTGGGCTCGAATAATTGAGCCACCACGTAATCGATGACGGAACCGCGCTTGAAATCAGGTAGTGGTCTGGCTTCATAATCAGCTTTCCCCCGTTCCGTTCCCTTGATCAGCAGTATCTTCGACTCTTCGTCTCCCCAGGTGGGTACATACCGTAGCGAAACAGCCAGCGTCGACCAATCTTGCGCGTTCCCTATCTCGAACAATGACGCCGGCCTGAAGGCCCGGTCGTTCTCAAAGCCGAGCTCCAGCTCCCCGGCAAGCCAGTAGTCGGAAGCCGTGTCCAGACTGACTATATCCTTGTTTACTCTCACATCGGGAGCCGGCCTCAGCGAGCGCGATCCCTGAGGCAGGCCGGTATCTTCCCATGGCCCCTCCGGCGGCGCGCCCGGGTCCAGACCCTCACCCCGGTCGACGAATCCGGTAGTATCCCCTCCCACCTCGGCATACAGGTCCTGGGCATAGGTATCCGCGCCGCGATAGATACGGTAGGCGACGGCGCCGGGGTCCCGGTCCCAGGCCAACACCACCCGGCGGTCGACCCATTGGGTCTCGATCCTCGATTCCACCGAGGGGGGGCTCTCGTTCCCCTGGGAGTCCACGGACGTGAGCCGGTAAAAATATGTGGTTCCCGGATCCAGGCGTGACCCCTGGACGCTCCAGGACAGCGGCCAGTTATCCGGCGGCGTCGTCACCCCCAGGCCTATGGCCATCAACAAGGCTATGGGAATCGCCACCAGCGGCGCCGCCATAAACCAGCGATGCTTTCTGCCACGGCGACCGGCGATGAACATATAGAGCGAACCGGCCAGCGACAGCCCGGCCACCGCCAGCATCAGGACACCCTTGAGCAGCATCTTAAGCGTGGTACGGGAAAGGTCTACAGAGATATTCTGGGGGGCGCCGGCCTCCACCCACAAGCTGCCTTCACTGTCCCCGCTGAAGAAAGGGGTGAAGTAATCCTTGTGCTCGGACATGAGGGAGTCCAGAAGACACGTCCCGCGAAAACCTTCCATTCTTATCCTCACCGTGTAGGAGGCGGTCCCCTGGGGAAGGTCGTAGATGATACCACCCTGCCGCCATCCCCCGCTGCCGGGTTGGAGCCGGGCGGACCCGCTGCCCACGGAGGCGCCGTCGCTGTCTGATGCTTCTATTTCCACAAAGACGCTGCCGCCTTGATAATCGGAGAACACGTAGCTGTAGGACAGAGCCCGGGTGCTTCCCGTGATCCTGGTGGTCGCCTGCCGGCCGTTATCAACAACGGCAACCGGTTCACCCAGTTGGGCGGCGGTGCCGGAAGAACCGTTTCCCACAACCTGAAGGGCACGGGAACCGCTGCCACCGGCGGACACGATAGCGGCCCCGTCAGCCACAGCCCAGCCCCGGCCCTCGAAACCGGGGTCGATGATCTCGTTCACGCCTTCCTTGAATACCGCCAGTCCCTTATCCGTATAACAGGCCGACCCGGAAGTCTCGATACTTTCCGGGGGCAGCGGGCCCTCCTGGCCCCGTACCGCCTGTCCCTGGAAGTCCACCAGCAGCCTGACATCCTCCGTTCCCGCCGGCAGCTGCCTCCCGGCTTCATCGGCGGCTCCCGCCCAGGCGGCGCACAACAGGAATAACAGGCCCGTGATCAGAAGCGCTTTTAGCCAGAACCGGTTCAGATATTTCAATGTTCCACCCCTGGATTTGAATATTGCATTCGTTTCAGTTTCCCCTTAAGGCGCCTATCTGTGAACTGATTCGCCTGAACCTCTTGAGGTTCCCCAACCGTTGCATCAGCCGCCACTCGAACGGCCAGCGATAAAAGTCGAAGCGGCAGCGGGCGGCGGCCAGCAGGTGCAGCGGATACAGAAACGCCTTCCATTTCCATTTTGCCATATGCTTCCTCAGCCGCCGGTTGGGAAAGGCGAAAGGGAAATAAAAGTTGTTGCACCGCTCCACCAGGTCCTTGTCAGCGTTGCTGATCCATGTGGTATGGACGCTGGTAGATTCCCAGTCAGCCCACTCCTCTGTGTTCCGGGGCATCTCCAGCTGCAGCTGCAGGGCGATGTCGTACAGGGGGGTGCCGGGATAGGGCGTCACATAAAAGGTTATGGTTACCACTTCCGGGTGAGCCCGGCGCATGGCCTTGATCAACATCAGCGTCTGCCATATCTCCCCCCTTGCCTCAGGCAGCTGGGGAGGGAAACCCACCATGAAAGCGTAGCAGCCCTGGATGCCCGCGTCTTCCAGGATGCTGTTGGAGGCGATGGCCTTCTCCGGTGATATGCGTTTATCGATCAGGTCCAGGATAGCCTGGGAGCCCGACTCCATGCCGATGCCTATCTGCGAGCAGCCCGACTGCGCCATGAGCCGGGAAAGACCGGGGTCGATATTTACCACCTGATCAGCCCGGGCCGCCGCGCTCCACGAGATCTTCAGGCCGCGCTCCATTAAAAGGTTGCAGATCTCCTCCACCCGTTTTCTGCTGACGAAGAAATTGGGGTCGGAAAAGGTAATGTGCTCCAGGCCGTAACGGCGGTCCAGCTCCTCGATGTCATCCGCCACCTGTTCGGCGGAACGGCCGCTCCATTTTCCGAAGACTTTGGGCTCCACGCAGAACTTGCACTTGTAGGGACAGCCCTGGCTGGAGATGTACTGGAGGGCATGACGGCCGCCGTTGACGCGGAAAAAACGGTCGATATCCAGAAGTTCATAGGGGGCGGGCGGGAAGCCCTCAAGCCCCGTCATGGGCCGGTCAGGGTAGCTGATTACCTCGCCGGCCTGGTTCCGGTAGGTGACGCCGGCCACATCAGTGAGATCACCGCCCCCCTCCAACCGGGTGACTATTTCCTGAAAGGTTCTTTCACCCTGCCCCCGCACCACCGCGTCCACATAGGGCTCCGAAGCCGTCTGCTCCGGCAGCAGTGACGGATGATAGCCGCCCCAGATGATCGGGACGGAAGGCGCCTCCTTCCTGACCATACGCGAAAAGCGAATAGCCCCCTTGAGCTGGAACCCGGTCATGGTGCTGATACCGACGCAGAGGGCGCCGTCCGCCGCCGCCAGCAGGTCTCCTTCGGGATCGTCATGCAACCGCTCATCGATCAGAACCAGCTCATAACCTTCTGCGTGCAAAGGCGCCGCCACGGCCAGGATCGACAGTGATATCTCCAGAGTGTAATCCTGTTGGTCAAGTGGAGCAGGGGAAAGAAGGACGATTCTCGGTCTCATTGTCCGGCCGGCCCCGTCAGACGACTGTTGGCGATGATTTCATCTTATTTCTCACCGGATCCGGACAGGGCGGCACGTCTTTCACTTCGCATGTTGAGTAACTTGCGGGCGCCGCGGCCGGCCAGCCCTCTGGCCTGGCGCGAAGCATGCCAGACCCGGAAGGCCGGGGGGTGCTTCTCCAGGTAGTACATCAACGGCCACCAGCGCTGGTCACGCTTGGCGAAAGCCAGCGCCAGTTCCCGCAGCCGGATAAGGTAATCGCTGGGCAGGCCCGGCTGATTGAGCACCGACCCCTTCCAGATCTCCGTGAGACGCTCGTGGTCCTTCTCCATCAGCCCCTCTTCCAGGCAGTAATCATAGAAAGGCGTTCCCTCGAACGGATAGAAGATGGTTATCTGGAAGACGTCCGGCTGCAGGAGGTTGATCAGCTCCAGCGTATCCTGGATCTTCTCCCGGTCCTCATGCGGCAGGCCGATCATCACAAAGGCAAAGGTCTTGACGCCGTACTTCCTGGCCAGGGCCACCGCGTCGATGACCTCCTGCTGCTTGGTCTTGCGGTTGAGCATCTCCCGCCGGTATTGCTCGTTGCCCGACTCCAGGCCGAAGGAGACGCAATTGGCCCCGGCCTGCGCCAGCATCTTCATCATCTCATCACTGACCGTCTCCGGCCGGGTACTGAAGGAGAAGGGAAGCCGTATATGCTGATAGAGGCCACAGAACTCCTGCAGCCGCTTGCGGTTGAGAATAAAGGTCTCATCCACGAAACGCACGTAGTCGATATCTTTTTCCTGCCTGAGCTTTTCAATCTCCTCGATGATCCTCGGCGCCGACTTCTCCCGGTGGTATTTGCCCTTGCCCTTGTACAGTTTCTGCATCACCGGCGTCAGGCAATAGGGGCAGGCGTAGGGGCAGCCCCTGGATGTTTCCAGGTCTCCGAACACCTCGGCGCCGGGACTGAACACCTGGTGGTAATGCTCGCGGAAGTGGCGTTCGTCCCAGATACTCCACTCCGGCATCGTCAGGCTGTCCATGTCCTGGATAAGATCCCTGACGTCGTTCCTGAATATCTCACCGTCCTGCTTGACCCACAGGTTGGGCATATCACTCAGGTCAGAGCCGGCCTCCAGGCGGTCGACCAGGTCGATGATAGCCTCTTCGCCCTCTCCCCTGATAAGCATATCCACCCGCTCGTCGGCGATGACCTCCTCCGGGGCGATGGTGGCATGAGGCCCCCCGACCACCACCGGCACGTCCACGTCCGCCATGCGCAGGATAGAGACTGCGGTCGGCCATTCCGTGCTCCGGCTGGAGACGCCGATGAGATCAGGCCGGTATTCGGACAATACCCGGCTGTAAGAGGCCTCCACTTCCGCGTCCTCCATGAAGGTGATATCGAACAGGCGGCTATCATGGCCCTGCCGCTTGAGGGTACCCGCCAGCGAGCTCAAGCCTACCTGCGGAGAACGGGCACGCGCCACATTGGGATAAAGGAAAAGTACTTTCATAATGTTATTTTTTCATAGATTAAAACCCGATGGTAACCGTTTACTGTCCGCCATCGATGAACTGTCGTTGCCATAACTCGAATATCAGCAGCATCCATACCTGCCATACTCCCTTGCCGCTGTCCTCATGCCGCTCGACGGTGTACCGCAGGCTGTCGTCGTTGAACAAACCGCGGGCCCGGGCCCGGTCCGAGAAGATGATCTCCCGGGCCGTCTGGCGCAGGTGGCCCTGGAGCCAGGGCGTGACCGGAGCGGCGAAGCCGGACTTGTCACGATAGATGGTGTCGTGCCGGAGGATCCCTTCCCCCATCTTCTTGAGGATGTATTTGGATTCGGTTCCCTTTAAAACGGCATCATCGGACAGGCGGGCCGCGAAGTCCACGAAATGGTGGTCCAGAAAGGGGGTGCGGGCCTCGACGCCGAAAGCGGCGCAGGTGCGGTCCAGGATCCTCAGCATGTTCGGCATCATGCTCTTCATGTCCATATACATCATGCGGTCGATAGTGGTGTGGGCCGGCGCCGACTCCAGTCCTCCCAGATAACGTTCCTCGGTGGTATAGCCGCCCAATCCGTTTTTCGTCCGGGTTGAGAACAGTTTTTCCTTTTCGCCGGGCGGAAAGGTACTGGACAGTCTCAGCGCCCTCGCCCCCGATGACCTGCCCGCCTCCAGGAACAGCTTCTTCAGGGGCCGGACGCCGAAGAAACTTTTGGTCTCCCGCACGCATGACACCGCCCCGGCAGGATCAAACCGTCTGAGCGCCTGCGAGAAGCGGTCGCCGAGGCTGGCGAGGATATAACGGTTATACCCCGCCAGCAGCTCGTTGCTCCCCTGCCCTCCCAGCACCACCTTGACGAACTGGGCGGTCAATTCATTCAGGACGTAGAAGGAATGTATGCCGGGGCTGACCGTGGGCTCATCCACATGCCAGATCACCTTGAGCATGGTATCCATGAAGGAGTCAGTGGTGGGATAGACCTCGATGGACTCATGCCGTACGCCGGCGTGCTCGGCGGCCTGAAGCGCGTATTCACGCTCATCGTATTCCCCCTCGCGGAACCCCGCCGACAGGGTGATGATGGCGTCGCCATCCATCCCGGCCGCCAGCGATGTGATGAAACTGGAATCGATGCCGCCGCTCAGGTGAATGCCCACAGGGTCCACGCCGTTGCATCTGAGCGATACGGCCCGGCTCAGGATCGACAGGCCCTCCTCGATCAAGGCGTCCTCATCCCAGGCATGGTCGGGTTCAAAATCCATATCCCAGTATTGCGCCAGCCTCCCCTTCTTCCCCCGGTCAAGGATAAACAGATGGCCCGGCGGCAAAGCCATGATGTCCTCAAACATGGTCTCGCCGTCAAAGATATAGGAAAGCCCGAAGAAGTCGCTCATTGCCCGGGGGTTGACGCGGCGGGCCACGGATGGGTCACGGATGATCGCCTTTATCTCCGAGCCGAAGATCAGCTTCTTCCCGGTGTGAGTATAGTAAAGAGGCTTGATCCCGATCCGGTCCCGGCCCAGGGTCAGCCGCCGGTTACGCTTGTCCCACAAGGCAAGGGCGAACATACCGTTCACCCCCGCGAGGAAGGTGTCACCATACTCTTCATACAGGTGCAGCAGCACCTCGATATCACCGTCACCCGAAAACACATGGCCCTTGGCTTCCAGCAGGCGCCGTAGCTCCTGATGGTTATAAATACGCCCGTCACATACCAGCACCAGGGAGTCGTCTTCGTTGGTCAGTGGCTGGGGTACGGACGCTGACGAGGGGATGCTGAGGAGACGATGGACCAGTCCCGCGTTCTCTCCCAGGTACCGGCCCTGTCCGTCCGGACCGCGATGAGCTATGGCGTCGCCGGAACGCGTCAGTTCATCAGGTGAGACCTGTTCTCCCGCTGTCTTGATTATGCCGGCAATGCCGCTCATCTGTGTCCTGTCACCTCTTCCTGGTCCTTATCGCCCCGGCGTCTTTCCCATCCAGGGCTTTCCCGTCTCGCCGCGAACGCAGCCTCTCCCTGACCCTCATAAGTTGTTCGAACGGCGGCAGCTGGGAGATTACTGACGCCCTGGGGCTGCCGTCCGACCACAGCGCCCGGCACTCGGCGCACAGGGGCAGCTCCCGGTAGTGTTTCTGTTTCAGCAGCCGCCGGTGCCGTACCATCTCCTCGCCGTTCCAGATCTCCATGATGGTCTGGTCGTGAAGGTCACCGAATATGGTTGTTCCGTTAAGGTCGGCGCTGCAACCTACCACCCGGCCGTCCCAGGCGACACTCATCGCCGACCAGAATACCTGGCAGGGGAAATAATGCTGTCCACGTCCAACCAGTTCGATATCACCCTTCTCTCCCCTCCAGTCATGCGGGTTCCTGACGGTGAGCTCATCGATGGGAAGGCCTGCGAACTTTTGTTCGAACTCCGGTGATATCTGCTGATCGGGATTTTCCAGCATCTTTAACATCAGCAGCGATACATACGGCTTCGCTGTCCCCTTTTCCTTTTTCACCCTGAGGAACGTCATCACATTATCGAGCACTTCTTCATAATTCGCACCGATGCGCATCGACTCGTAATCCTCTTTCCGGTCTCCGTCGAAACTGATGCCGAGGAAATTCAGGCCTGAATCAATCAGGGCTCTCGAGCGTTCCTCCGTCAGCATACAGGCATTGGTGTATATCCTGGCCTCCATTCCCTTGGAGGCCACATATGCAACCATATCCGGCAGATCCTTGTGCAGCAGCGGCTCCCCGCCCAGGAAAAGGGCGACCTCATATGTGCCGCAAGCGTAAGCCTGATCGATGATGTCATGGAAAAGACCCATTTCCATCATCCCCTTTTTACGGCTGCCATCGATACTGCAGGTCCTGCACTTCAGGTTGCAGGCGTTGGTCGGCTCCACGTTCATATACAGAGGCCCCATCGGCAGCCTCTCGTGATTCAGGAGGTAATGATAACGGCGCCGGTAATTGGCCCATTTTTTTGATAGCCTGCGCATAGTCGAGTCTCAGCCGGTTCCGGGAAGGGGGTTGATGGAAAAACCGTACACAAGTGAAAGCCTTCCACTCTGATAGGATTTTACAACATTACGCGGGCATCGGCAGCGGCTGTCATCCGCCCGGCCCCGCGCGCCTCTATCGCACTTCCCCGTCAAGAAACACCCGGTTCCACATCTCGAAAGTAATAAGCGACCAGGTCCGCCAGATATCCTTCTTCTGTCCGATGCATCGGGAAAACAGCTTCTCGGCATAATCTTTTGAGAAGTAACCCCTGGCCATGGCTCTGCCGCCCAGAAGGAATTCCCGCGCCTCCTCGGCCAGGGGACCCGTCAGCCAGCTGTCCATCGGCGCCGAGAAACCCTGTTTTCTGCGGCTGATAACACTCTCCGGCACTCTGCCTCTGCCGACATTCTTGAGGATCAGTTTGGGTTCGTCACCCCGCACCTTCTCGCCGGCGGGGATGGAGGCCGCCAGCTCCACCAGTCGGTGATCGAGCAGCGGCACTCGTGATTCGATCGAATGGGCCATGCTCATGCGATCCTCGGTCCTGAGGATGCTGGCCAGCATATTATGAAAATCGTTGTACATCATCCGGTCTATGAGATTATCAGAATCGCATTCGCCCAGGGACTCGTAAAAGACCTCCAGCGGATCGTAATCCGAGACCTTTTTCTTGAACTCCGATGAAAACAGTTGCGGCAGGCGACGCGGGTGAAAGCCGCTGACTATCTCATAGATGCGCCGATCATCCGGGGCGTTGAGACGCAGTAACTCATTTTTCAAACCGCCCAGGCCATAACGCCGCCGGTACTCTCTCAAACCGGTCGCCAGACGGATATAGCGGCCGTGGCTGAACGCTTTTTTCAGGTTGTCCTCCAGCAGCGCCATGCGATAACGCGGGTATCCTCCGAACAGCTCATCAGCTCCCTGGCCGCCCAAAACGACTTTTACCGATCTGGACACCAGCTCACACAGAAAGTAATAAGGGTATACACCGGGGCTGAGGGTCGGCTCATCCATATGCCAGACGATATGGGCAAGGTTGTTCATGAAGCCGTCGGGTCCGACCTCCACCTCGTGGTGGTTGGAGCCGATGAACGCCGCGGCCTCCCTGGCGTAGACACGCTCATCGACGCTCTCGCGACCTATGAATCCCGCCGAGAAGGTATTGAGTTCTCCCGGCAGGTATCTGCCGGCTATCGCCGACACCAGGCTTGAATCCAGTCCACCGCTGAGGTAGGTGCCCACGGGGACATCGCTGACCAGATGGGAGTGAACGGCGTCATCCAGCAGACTGGAGACCGCCTCCGTCAGTTCAGGCCGGGAGAGCGATGACTTGGCTGCGTATGAGGGGCGCCAGTATCGCTCCAGACGCGGTTGTTTGCCGAACTCCCAAACCAGCCGATGCGCGGGCCTGAGCTCACTGATGCCCTCGAAGGCCGTCCTTCCCTCCTGGACCAGGCTGAGAGCGAAGAAGTCGACTACCGACCGCAGGTCGGGGCCGACCAGCGTGGATGACGTTTGCACCAGCGCCTTGGCTTCTGACGCGAAACGCAGGGAGCCGCCATTAAACGAGTAGTACAAGGGCTTTATCCCGACCCGGTCACGCGCCACGAACAACAGCTTTTTCTTCTCATCGAACAGGGCGAAGGCAAACATCCCGTTCAACCGGGAGACACAATCAGTCCCAAGATCCTCGTATAGATGAATGATGACCTCGGTGTCCGACCCCGTCCGGAACCTGTGACCCTTTTGCAGCAACTGCTCCCTGATGTCCTGGAAGTTATATATCTCGCCGTTGTATACCAGCCAGATCGTCCCATCCTCGTTGGACATGGGTTGGTGGCCGCCCTCCAGGTCGATGATGCTCAGCCGGCGATGAGAGAATGCGTAATGAACCCCCTGGTGTGTACCATGATCGTCCGGGCCGCGATGCCGCATGATCTCGGCCATCTTCTCCACCGCCACCAGGTCAGAATCTCCTGAAAGGCCTCTGCTTGCTATGCCGGCGATACCACACATGTCTATTGGTCCTGGATCAGGGTTTTTATCTCAGTCAGCCGGACCGCCCGGATAACGAACACAACCACGGTGTACACGACTATGCCCACGACGGGCGCCAGCCATGTGCTCAGATTCCAGATAAAAAGAGCCGCGCCGAGCATGGCGGCGCCGGCGATCAGCGGTTTGATGAACAGCCGCAGGGGGCTTTTTTTCAGGAAGTGGTTGTATACCAGACAGAGAAGGAATCCGGTCAGGACCGTGCTGGCCATCAGGAACGCCAGCGCCGCGCCTATGACATTGAACAAGGCTATAAGGATAAAACTGGACAGGATGCAGGTAACGGCCGCAATCGTTGACGCCAGGGCGGCCGAGCCTTCCCTGTCGACCACCTGCAGGGTGTTGAACCCCACGGAGGATATCAACATCAGCGGTATGGAAGCCATCAGAACCATCAATGTGGGGATGCTCTCTTCATAACCTGCGGGAAACAGTGAGAGTACCGGTCCGGCCAGCAGGCCGACGCTGATGGCTATGGGAATCCCCACCAGCGCCATGAGGCGATACCACTGCCAGGTATGGATCCGGGCTTTTCCCGGATCCATGGCATAGATCCTGGTAAGGCCCGGGAAGACCGTCCTCTGCAGAATCATCGGCAGCCAGACAAAGGGAACGAACAGGGTAAAAGCGATGTTATAGATACCCACGGCCGCGTCACCGCTCAGTATCTCCAGAATGACCACATTGGCCCTCAGGAAGATAATGTTGGCCGCGGCCGTGAGCGCGAAAGGCTTTATCGCCGACAGTATTCTCATCATCTGCGCCCGGGAGAAACCGAAGGAGAACGTCGTGACCCGCCTGAGAACGACCGTCAGCCTCAGGGTGGCCTCCACTATGACCCCGATCAGGAACCCCAGCATCACCACGACTACCGAAGCCCCCTGGTAGAGCGCTATCAGACCGATACTCACATACACCAGTCTGCCGATAAACGTGAACAGGGCCGAGTAAAGAAAGTTGTGAGTCGCGACGAAGATAGCCTCGGTTGTATTGACCACGGCGGAAAGCAGTACGGCTGCCATGGCCAGCAGCAGCATCTGGAGTTTGGGGTATTGAGGCTGCCAGGCCAGGATGACAAGCAGCCCGCCCAGGCTGATGATGACCGAGGTCAGCCCTTGCAGAAAAAGAACCTCTCCCGCCAGAAGCTCTTTATTGTCCCAATGACGCACCAGCTCCCTGGCGGCATACCTGGTGATGCCGAGGTCACCGATGGATGACAGCAGCTCCACAGTGACCAGGGTGAATGACAGCGCCCCGAACAGCTCCGGCCCCAGCAGTGAGGCGGCATAGATGAAAAATACGGTGAAAAGGACACGAGAGAGAAGCCGTGAACCGAGCAGGTAGCTGGAATAACGGACGATTGTCTTAAACCGGGTCAATCTCCGCCATTTCTTTAGTCTGACGCCTTGCGAACAGGCAGGACTCTTTTGAGCACACCCTTGATCTTCCTCCTGGCTATCACTTTCACCGGCGGTCTCAGTTCCGCATCGGCCTCCCGCAGCATATTCCTTATGGACAGATCGTAGGGGCACTGCGCTTCGCAATCGCCGCAATCCTCACAATCAGCGATGGTGGCCTCCAGGTAACGGTATTCGTCTTCGGTCCAGGGGTCGCGTTCGCCATAACGACGATGATAGTTGGCCAGCCAGAGGATCTTGGGTATCCTGATCCCCTGGGGGCAGGGCTGGCAATATTCGCAGCGACGGCAGAACTGGGTCCCCAGCTGGCTGGCTTCCGTCATCAGCTCATCTTCCTCTTCAGGGGTCAGGGGAGAGAAGCTCCTCACGGTCTCCAGGTTGGCCGCCACCTCTGCCTCGTTCTTCATGCCGCACAGGACTACATCCGTAGTCGAGTTGAGGCAGAAACGGATCCCCAGGGCCGGGTTATCGAGAGTGCCGCCACATATAGGTTTCATCGCCAGGATGCCCACGTCCATCTCCCGGGCCAGCGGCAACAGTTCCGCCTCCGGCTCACGGTCGACAAGGTTGATGGGAGCCTGCACCGTATGGAACTCCGAGGTCCTGATCGCCTTGCACAGGATCGAGGGCCGATGTCCGCTGACGCCGATGAAACGGATCTTGCCGGCGTCACGCGCGACGGCCAGCGCTTCCATCGCCCCTCCGGGAGCAAAGATCCTGTCGAACTGCTCATCGGTTTTAAGGCTGTGGATCTGGTAGATATCGATATAATCCGTCCCCAGGCGAGCCAGGCTCTGGTCGATGGCCTGGGTCATCTCCCCGGCCGTGCGTTTAGGCGACTTGGAGGCGATAATGAACTTCTCCCGGTCTCCACGCAGCGCGTAACTGAGCTTCTGCTCGCTGTCGCCATAGCCCTCGCCGGTCTCCGCCAGATTGATACCCCCGTCCACACATGCCTTGATCACCCGTTCCGCTTCCAGGCGGTCGATCCCTGCCCGTTGTATGCCACCCA
>BDUA01000017.1 GCA_002897715.1 bacterium BMS3Abin01
AATGCCTGAAGAAAGCCGATGGAGCTTAACCTCAACTTAATGTAATTTCTGAAACCCCCCTCAGGTTTATTCATCTAAATACCGAAAGTGTTATTGCTTCTGGCGGTAAGGTCCAACGCCGTTATTGCGTCAAGGTTTGATTCATTGAAAAGCGCCGTTAGCTAATGGCGCCTGGGAGGGAGGGACCGTCATGTCTGCACGCCAGATCACTTGCGCGGTCATCAGGGGAAAGGAAGACGACGGCCGCTCGGCCAAATACCTTATCGTTGCCCCCGAAGACCGCATAGTCTGGGTCGCCACCACCGGTGATGGCGAAGCGCCCGACCTGAGTCCGGAGGGCCGGAAGAGGGCGGTCACCAGAGCGGGGATACAGAGCCTGATAAACAAGCTCAACCGCGAACAGGAAGCCGGTAGCCAGGAAGCGGATATCCTCGACGTCAGTGACCAGCAGATCGACTGCCGCGACCGCCATCAGGGCAAGTGTACCCGTTATCCACACACCACCCAGACTGAGCCGTCACACCCCGAGGGGGCCAGTGAGGCCGATGAAGATGAATGTCATCCCGGAGTCCTGGAATGCTGGATGCTGGAAGACGAGGTGGATTAACCGTTGCCGTCGCCGACTGTCATCATGACGCCGGCGACGATGATCGTGGATCCCAGCAGGTAACCCAGAGAAACGTATTCATAGCCGCCCAGGGCGGCTATGATATTACCTCCATAGAATAATATCAGCGAGCCGGCGGCGATGAGCCCGGCGGCCAGAGCAAAACGCCGGTACACATAGGCGAACACCGCCGCTGTTATCAGGACCAGGATGCCCAGGTTTCCCATCGCCGTAGTAAGACCCATCAGCAGCTCGGAACGGTCGATGGCCTTCCAGCCAGGCTCCCCGGCTACGGCAAACGCGTCACGGTCCACATCCGCTCCCGCCAGTATGATTGCTGCCAGCACCGCCACAACCACTACCAGCAGGGCCCACATGTGGGCCACCGGTCGGGGTGCCAGCAGGTAAGTGATACCGACGCTGAAGAAAGCAACCAGGGTAACCGTGCCGAACAGGTAATAAGTCCTGGCGATGAACGAGGTCCAGCCGCTCAGGCTGCCAATGAACAGGCAGGCCGACGCCACAGCCAGCCCCAGCAAAGCGATGGACCACCAGATCAAAGAGGCACCGGAACCAGGCGAACGCAGCCTGATGACGACTCCTGAATAAAAGCCGCTGACCAGCGCCGCCATGAATGGTAATATCCACATCCTGACCTCTCCCGTCCCTACCTTGCCATCTCCCGGTGGGCCACCTTGATGCAGCGATCCATAACTACGTCCAGGCCGGCGGCGGCGGCGATTTCCGCCGCTTCATCACTGATAATACCCTGCTGCAGCCAGAGGGCGCCGGCGCCGATAACCGCGGCGCTGCGGGCCACGTCGGGGCAGGCCTCCGGACGGCGGAATACGTCGACGATGTCCACGTTTCCCGGAATATCCTCAAGCCTGGGGTAACAGCGCCTGCCCAGCACCTCGCTTACCCTGGGGCGCACCGGGATAACCCTGAACCCCTGCCCGATGAGATAGCGGGCGACCAGGTAACTGGGTCGTTCCGGCCGGGGGGAGGCGCCCACCACGGCAATGACCTGCGACCGCCGCAGTATCCGGGCGATCTTTTCACTTTCCCTGTCCATCCGCCAGAGGGTATCATAAACCGGCCGGATGGTCGCCGCCGGCCGGTTTTCTACCAACCGTGCCCTTTTTTTTGTTAAAATACATTCGCCCGGGCCGCAGGCACGATCAGTGGCCCGGATAACAGAATCCGGTCGTTCCCCGAATCTGCCGCTGCCCGGGGGATGAGTCCAGAAGCGGCGATTATAAAACTCGAGAGAAAGGATCTCGGTTTGAGCGCTGTAACCATGAAAGAGCTGCTTGAGTCCGGAGTTCACTTCGGACACCAGACCCGCCGTTGGAACCCGAGGATGAAACCCTACATCTTCACCGAGCGGGGCGGCATCTATATCATCGATCTGCAGAAGACCACCAAGCTCATCGACAAAGCTTATGATTTCATCAAGAACCTGGCTGAGAACGGCAAGAAGGTGCTGTTCGTCGGCACCAAGAAGCAGTGCCAGGACACCATCGCCGAAGAGGCGGAACGCGCCGGCATGCCTTACGTCTCCCACCGGTGGCTGGGCGGGTTGCTGACCAATTACAACACGATTTCCAAACGCATCAAGCGTCTTCATGAGCTGCGACAGCTCAAGGAGGACGGTCAACTGGAGCTTCTGCCGACACGTGAGCAGATGAACATGCTGGCCGAACTCAAGAAGCTGGAGACCAACCTGGGGGGAGTGGCCGACATGGACAAGCTGCCCCAGGCGGTCCTGGTGATCGATACCAAGCGCGAGACCATCGTCATCCGCGAGGCACGCAAACTGGGCATCCCCATCATCGCTCTGGTTGATACCAACTGCGATCCTGACGAGGTCGATTACGTCATCCCGGGGAACGATGACGCCATCCGTTCCTGCGGAGTGATAATCCGCGCCATGGCTGAGGCCGTCGTAGAAGGCAAACAGCTTCTGACTGAAAAGGAGCTGGCGGCGGGCCGGGCGGCCGCCGAAGAAGCGCGCAAGCAGGCCGAAGCCAATGAGAAGAAGAAGGCCGCCGAAGAGGCGCGCAAGCAGGCCGAAGCGGATGGGAAGAAGAAGGCCGCCGAAGAGGCGCGCAAACAGGCCGAAGCGGATGGGAAGAAGAAGGACGGCGCCGGTGAGAAGGCCGCACCCAAAAAGAAGGAAGCCAAGGTTGCAGCCGCGCCGGCTGCCAGGAAGGAAGCGGACAGCGAAACGGACGCTCCGGCCGCTGCAAAGAAAAACACCGGAGCCGGCACTGCCAACAAGGAAAAAACACAGCCGGCAGAATCCGGCCGCCGGAAGACCGGTGCGGACAGCAAGACCAGCGAGGTGGAAAGTGGCAATTAGCGCCAAGGACGTCAAGGAGCTCCGCCAGCAGACGGGCGCGGGCATGATGGACTGCAAGAAGGCCCTCTCCCAGGTCGGGGGAGACCTGGGGGAAGCGGTAAAACTACTGAGGACACAGGGGCTGGCCGAAGCCGCCAAGCGCAGCGGACGGGCCACCACTGAAGGGCTCATCGAAAGCTACATTCACGCCGGCGGCAAGATCGGCGTTCTCATCGAGGTAGGTTGTGAGACCGATTTCGTGGCGCGCAACGAGGATTTCCAGAGCTTCGTGCACGACCTGGCCATGCATGTAGCCGCCGCCGCACCCCGGTACGTCAGGCGTGAAGACGTGCCCGGGCCCGAAGTGGAGTCGGAGATGGCCATCTACCGTGAGCAGGCAAAGGCCACCGGCAAGCCCGATAACATCCTGGACAAGATCGCCTCGGGCAAGATGGAGAAGTACTACCAGCAGGTGTGCCTGATGGAACAGCCGTTCGTCAAGGACGACAAGATGACCATCGAGCAGTTCCTGGGTGAACTGGTGAGCAGGATCGGCGAGAACGTGGACATAAAACGTTTCACCCGCTTCGAGCTGGGCCGGGAAAGTTGACCACAAACCGGAAGACAGGCGGCCGGGAACCGGCGGCCGGTGAGCCTGCCGTATTCAAACGTGTCCTGATAAAGCTGTCGGGACAAGCGCTCCAGGACGAGAAACAACACAGCATCGACCCGGCCCGCATCAAGGCCATCTCCTCACAGATATTGGGCGCCTGGAACCGTGGCGTGGAGATAGCCATCGTCGTCGGCGCCGGCAACATCTTCCGCGGCGTCGCCGGCAGCACCCGGGGGATGGATCGCGCCACCGGCGACTACATGGGCATGATCGCCACCGTACTGAACTCACTGGCGCTGCAGGATGGCATGGAGAAGCTCGGCCTGGAGACCCGCGTCCAGTCCGCCATCGACATGCAGGAGGTGGCCGAGCCCTACATCCGCAGACGCGCCATACGCCACCTGGAGAAACACCGGGTGGTGATCTTCGCCGCCGGAACCGGCAACCCCTATTTCACCACTGATACGGCAGCGGCACTCCGGGCACTGGAGATAGACGCCGAAACCATTCTCATGGCCAAACGAAAGTACAATGGTGTGTTCGACTCGGATCCGGACCAGAACCCGGATGCGGTGTTCCTGCCGGAGGTCACCCACCTGGAGGCCATCGAAAGGGGTCTCAGGGTCATGGATACCACAGCCCTGTCCCTGTGCATGGATAACAAGCTGCCTATCCATGTGTTCAACATGAACGACGAGCGGAACCTGCAACTGGTGCTTTCGGGGAAAAAGGCCGGCACCATCGTCAGAAGCTGAGCGGCGGCGCCCGGATATCGGGCATGGCTTACATGGCCGGCGGCATCTGACAAAAATCCGCCCGATAGTATAGAATCAGGCATTGTCAGGCCAAGAGAACCCGAGGAATCAGCCATCATGAACGAACTGGTCGAAGAGTTTTTCTCAGAAGGCGGCGAGCGGATGGACAAGGCGGTCATCGCCTGCCGCAACGAGTTCAATACGGTGCGGACCGGACGCGCCTCCATATCACTGCTGGACCGCATAGTGGTGGATTACTACGGCACCCGGACGCCGCTTAACCAGCTGGCCAACATCAGCACTCCCGAGCCCCGCATGCTGGTGGTGACTCCTTACGACAAGTCAGCCATCAAGAATATCGAACATGCAATCCAGGAATCGGAGCTGGGGCTCAACCCCGGCAACGACGGCAACATCATCCGCCTGTCGATCCCGGAGCTGACGGAAGAGCGCCGGCAGGAGATAGTCAAGATTGTACGGGGCATGGCGGAAAACGGCCGGGTCGCCGTCCGCAACATCAGGCGCCAGGTCATGCACGAAATCAAGGAATTGAAGAAGGAGGGGGAGATCTCCGAGGACGAGCTGCACTGGGCCGAGGACGAGCTGCAAAAGGTAACCGACAAGCACACGGACAAGATAGATGTCATGCTGCAGCACAAGGAGGAGGAGATCCTGGAGGTTTAGCGTGAGACTTCTTTCTCTCCCTGGTAATCTTCGCCGTAAAAAGAAAGAACGCGAAGATTTTTTATTGGAAGGCGGCGAGGCGCCCGCGTACGTGGCCATAATCATGGATGGCAACGGCAGATGGGCGGCGGAAAGGCATCTGCCGGCCATCGCCGGCCATCGCGAAGGCGCGCGGACGCTGAAGAAGATGGTACGCGCCGCTCGACAGGCCGGGGTCCTCGAGCTGACGGTGTACGCCTTTTCCACCGAGAACTGGCGCCGTCCCCGTGAGGAGATAGATGACCTGATGAAGATGTTCGGTGAACTTATCGAAAGAGAGACCCCCGAGCTGAACCAGGAAGGCGTGCGGATGAGATTCATCGGCCGCCGGCAGGGGCTTTCGGATATCCTGCGGCGGCAGATAGACGAATCGGAGCGGCTGACCGGCGGCAATCAGGCCATGACCCTGTTTGTGGCCTTCAATTACGGTGGTCGTGCCGAGATCGTCGATGCGTTCAGGGCCGCGGCCGACAGCGGCTTTTCCGTCAAAGAGGAGGAGTTCCACCGGTACCTGTACGCGCCCGAGATGCACGACCCGGAACTGCTCATCCGCACCAGCGGCGAGCAGCGGCTGAGCAACTTCCTGCTCTGGCAGTGCGCTTATTCCGAACTGTATTTCTCTCACAAGCTGTGGCCGGCGTTCGAGGAGCACGACCTGTTGAAAGCTTTTAATGAATTCAACCGCCGGCGGCGGCGGTTCGGCGCAAGGTAGGGCAAGGGGTCCATGCTGCTCACACGCGCACTGGTAGGCCTGCTGGGTGTCCCTCTGGCCATCCTGGTCATCTATACCGGCGGCATCCCCCTGCTGGTGTCGCTCATCCTGCTGAGCCTGCTGGGCCTCCACGAGTTCTACCGCATGACCAGGGCATACAGACCCAACCTGCTGGCGGGCTATCTCGGCGCCATCCTTATCCTCTACGGTGCTTACTCTTCACAGCTGGAAGGGGTGCTGCGGGGGGTGATCTACCTGTTCGTACTCACATTTATCTTACACGCCGTCCGCGGACTCAGGTCGGATATGGTCGGCGAGATGGCGTTGACCTTTTTCGGGTCCTTCTACATCAGCGTGGGTTTCGCCTTCGTGCTGTTACTGAGAAGCCCGGCCTACGGCATCAGCCTGGCTATCGTCGTCCTGCTGGCGACCTGGACTTCGGATACCGTGGCCTACGCGGTAGGACACTTCTACGGGCACCGCCCCATCACGCCGGTGGCGTCGCCCAACAAGACCCTTGAAGGAACGGCGGCGGGTTTCATCGGCACCATCCTGGTTGTACTGGTGGCGGGCAAATCCCTGGGCTGGATGGAAGCGTGGCAGTCTGTGGTGCTGGGGCTTACCATCGCCATCGCCGCGCCGGTGGGAGACCTGTTTGAGTCCTACCTGAAAAGGGCGACACGCGTCAAGGACGCCGGCACCATCATCCCCGGACACGGCGGCATCCTCGACCGCTTCGACTCCCTCCTGTTCGCCGCCGCCGCCGCCTTCTTCGTGGTGACGGCGATGATAGGCAACGGCTGAGGATGAAGCGGGTACTGATACTGGGTTCTACCGGTTCCGTCGGCGTCCAGGCGCTGGAGGTCATATCGGAGAGTCCGGGCCTGGAAGCCGTCGGCCTGGCGGCGGGGAGCCGCCACGGTCCCCTCATCGAGCAGGCCGGCGTATTCGACGTCACCGACGTGGCCATCATCGACGAACGGTCGGGGGGAAAGGTAGCCGCCGCCCTGCCTGCCTGCCGCGTATTTACCGGCCCGGACAGCATCCGCGGCCTTATCGAGGCAGTGGATTGCGACCTGGTGCTCAACGCCATTGTCGGCGCCGCCGGCCTGGAGGCGACCATAGCGACGCTGGAGAAGGGTGTGGATCTGGCCCTGGCCAACAAGGAGAGCCTGGTGGTGGGAGGAGAGCTGGTGATGCGCATGGCGGCGGAGGCGGGGGCGCGACTGCTTCCCGTCGACAGCGAACACAGCGCCGTATTCCAGTGTCTCCAGGGGTCACGACCGGCCAGGGCCGAGCGTATCTTCCTTACCGCTTCCGGCGGTCCGTTCCTGGGAATGGGCAGAGACCGACTGGAAAACGTCAGCCGTGACGACGCCCTGAAGCATCCCCGCTGGGAGATGGGCAGCAAGATCACTATCGACTCTGCTACCCTGATGAACAAGGGGCTCGAGATCATCGAGGCCCACTATCTTTTCGAAACAGCCTACGAGGACATTGAAGTTGTTATCCATCCCCAATCCATCGTGCATTCCATGGTCAGGTTCGCCGACGGCTCGGTGCTGGCGCAGATGGGGCTTCCCAGTATGAAACTGCCCATCGCCTACGCGCTGAATTATCCCGAACGCAGGCCGGTGTCCATGCCTCAGCTGGATCTGCCCGCCGCCGGTGAGTTGACCTTCCTCAGACCCGACATCGAAGCTTTTCCCTGCCTGAGGCTGGCACGCGAGGCGGGGGAGAGAGGTGGCGGCGCCCCCATCGCCCTGAACGCAGCCAACGAGATAGCCGTGGACGCCTTCCTCGCCGGCTCCATCGCCTTCCTGGATATAGCCAGGGTCGTGGCGGGCACCCTGCTGGAGATGGATGCCTGGTTGCCGTCTACCCTTTCCGGCCTGGAGCAGATACAAGAGATCGACACCGAGGCCCGCCGGCGGGCCGGAATTCTTATCAGTTAGGTTAGCCTCATGTTTATCGCCATCGCCATCCTGGGAATAGGGTTCCTCATCTTTGTACATGAACTCGGCCACTTCCTGGCCGCCAAGGCTTTCGGCATGCGCGCCGAGAAATTCTACATCGGCTTCCCCCCGGCCGCCCTGAAGAGAAAGTTCGGTGAGACAGAGTACGGCATCGGCGTCATCCCTCTGGGCGGTTATGTGAAGATCTCCGGCATGACCCGTGAAGAGAAGGTACCGGAGGACCTGAAGTCCGGCGCCTTCTACTCCAAACCGGTCTGGAAACGGATAATCGTCGTTTCCGCCGGCGCCGCCATGAACCTGCTGCTGGCCTTCATCCTGTTCTTCGTCTTCTACTGGCAGGCGGTACCGGAATACGAGAACACCAACACCATCGCCCTGGTTCAGGCCGACAGCGGCGCCGAGCACGCCGGCCTACAGGTGGGTGACAAGCTGCTGGGTGTGGACGGCAGCGTGTCCGACGACCCGCAAGTGATACGGGATGAGCTTCAGAGCCGGCCCGACCAGCAGGCCACCCTGCTGGTCGAACGGGACGGGAAACAGCAGCAGGTAACCGCCGACATCGGCAGGCAGGCAGAAACCGGGGGCGGCATCCTGGGGGTGGCCTTCAAGGCCGTACGGGTCGGCACCATGGATATATCGGCCCCTCAGGCAGCCAGGCACGCCGCCCTCGATATCCCGCTCATCACCAAGGAAGTTTTCCTGTTTATCGGCAACATCTTCTCCCGGGAAGGGATCGAGGATATCTCCACGCCCATCGGCATCGTCGCCTTCTCCTCGGAGACCATCAAGATGGGATGGGGCGTATTCGTGCGTATGCTGGGCTTCATCAGCCTGCAGCTGGCCATCCTCAACCTGCTGCCCCTGCTGCCGCTGGACGGCGGCCATGTGGTGTTCAACCTGGCAGAATCGATCAAGGGCTCACCGGTCAGGCGCCAGACCTATGAACGGGTATCGGCGATCGGCATCACCTTTTTCATCATCCTGTTCATGATCGCGCTGATGAACGATATCCAGCGCCTGCTCGGGCCCGGGTTTAAACTGGAGCCCTGAGACGGAGGAGCAGAGCCTCGCCTGCGTCTCGGGATGACAAAGTGAGACGCCGGGGTGACCGGTCGAAGTCCCGGGGTGACACTGCGGTTGTCATTCCGAGGAGCCGAAGGCGACGAGGAATCTGCTGTTTTCTGTATGATTGAGGTGGAACAGAAAGGATCGAGGTTTAACCTTTAAATGGCCAGTAGGGTCCAGATAAACGTTGGCAAAGTGCCCGTGGGCGGCGACGCTCCCATATCGGTGCAGTCCATGACCAACACCGATACCCGCGACGCCGAAGCCACCCTGGGGCAGATAAGAAGCCTGGCCACCTATGGCTGCGAGATGGTGCGGGTAGCCGTGCCGGACGAAGAAGCCGTACAGGCGCTGCGTCTGATAGCCGCCGAATCGCCGCTGCCGGTGATCGCGGACATCCACTTCAGGGCGCAGCTGGCGCTGGATTCCATCGGCGCCGGGGCTTCCGGGCTGCGCATCAACCCAGGCAACATCGGCAGCGAGGAGAAGGTGCGCCAGATCGTGGAGACCGCCGGGCTCACCGCCGTCCCCATCCGTATCGGCGTGAACGCCGGTTCGCTACCCGGGAAGATGCAGGCGCTGGCGAAGACGGAGCCGGCCCGGGCGCTGGCGGAGACGGTGCTGGAATACGTGGGCATGCTCGAGGGCTTCGGCTATCGCAACTTCAAGGTATCGGCCAAATCCTCTTCCGTGCGGGAGACCATCGACGCCAACCTGACGCTGGCCGAAGCGATGGACTATCCCATCCACCTGGGCGTGACCGAAGCGGGGACCAGATGGGCCGGGGGCATCAAGAGCGCCGTGGGTATCGGCGCGCTGCTGGCGCAGGGAGTGGGGGACACCATCCGCGTCTCGCTCACCGGTGACCCGGTGGAGGAAGTGCGGGTAGCCTACGAGATACTGCAGTCCCTGGGGCTGAGGAAACGCGGCCCCAGCCTGATATCCTGTCCCACCTGCGGACGCACCGAGATCGACATCGAAACGCTGGCCCTGGAGGTGGAGCGCAGGCTGGAAGGCCACCGGTCCAGCTTCGAAGTGGCGGTGATGGGCTGCGTGGTCAACGGCCCCGGCGAGGCCCGGCGCGCCGATTACGGTATCGCCGGCGGCAAAGGCGAAGGCCTCATCTTCGCGCACGGCGAGCCGCTCAGGAAGGTGCCGGCCGACAAGCTGGTGGACGCGCTGTTCGAGGAGATCGAGAAAACAACAAGGAGGCGGTGACATGAGGGCTTCGAGACTTTTCTTTCCCACGCTCAAGGAGGACCCGGCCGAGGCGGAGGCAGCCAGCCACAAACTTTCAGTGAGGGCCGGCCTGGTGCGGCAGCTGGCGGCCGGCCTGTACATCTACCTGCCCCTGGGCCTGAGGGTTCTGGAGAAGATAAACACCATCATCCGCGAAGAGATGAACGCCATCGGCGCCCAGGAGATATCGATGCCCGTACTACATCCGGCGGAGATCTGGCAGCAGACCGGACGTTATGACAGCATCGGCGCCGAGATGTTCCGCCTCAGGGACCGGGGGGGCAGGGATATGGTCCTGGGCATGACCCACGAGGAGATCATCACCTGGCTGGCCTCGCGCGAGCTGCGCTCCTACCGGGATCTTCCCCAGGTCTGGTATCAGATACAGACCAAGCTCCGCGACGAGGCGCGACCCAAGAGCGGCATACTGAGGACACGCGAGTTCATCATGAAGGACTCCTACAGCTTCGACGTCGACGAGGACGCTCTGGACAGGAGCTACCAGCTCCACATAGAGGCCTACAACCGCATCTTCACCCGCACCGGCATCCAGTATTACATGGTGGAGAGTGATCCCGGCATGATGGGTGGCGCGACCGCCCACGAATACATGGCTCCCAGCCCGGCCGGAGAGGACGAGGTGGCCCTGTGTGGTTGCGGCTATGCCGCCAACCTGGAGCTGGCCTGTTCCCAACCCGATCTTCCCGGGTATCCGGAGCCGGGCCTGGAGGAGGTGGCGACGCCGGAAGCCCGTACTATCGAACAGGTCAGCAACTTCCTGGACATCGATCCGGCGCTGCTGATCAAGTCCCTGCTGGTGATGGCCGGTGACGAGCCGGTGCTGGTTATGATTCGCGGCGACCAGCAACTGCAGGAGTCCAAGCTGGCCCACAAACTGGGAGAATTCCGCCCCGCCGGCGAGGATGAAATCCGAGAACATACGGGAGCCGGGGCCGGCTTTATCGGTCCCCTGAGCCTGGAGATAAGGAAAATCGCTGACCAGTCGCTGGCGGGAGGGGTGTTCACCGTCGGCGCCAACCGCGACGGCTATCATATCAAGGGGGTGGTCCCGGGCCAGGATTTCCAAGCGGAATACCATGATATGCGACGGGTGAAAGCCGGCGAGGCGTGCGCCCGCTGCGGCGCCCGTCTCCGGGTTGAGCGGGTCATCGAGGTGGGCAACATCTTCAAACTGGGCACCAAGTACAGCGAACCCCTGGGAGCGACCTATCTGGATCAGAACGGCAGGGAGCAGCCGATCATCATGGGCAGCTATGGTATCGGGCCGGCGCGTATCGCCGCCGCCGCCATCGAGCAGTACGCCGATGAAAAGGGCATCATCTGGCCGGTCTCCATAGCACCGTTCCAGGTACACCTGGTGCTGGTGCAGCCGGCCGACAGCCAGCAGTCCGCCATGGCGGAGAAGCTCAACGCGGACATGATGGCCGCCGGCCTGGAGGTCCTCTATGACGAGCGGGACATCAGCCCGGGCGCCAAGTTCGCCGACGCCGAACTGCTCGGTTGTCCCGTGAGAGTCACCATCGGCAAACGTGCCGCCGCCGACGGGATGGCGGAGGTACAGATCCGGAGCGGAGGGGAGGAGTGCAAGTTCGAACTGGGTGCGACGGCTCAGGGGGTTGTCAGACTTCTGAAGGAACTGGGCTGAGCCGGTGCCTCCGGGACTTCCCGCTACCCGCCCAGCCCGAGAGCCGCCTGGCGCGCCGCCTCCTCCAGCGTATCATCCAGCGGCGCCAGCTCCACCCCTTCGCCGTAACGGTGCTCCAGGGCCAGCCGCAACAGGTAGTCGGTGAAAGCGGTGTTCTTGGGGAGCAGGGGGCCGTGCAGGTAGGTGCCGATGGCGTTCCTGTAGACGATACCCTCGCCGCCGTCCTGGTCATTGTTGCCATGCCCGGTCAACACGCGCCCCAGAGGCCGCTGCCCTTCATCCAGCCACGTACGCCCCGCATGGTTTTCGAATCCTGCCAGCTTGAGAGGGGTGCCGGTAACCTCCGTCTCTATGACGACGTTACCGATACACCGGTCACGGCCGGCTATGGTACTGGCCTGAAACAGTCCCACGCCCTCCATGGTCCCGCCGTCCGCCGCCCGGTAATATTCACCCAGCAACTGATAGCCGCCGCAGATGGAGAGCAGCACTGCCCCGCTGTCTACGGCCGCTTTCAGACCCGCCCCCTTCTGCTGGAGATCACTGCACACCAGGTTCTGCTCCCGGTCCTGCCCGCCGCTCAGGTAAAAGAAGTCATAATCCCTCCAGGCCGGTTCCTCGCCCAGGGTGAATCCGTCCACCGCTACATCGATGCCACGCCAGGCGCAGCGGCGCCGGAGGGCGATGATGTTGCCCCGGTCGGCGTAGATGTTGAGCAGGTCCGGATAAAGATGGGCGATTCTCAGCTTTACTTCCATACCAGGTCTCCCAACTCCCTGTCCGTACTGAAATGCTGGTGTATCTCCTGCCTGAGTGACAGCATGGCGGTGTAGGTGGGCAGCACGAACAGCGTCTCTTCCGTCCCGGTCAGCTCCAGGGCCCGCTCCAGGGCTCTCCCCAGGTCCGTCACCGCTTCGATCCTCTCCGGTTCCACCCCCGCGTATTTCAACCTCATGGCCATCTCCCAGGCCCGCGTGCCGCTGGTGACCGCCGCGGCTACCGCCGGCGCCAGCGCCTCCATATCAACGTCCCATATCCAGGATATGTCCCGCCCGTCGGCGATATGGTCGTTCAACGCCAGCAGCAGTGTCTTGCGGCCGGGTTCGATCATCAGGGTCCTCACCACCTCATTGAAACCCACCGGATTCTTCACCAGCAGAAGCATGACCGCTTTTCCCTCAATGGAAAGCTTCTCCACCCGCCCGAAAGCGGCGGAGAAGCCGGCCAGGCCTTCGCTGATGGTCCGCAGGTCCAGCCCCAGCGCCGTACATGCCGCCGCCGCCGCCAGGGCGTTATATACGTTGTACAGGCCCGGCAGTCTGATTTCCATCTCCATATGGCCCCCGGGGGCCACCAGGGTGAAGCTGGAGCCTGCCATGCCGCCCAGGCGTACATCGCGCGCCTGCACCGTGGGGGAGGGGCGGGTGTTGCCGCATGCCGGACAATGGTACTTTCCCAGGTGCCCCACGAATACGGCTTCGTACCGGAGTGCGGCGCCGCAGTTGCTGCAGTACTTGGAATCCGACGCATGCTGCATCTCGCCGCCGTCGGCTGCCTCGATACCGTAAAATACGGTTTGCTCCGGTCTTACTGAAGCCATGCCGGCAACCATGGGGTCGTCGGCGTTCAATACCGTTTGCGTCTTCTCCGGCAGGGATCTCAACGCCGCCCGCCAGAGGCCGGCGATGTGTTCCAGCTCCCCGTAACGGTCCAGCTGGTCGCGAAACAGGTTCATTAGCAGCATTATCCTGGGAGAACATTGCCAGGCCACACCGGGCAGGGCCGCCTCGTCTACCTCGAAAAGCCCTATCTCGGATCCGGGCCTGCCGTTCATGGATGCATCTCCCAGTACGGCCGACGCCACCCCGGCCTCCAGGTTCGCTCCCTCGCGGTTCCTGGCAACCCTCAAGCCCTTCTTCCTGAATATGGAAGCGATCATGGCGCTGGTGGTGGTTTTACCGTTGGTGGCGGAAACTATCACCGTTCCCCGGCTGTATTTTCTGCTTATACGGCCGATTATTCGTTTATCCGCGGCCAGCACCAACCTTCCCGGTAGCGTGGTGCCGCTGTGGCCGGCACGTCCGCTCGCGGCTCCTATCAGCCTGGATGCGGCCACTTTCACGGCCATGACCGGCATGGATCCCTGTATTTTTCCGGTAAATTCCATAATTCCTATAACCATTTAACAGTATATACGCTCTCCCGTGCCGGTTCGCCCCGATTAGTGCTTCTTTGGTCCGGCGGCCTGGTTTCCACGCTTTCGGACGGGTGTGACGACAACGCCGGCATCAAAACCCCCCATCCATGCACGATAATATATGTTATGTAACCATAGTATTATTTTCCCGTTGATTGGCCTTCCTGATTCGCCCTTTGGCCTGTTTTCCACTAAACTCTCCCCTGTCCGTGTCGATACAACGCACGGTGGGTTTATGTTTCCATTAAAACGAACAATTTTCATAACCGCGGTTACCGTGCTGGCCACGGCCAGCCTCCTGGCGGCAGCCACTGCCTTCGCCGGTGAAGAAACCACCGCCGACATCGCTGTCAGCATCTCTGACCAGGAGATCAGCGTCGGGCAGGCGCGCTCTGACCTGGCCGTGCTCCAACTGGAGATAGCCGCCAGGGAACAGTACCTGGATCAGCGACGGGACGACCTGGCGGATGCCAGGATGCAGCTGAGGGACAGTGAGGATCGGTATAACGCCACCCTTACGCTTTATGAGCAACGGATAGCGGCGATATACAAGCTGGGCAGCAACGAGTTCGTGGAGGTCGCCCTTTCCAGCGACAGTTTTGCCGATGCCGGTACGCGCATATCATACCTGGCGAATATATCGGCGAACGATATAAAACTGGTTAAAAGGGTTAAATACGAGGAGGAGCAGGTAAGAGTGCTTCACGACCGGGTGGATGAGCTGAAACAGGAACAGGCCGTCGGCGTGGAAACGCTGAAACAGCAGCAGAGATACCTGGAGGACCAGATACGGTCCGGACAGCAGTCTATAGACCGTCACCGGGAACAACTGGCACAGGCGGAGGCGCGCGAGATGGAGGCGGTGGCCATGGCCTCGTCAAATAACGGTAGCTACACCAGCCTGTATGACAGCCTCACCAGCCCCTCCGTACTTATCGCTGCCAACGAGCCGCCGGCGGGACTGGAGCCCTCGGGGGTCGTGTTCAGCGGCGTGTCCAGCTGGTACGGACCGGGCTTCCACGGAAACCATACCGCCAACGGCGAGGTTTACGACATGTTCGCCTATACGGCGGCTCACAAGACCCTGCCCTTCAACACCTGGCTTAAGGTGACCTACAACGGACGCTCCGTATTCGTGAGGATCAACGACCGCGGCCCCTATATAGGCAACCGGTTCCTGGACCTGTCCGCGGCCGGCGCCAGGGCCATCGGGCTTACGGGAGTGGGCTACGTCACCGCCGAGGTCTACCGGTAGGAACCCCCACTCCGGCCCTATTAGGAGTCGAAATTGATCAGACTGGTGATATCGTAACCCTCAAGCTTCTTCCTGCCTTCCAGGAATCCCAGCTCCACCACAAAGGATATGCCCACCACTTCGGCGCCCATCTTCTCCACCAGATCGCATTTGGCCCGGGCGGTGCCGCCGGTCGCCAGCAGATCGTCGTGTATCATCACCCGCGTTCCCGGTTTGATGGCGTCTTCGTGGATCTCCAGGGTATCGGTGCCGTATTCCAGCTGGTATTCGGCGCCAACGGTATTGAAAGGCAACTTGCCGGGCTTTCTGGCCGGTATGAAACCGGCGCCCAGCGTATAGGCAAGCGTCGCCCCCAGGATGAAACCGCGGGCCTCCGCTCCCAGGATCAGGTCCACCTTCTTGCCGATACCGAACTCGGCCAGCTGGTCCACGGCATACCTGAGGGCCTCGGCGTCCGCCAGCAGCGGCGTGATGTCCTTGAACACGATACCTTCCTTGGGAAAGTCGGGTATGTCCCGGATAAAAGTCACAAGGTCCATCGATAAACCCCTTTCCAGATATGGGCGCGGCGCCTGCAGCCGCAAGATTGCTCAACGGGTAGTATAGTTACGCAGGTCCTTGATGAGCAACAGGTGCTTCAGGTAGGAGGATACGGTCGCCAGGTTCTCCAGCGCCGCTATCCCCTCCTTCCGCGTCTGCGGGTTGCGGGAACGGAGCGTCGGCGAGAGTATCTGCAACAGCAGCGCTGATTCACGGTCCACCGAACTCTTGAGCGTCCTCAGGTTGCGCGCGGCCACGCCGTATTCGGCCAGGTCCGAGGCTGCGGCCATGACCTCCACATCCGTCTGGTCGTAGCGCCGCGTCCCGCCGCTGGACTGTCCGGAGATGAGCCCGTAATCCTCCAGTTCGCGTACCAGACCCTCATCGGCCCCCGACGTCTCCAGGGCCTCCGCCAGGGTGAAGCTCTTGGCTTCAGCCGCCTTGTCGTCCTGCTTGAGGCTCACCTTCTTGAAGCGCCTGGCGCCGGCGGGCCTTACCGCCACCACGCCCTTGCGTGACAGTTCCTGCCGTATCACCTTCAGGGGCAGGAACTCATCACGCTGCAGCGTGAGGATGGTCCGGATCCTTTCGATATCAGCCTTGGAAAACTTGCGGTATCCCCCGGCGGAACGCTTGGGAGCTATGAGCCGCTCGTCTTCCAGATAACGGATCTTGCTGATACTGACGTCGGGAAATTCATCTTCGAGTAATTCGACGACGGCGCCGATATTCAGCGGCATGCTGCCGCCGTCAGGTTCTGTGCCGTCTATCATTTTTCTATATAGGTTAGCTTGTATTTGCCGATCTGCAACAAATCTCCATCAAACAGTTTCCGTGTCTCCACCCGGGTGCGATTCACATAGGTGCCGTTGAGACTTCCCTGATCATTGATGTAGTTGCCGTCATGTTTGCGTACGATAACGGCGTGATCGCGGGAGACCGTGATATCGTCAAGGAAGATATCGTTACCGGGGCTGCGGCCGATAGTGGTGGTCTCGCCGGCCAGCAAGAAGCTTTCTCCCGCCAGCCCTCCCCCACTCCGGACCACCAGTGAGACGCCCTCCTCGGCCACATCCTCGATGCCGGCTTCCTCAATATCCTTCTCTTCGGCATCCAGTGAATACCTGATGGTCTCCTGCCCTTCACTCTCAGCCTCCGGCAGCAGGGCACCGCACTTGCTGCAGTACTTGCCCTCCTCCTTGTTCTGATGGCCGCATTCGGGACAGTAGACGTTAGTCACCTTTGGATTCCTCCGTAACTTGCCCGAAAGTCTTCTGTATCTCCTCTTCCACAGCCCTTACCACCTCGGGCCGTTCCAGCACTTCCTGGCGCCACTCGGGGCTGGTGTTGTTGGTAACATACGGCTCCGCCATCGCCTCATCCAGGCTCTTGCCGTTGTGTATCTCCTGGACGATGAAACGGAGCATCCTCTCCTCCACCACATCAACACCCATGTCCTCGAACAGGCGCTGAATCGACCGGACAATTTTTGCAATACGCTCAGGCACTTTGTACTTCCTCCTCTGTTCGAAATGAATTACTCAGCTCGCGGCATCTTGCCGGCTCGCATCCCTATCCCTATTTCTGCTTGTCAGGCGTGCCGTGCATGGGAAACGGCTCCTGGCGCGAGAGAATCTCACTCAGCCGGGAGACATCATCATTGGAGATGAGCGACTCGCCCAGGCCTCTTTTCTTGGAGAGGCGCTGCACCAGTTCGGCCCGGAGGATGTCTATCTTCCCGTGCAGGATGCGCCGCTGAAAGCTGAGCTCCTGCTCGTCGGAACAGAGCTCCCGTATCATCGCTTTCAACTCTTTGTCTGAGAGGCTGGATAACTCCGGCAGGTTCTCCACTTCTTACCTCCACTTCCTTGATTTGAGTCATTATATTCCTCACCTGTCCAAGGTTCAACTTTAGCCTTAGATAGGCTGGCGATAAACCCGCTAGCTGCCGATAAGCACTTTAGAGGGCGTGAGTGACGCGGCCTGCCCCGGCCGGCAAGGCTTTTTGTTTTATCGGCCGATGTTCCGGAAACGACAAGTTCGAGCCCATATTATCAATCTACCCATGTTGCCGTGAGCCAAAAACAGACAGTAAACGAATATCAGTTCAAGATGGCTCAGCATATACTCCAGCAGCTGAGGGAGGCAATATCACCCGATTATCTGGGGCTGGTATCCACCAACGGCCATTCCATCCTCTCCCTGGCCTCTCCCGGCTTCGTCGATACGGACGCGGTGGCTTCGCTGGCGGCCAGTTCCTACGCCGCTACGCGTCAGCTGGCGCGGCTTCTGACTGATTCCGATTTCACCATGATGTTCAACGAGGGCAAGCGGCTGAACGTGCATATCGCCCAGGTTTCCGATAACGTGCTGTTGGTAGTATGCTTTCGTCGGGTAGCCAGTATCGGCAAGGTCCGCGTCCTTACCAACCGCGCCATCGGTGCGCTGTCTGACGCCATAACACGATATGATGACAAGCAGGGCCCCCGGAGGAGTGATGGGCGATACACCGAATCGGCCGGGGCCGCCGTGGACAGGATGTTACACGCAGAGGGAGCATCTGAAGATGGCACTGATTAACCTCGCCGCCGGCGAGATAAACTACAAGATCGTCTATTACGGATGCGGCCTCGGCGGCAAGACCACCAGCGTGCAGTATATCTACAAGAAGATCAACCCCGAAGTCAGGGGAAAACTGGTGTCCATCGCCACCGAGGAGGAACGCACCCTGTACTTCGATTTCCTGCCGCTGACGCTGGGCAAGGTCCGGGGCCTCAATACCCGCTTTCACCTGTACACCGTCCCGGGCCAGCGCCAGTACAACGCCAGCCGGAAACTGGTCATCCAGGGCGTGGACGGTATCGTGTTTGTTGTAGACTCGCAGATCAACCGCCTGGACGACAACGTGGAGAGCTACCTGAATATGTGGGAGAACCTGGAAGGACAGGGGGATAGCCCTCTGGACCTGGGATTGGTACTGCAATACAACAAGCGGGACCTGACCGATAAATTCCCCGCCTCGGACCTGGACGAACTGCTCAACCAGACCAATGCTCCCGCGTTCGAGACATGCGCCCTGACCGGCGAAGGCGTGTTCGAGGCGCTGCGCAACGTCAGCAAACAGGTCATCGCCAGGGTCGGCGATTAAACTACTGCTGCCCCCTTCGCGCCGATGTCTTCCGGCGCAGTATCGCCTCCGCCAGGGTCCCCTCTTCCACCTCGGTCCAGCAGCGGAACAACTGCCGCCGCCGATGGCTGTCGCTGCCGCCCAGCCGGGCCAGACCGTAATGGGCGGCGATCTCCTCCGCGCGCCCGCTGGCCTGGGCATCGGGCCAGTTGCCGTTGAAGACTTCGATGCCGTCTACCCTGCCGGCCACGCCCTGCACGTGACTGTCCGTCACCGCCAGGCCGCCGCGGATGCCGGCGAAGGGATGGGCCCATACCACCGCCGTCCCTGCCGGCCGGTCCCGGCGCGCCGGCAGGTCCTGCACCGGCGACAGTGTCTCCAGAAAGGCGATATCGGCGGAGAATAGCAGGAAGTCCCCCTCGGGCGAGGATATCTCCACGCCGGGAGTCACCGTGGTCCCGGCGGGCGCCAGGCGGACCAGGCGCCGGTAATCCGCCATATCTCCATGGTTGGTGACACAGACAGTGCTCACGCCCAGCATCTCCATGGCCCGCAGGTAGGATTCCACGCCCAGGGAGGAACATCCGCTGCCGGGACTGGTATGGACGTGGATGTCGAGCCTAGCCCTCTTTTTCATGAGTGGCTATTATCTCGTCCAGCTTGGCGGAGTAGCGCTCCAGCAGAGCCTCTGAATCCTCGGGAGTATCGCCCTCGGCGTAGATCTCGAACAGGGGTTCGTCCGGGGACGGCAGCACCTGCGCCCATCCCTCTTTATGGAAGACCTTGATGCCGTCCAGCCGGCTGACCTCATTATCTCCCTCCACACTTTCCGATATCTCCCTCATGGCCACCCCCTTCAGTGACCAGGGACAGCTCTTGGCATGGTGCAGCAGCGTCGTCTCGGGTATCTCCGCCATCAGCTCGGAGATGGGCTTGCCTGAAAGGGCCAGCAGTTCCAGCACCTTGCCCATGCTCATCAAGGCATCATGGGCCGGCAGGAACTCGGGAAAGATGTAGTCGCCCCCACCGGCGCCGGCGAATATCACCCCCGGCTCCATGGATGCTTCGGTTATGGCCGCCTGTGAGACCTTGGTCCTGAGAATCTCGCAACCCGTGCCGGCGACCAGCTCCTCGGCCAGCCGCGAGATGGTCAGCGGCACCGCTATCTTTCCCTGTCCCTTGCTGTGCGCCATGAGCCTGATCAACAGAAACAGTGTCTTTTCCGGCGGCAGATCATTTCCGGCCTCGTCCACCAGGAATATCTTCTCGGCGGCGTTATCGATGGTGATGCCCAGGTCAGCGCCGGCGGATTCCACCAGCTTCTGTATTCGCGATGAATCGGTCTCCAGCAGCGGCGCGGCGATGGCGGTTTTGTCCTCGTCGAGGAAGGAGTTCAGCGCGATTATCTCCGCTCCCAGTTTGGAAAGAAGCCGGTTGGCGATGAGCGAGGCGCTGCTGTAGCTGAAGTCCAGCACGAAGCGGAAATTGCGCGCGTGGATCTTCTCCACGTCCCAGTTGGATAACAGCCCCTGGATATAAGATTCCACGGTGCGCGCCGGATAGAAGATCTGACCTATCTCGTTGTAGAAGGCGCGGCGGTAGTCATGGCGGTTGTAATACTTCTCGATGTCCCTTTCGCTGGCCTCGGAGATGACATTCCCCGGCGGCTCGAAGAACAGTATCTGCATCACCTCGGGATGCCAGGCGGACACCCGTACATGGATGCCACCCACGGCGTTACCGCTCTGGAGCTCGAAACGGTTTACCGAAGCCGGCGTCACCCTCAGGTCCCGCACGTTGACGCCGGTGGAGTTGAGTCCGGTCATGATCGCCCGCTTTATCATGCGCGACGCCGGGTGCTCGTCGCGGCTGCAGCATACCTGGGCGCCCTTGTTGAGCGTAGTCCCGTAGGCCATGGCCAGCTTGAGGGCCAGCTCCGCGGTGATATCCACGTTCACCAGACCGGAGACGCCGTCCTTGCCGAACAGCATGCTCAGCGCCCGCCACTCCCAGATGATGCTGGAGAAGACGTGAGCGCCCGCCTCGATCACCTTGAAAGGGTAGATCTTAACGTTGTTGGAGATCATGCTGTGCTCGCCGATGCTGCACTCGTCGCCTACGGCGGCGTTGGGCGATACGGTGGCGCTGGCCTTGATGTCGCAGTTCTTGCCGATAATACAGCCGCTCACTTTGGCGCCGGCGCCGATGTAGGTATTGGCGTCGATGACGCAGTGATCCGTCTCGGCGTTATCCTCGACGACGACATTGTTGCCCAGAATGGAATAGGGCTGGATCTTGGCGCCCGGGCTGATTTTGCCGTAATTGCCGATGAGTGCCGGTCCGCGGATATTGTCGATACTGTCCAGGTTGGTCTTGTCGCCGATGAATATGTTCTCTTTCAACCTGATACCGGGAATATTGACCTGCACCTTTCCCTCCAGGGCATCGTGGTTCGCCCGCAGGAACTGGTTGGTATTACCGATATCCTGCCAGTATCCCTCGCAGGGGTATCCGTACATGGGCCTCCCCTGCTCCAGCATTTCGGGGAACAACTGCTGGCTGAAGTCATATTTGGTGTCCACGGGGATATGGTCGAATATCTCCGGCTCCAGCACATAGATGCCGGTGTTGACGTAGTCACTGAAAACCTGGCCCCAGCCCGGCTTCTCCAGGAAACGCTGGATATGGTTATCGTCGTCGATGATAACCACCCCGAACTCCAGGGGGTTCTCCACACTCATCAGGGCGATGGTGACCAGCGATTCCTTGCTCTTGTGAAAATCGAGGATCCCGGTGAGATCGAAATCTGTGAGAGCGTCACCGCTGATGACCATGAAGGTCTCGTCCAGATATTCGGCGGCATTGCGCACGCTGCCGGCCGTTCCCAGCGGTGTTTCCTCAACCGAGTAGGTAAGGTTCACGCCCAGCGAGGAACCGTCACCGAAATAACCCCGGATGTTTTGCGGCAGGAAGGCGACAGTGGCCACCACATCGGTAAAGCCATGTTTTGCCAGGAGCTCGATAATATGCTCCATGCAGGGCTTGTTGACGATGGGTACCATCGGTTTGGGCTGATTACTGGTGAGAGGCCTTAGCCTGGTACCTTCGCCGCCTGCCATGACTACGGCCTTCATAGGTCCCCTTTCGTGGTCTGAAAGCTTTCGCGCGTCATCAGTGATTATAACCTGTTTGGCTTACACGCCTGACCGTACTTCCCTGTCACTTTCCGGCAGCCGCCGCCCTTAGCAGGTTCAGGCCCCGGATAACATAGATGATGCCGGATGCCAGGGAACCGGCGACAGCTATCCAGAAAAGCCAGAGGCCGAAATTCCCGCCCGCCACCCTGACTCCGGCCATGATGGCCATGATGGCTGCCATGAAGACAGCCGTGTAGGACTTGCCCAGCCAGAAGACACTGACACTGATGCCGTTCCTTTCCAGAAACTTATACCCGAAAACAAGAATAATATCCCGCGCCACCACCAGCGCCACGCCCAGCGCCGGCAGCGCTCCCACTACCGCCAGGGCGATAACCACCGAGCCGATGAGGACCCTGTCGGCCAGCGGGTCCAATATCCTGCCCATACTGGTGACGGTGGCGGTCCTGCGGGCCAGCTGCCCATCAAGGAAGTCAGTGAAGGCCGCCGTCAGGAACACCAGCGCCGCCGCCGCGCTGGAGCCGTCACCGGAACGGATTATCAGAAGAAAAACGACCGGCGCCGCGGCAATCCTCAGTGCAGACAGGACGTTTGCTGCTGTAGCCAGATTGCCTCCGGTGTCGAAACTTGAGCGGACCGGGCCTAAGATATCACAGGCAGGGGCCCTGAAAAAGTCCCTCGGAACAGGCACGCCAGAATTCGTATTCGGCCGCCTGCCATGCCAGCCTGCCGATGATATCTTCCGCCTCCGCCTCACTGCCCACCATATCGCTGTAGACACAGATAATGAAGGGCGCCCCCGCCCCCCGGACGATACCCACGTCGATGATGGTGTCGTCCATGGTGCCGATCTTGTGCGCCACACTGATATTCCCGGACAGATAGCGGGGCAGGCGGTCCTCATCGGTGGTGCCGGTCATCAGCGACAGCATCTCGCCCGTAAGCTGCGGCCCGGCCACCCGGCCGCTGTACAATCTCTTCAGAAGCAGTCCCATGTCCGCCGGAGTGATCCGATTGTTGTACAGGTCGAAACTGCCGGCCCCCTGGTCATGGGCATACCGCTCCACAGCACCATAACCCAGCCGCCTGAGTAACATGTTCTTGGCCACGTTGTCACTTTCCTTCATCATCCTGGTGGCCAGCTCGCCGATAGTCCAGGTGGTCCCGGGGCCCTGGGCCTGGATGCTGCCGGTGCCGCCCTCGTAATCGGACCAGAGGTAGGTCATGACCTCGTCGCGCCCGATGTTACCGGCCTCCAGTTCACCATAGAGCATCATCATGATCGGTATCTTGACGGTGCTGGCCGCCTCGAAGGGCCTGTGCTGGTTGAAGCCGAAGCTGTCCCCTGTATCCAGTTCACAGATATACACTCCATAATCGCCGCCGGCCCCGGCGAGGATTCGTGACATCCTCTTCATGAGGCCCTCACGCTCCAGGGACGGCGACAGGACGATGCCCGTGGAGGCCAGGCCCAGCGCCGTGGGGATGTCCCTGGCCCGTTCACCGGAATGCTGCTCGACGCAGCCAGGCAAAAGGAGGGTCGTAGTCACCAGTACGATAACGGCATATACAGTAATGATGGTGGAAACATGAGCGCATTTTCTGTTCATGCGCCCCTATGGTAGCAGAATCACTGCTCCAGTTCGCCGTTCGCCCCGGCCCAGGCGTTGATGCCGCCCGAGAGGTTGAATACGTTGTCGATGCCGTTCCGGCGCAGGAACCTGCATGCCGCTTCCGAACGGTTGCCATCCTGATTTCATGTCGCGCCTCCGTTTCATTTCTTTACTGCCGCCTGCCCCACGCCGTCCGCCAACGTGTATGGATTATCTGACGCGGACCATATGAAAAGGGTTCAACTCCGGCGGCGATGCAGGATGAGCCACTCCCCTGCGTCTTCCCACGTCGCGCCTGAACTTCCTGTATAGACCCCCCCTGAGCCACCTTATCCCAAGGCGGATTTCCCATGTATATGATTCAATCTCATCATCAATATGTTATTATTGATTCATTAACATCATGTACTCCGGCTCATTGAGGGATATACTGAAAATCCATTAGAATACCTACACTACTGGATATCTACTATTTGGGGTAACTCCCATGGGATGAGGGGAATAGTGCAAAGAACGGAAAAGCTGATCGATGTCGCCGATGCACCTGCGTGTTTCTCTTCTCTGAAAATCAACCTTGATGCTCCCGCCCGGGAGTGTTCCCGTCTTAACCGTTTACCGGTGCAGGGCATGATAACCCTCACCGTAGTAGGGGGGTCTTGTGAGTGCCTGTCCCAACAGGCCCAAGCAACATCGGCGACAGACCAACGCCGATTATTTCCATTAATTTCAAGATAGGCTAAAAGGAGGAAGAAGATGTCTTTAAGTTCAAAGCTGACGCTCAGGGTAGCCATCATCGCTCTCGGCGTCTTGCTACTCGCGGGGTTGCTGTTGACCGCAACCAGCGCAACTCAGAAGGCAAACGCGATGGATCCCACCGAGTGGGCCACCGTCGCCGGCGCCATCGACACGTATATCAACAATCAGTATGTAGCGACTGACGACGGAGAGGCCGGCTTCGTGTTACAGGG
>BDUA01000018.1 GCA_002897715.1 bacterium BMS3Abin01
CGTCACGCCGTTCCGTCTCCCTCCTCACGTCTTCCCATCCCTCCCCCTTGTCGCCCGCCAGCACCAGCGTGTACTGCATCCTCAGCCTGGAGGGCAACGAGGCGAAGGCGCCCACCAGCGCCGCCACGTTCTTGTGGGCGGAGAACTCCCCCAGCCAGAGGATGAACGGCCGCCTGATACCGTACCTCCCGGTAACCTTGCGGCACTCCTCCTCTTCCCGCGGTCCGAACTCGCGGCCCACGCCGTCCAGTATCACCGAGACCCTGGACAGAGGCAGGTTGAAGTTGGCCAGGAGGTATGACTGGGAGACGGTGGATACGGTGACGATATGGTCCGCCTTCTGTACGGCGTCCGCCAGCAGGCCCTTGTAGGCGCGCCGGGTGCGGAAGCTGGGGATGGATTTGGGGAACAGCAGCGGGATGATATCGTGAGCCGTGACCAGCAGCGGGCATTCCAGGTTGGAGGGAGCCACCACATAGGGCGTGTGGAACAGGGCGCAGCCGGCCTGGTTGACCACCTTGCCGACTCTGCCCAGATTGCGCGGCGAGATTATCTCCTCGTTGAGCCAGACCCGGGAGAATCTGGCGCCCGCGGGCAACAGGTCCGCGGTCCGGTCGTTGCAGAAACAGACCACCTCCAGATCGGGCACCTGCGCGAACTGCTTGAGCAGATTGCGGGAGTAGGTGCCCACTCCCTTCCAGGCTATCATGCGCGCGTCGAAGCCGATCCTCAGCAATTGGTATCCTTCCTTACATCAGCCGGACCGGTCAGGACCGGACCGCCGGGAATCCACCGGCCTCAGGTGAGGGCCGGACCGGTCAGGGTTTTCGCCACCAGGCGCCGGACTTCCTCCACGCTGAAGGGTTTGGCTATAACATGATCGACCTGGCTGGCCGTCATCCGGTCACGATCCAGCTGGTCGCCCCAGCCAGTGATCATGGCCACCGGTGTCCGCGGACTCAGTCTCTTGATCTCTTCGACTACCTCCCAGCCGGACATCTCCGGCATCCCCAGGTCGGTCATCACCAGATCGAACGGTTCGCCGACAGCAAGTTGCCGATCGAAGATCTCTATACCGCTGCTTCCCGAGCCGGCCGCTTCAACCGTATGGCCCATGCCTTCCAGTACGCCCTGGAGCAGCGTGCGGATCATCTCGATGTCATCGATGATCAGCACCCTTGCCCTCATCTCCGTATCCACATGCGGTTCCTCTACGGATGCTTTCTCCAGGTCCGCCACCGTCGCCATCGGCAGGCGGACGCAGAAGGTCGTCCCTTTTCCCGGGCTACTCTCCACCGAGATCTCACCTCCGTGCCGGTTGATGATGCCATAGGTGACGCTCAGGCCCAACCCCACGCCGGCGGCCCCCTTGGTCGTGTAGAACGGATCGAAGATGCGCCGCATCACCTCTTCCTCCATCCCCTCACCGTTGTCGGCTACCGTCACCTCGACCCAGTGGCCGCGGGCCCGGCTCTCGATCTCGATGGCACCCCCCTGCTCCAGAGCGTCGGCGGCGTTGATTATCAGGTTCATGAACACCTCGCCCAGTTCCGACGAGTTGGCGTTCACCAGCGGCACATCCCCCGGGCTGTTGAGCATCTCAATCTCCACCCCCCGGGCCAGCGCTTCGTCCTTCCAGCGCGGCCGGCTCACATCCATCGCGTCGGCGATGACACCGTTGATATCCACCATGGTGAAGCTGCGGGCGGTGCGAACCCGGGTGAATTCCTGGATGCGCCGCACGGTCTCCGCCGCATCGGTGGCCGCCCGTTCGATGGTCCGGAGAGACTCGCGCCGGTCATCGTCGCTGTTGTCATTACTGTCCGCGAGTAACAGCTGGGTATTCCCCAGAATGACCGTGAGGTAGTTATTGAAGTCATGGGCGACACCGCCGGCCAGTTCGCCCAGGGCGCGCAGCCGCTCCGACCGGGATAGCTGTTCGCGCAGCTGCTCCTGTTCGGTGATGTCGCGCACATCATGGACCGTGCCGATGACGTTGCCGTCTCTGTCGAAAATGGGGTCGACGGAGATGTTGAGCATAACGTCCAGCGAGGACTCAAAGAGAGTGACGGTGGCGTTCTTCCTCGACAAGCAGGCCCTGCGCTGGGGACATCCCTTGATGGGAGCGTTCCCGTCATGGAACACTTCGTAGCATTTCCTCCCCACCAGCTCCGCGGTGGTGGTTCCAAACATCTTCGCCAGGTTCCGGTTGGCCCTGAGGATGGTGTAATCGCGGTCGTGGATGGAAACACCGTTGGTCATGGCGTCAAAGGTTGCTTCCCACTCGGCCTTGCCCCTGGCGACATCGTCGAACAGACGGGCGTTATCGATGGCGACACCGATACTCCTGGCCACCGCCTCCAGCAGCGACCGCTCCAGCTCATCGAAACCGTGAGTCTCGCAGGTGAACACGGCCACCACGCCCACACACCTGTCCTTGGAGACGATGGGGATGCTGGCGGTAGAGGCGAACCATGGCGTTTCAGTTACCGCACCGGTTTCCGCAAACCACAGGTCGGCGTCCTCCATGAATCGGGCCTGTCGCCTGCAGATGACCTGTTCCGCATAATCTGCACCCAGGGTGCCGCTACGCGCTGCTGCTTCTTCCGGCACGCCTACGTGAGCCCGACAGACTACGCCACCACCCTGAGCCTCTTTCATGTATATCATCCCGGCATCGTAGTTCATGGTCTTTACCACCGTATCGATACAGTCCGCCAGAATGCTTTCCAGGTCCAGTGACTTGGTACTGGTGGTGGTCACCGCGTTGAGCACCGCCAGTTCACGATTGCGCCTGAGTATCTCCGTGGTCATGCGTTTTTCCTCAGAGATATCGTGAAAGATACCGACCATGGCCGTCAGCCGGCCGTCAGAACCTCTGACAGCCGCGGAGGAAACGTAGGCGGGGAAATCACTGCCGTCGCTGTTGCAGTAGGTCAGCTCTCCCTCCCAGCCACCTCTCAACGTCGCCCTGTAAACCTCCTCCCGCAGGTGATCCGGGTTCAGCTTCGACCAGAACTCTTCCATGTTGCGACCGGTGAGGCTGGCCGCGTCCGCGCCCAGCATCCTGGCGCCGGAACGGTTGACGGAGATGATATCACCGTTGAGGCGGGAGACGATGACACCGTCCATGGCATTGTCCACCGCGGCGGCCATCAGCCTTGCTGCCTGTTCATCCGATTCTTTCCCGGACACCGCCCTTACACTATCTTCAGATCTCTGTTTGTGGCTGTCCATGTACTGGCTCCAGTCACCTCACCGTATGTCCCGGGTGCTCCCGGTGGACTGTTGGTGATGCGCCAATCGGCAGGTTGCCCCCCGAACTAAAACAGGACGGGCGTCGACAGGTATCATTCAATGCCCGTTTTGGATTGGTAACAAACAGTTTACACCGGAAGCAAAGAAACCCTTTACGGCAGGATGAGCGCCGGGCTACCGGCTGCCGGCCCCGCCATGCCCGCCGGCAGCGCACAGCCGGGCACCGTTGGGCCCGCCGGGGCACCAGGTGCAGTAATATTTATCGAAAGCGGCCAGCGGCGGGAAGGTGGAGCCTTCCATCGATGCCACCAGCGCCGCCAAGTCCGACTCCAGTCCCGAGAGATCTTCGGGCCGGTAACCGGCGGCGGTTTCCGCTCCGGACCTGTCCAGAAACACCAGCGCCACCTCCACCATACTTTCCGGGAACATGCGACCGGCCGCCAGGGCGTAGGCGCTTATCTGCAGGCGATAGTGCCCGGCAGCCTCCTCCAGGCCTCCGGGTAGCGGTCCGCCCGTCTTGTAATCGACCACCAGCACGGAGTCATCGCTGACCGCCAGGGCGTCGATGGTCCCGTTCAGGATGGTATCACCCAGGAGGGTGGAGAAGGGAAGCTCCCTCTGGAGCCTGCCGGCCGCGGCGGCCTCGATGAGCCTGGCGGCCGCCGGTGAGGCGGCAAAGTTCTCCAGCAGGCGCGCTATATTCTTCCGGTCATCGATGCCGATCCGCCATCCGGGCTCCAGGACCCGGCCCGCCAGCCTGTCCAGCTCCTCGCCGGTGACGGCTTCCACATCTATCCTGTCCAGCATCGGCGCTTCCTCCAGGATAGCGTGGACCAGCGTTCCCGTCTGCCAGGCTTCAAGCCCCTCCCCGCCGGCAGGATCCGTGGCACGGGGACCGGCGCCCCTGGTGTTCAACAGATGACCGGCGCGCAGCACCTGTTCGAAATAGTAGCGCCGCCTGCAGGCGGCCAGCGTATCGAGAGCCGAGGCGGATATCTTCGGAGGCACGAACCCGGCGGGCGGCGGTATCCGCTCTATTTCCGGGTTCACGGGCTCCAGTTGCCGCTGCCGCCGTTCGTATGAGGCCCTGCGGAACCGTTCCAGGGCGGGCTCCGTCTCAGTACAGATACGAAAGCTGACCCTGACGCCGTTTACATCCAGGTATTCGCTGCCTCCCAGGGTGCCGTCCCGCTCCCGGACAAGTCCCAGGATATCCCTCAGCCAGTCCAGCGCCGGGCTGTTCTTCTTGCCTTCACCGGGAGGCTTGTCCGCCGGCGCGATGCCGGAGAGGATCAGGTGGCTCCTGGCTCGCGTCATGGCCACATAGCCCAGCCTCTTCTCCTCGCGCCTGCTCCGCCGGTATTCTTCTTCCTTCAGAACCTCGTACTGGAAGGTCTTGCCGCCAAGACCGCCGTCATCCTTGTAGTCGAGGCCGATGCGCCCCCGCCGTTGGCGGTCGAGCAACACCACATGGCTATCATTACTCTTATAGGCTCCCAGGTTGGGTAACACCACCAGGGGGAACTCCAGCCCCTTGGCCGCGTGCATGGTGAGGATTCGTACAGCCTGGACGCCTTCCTCCTCCACGGGAGCCTCCGCCTGCCGGGACTTGCGCTCCCGCTGCCGTTCCAGGAAGCGGACGAACCCGGGCAGGTCGTCACCCCAGACCTCCTGGAAATCAGCGGCCAGATCCTGCAGTTTGTTGAGGTTCGCCAGCCCCTGCTTGCCGGTGGGTCCCACCGCCGCCTTCGCGGCCAGGTCGGAGAAATCGATCACCCGCCTGACCAGCACGCCCAGTGGCTCCCGTCCGGCCGCCCGCCTCAACTCTGCGAGGCCGTCACCGAAGGCCGCCAGCTTCCCGCGGCTGCCGTCGTCGAGGTCCGCCGCTCCGCCTTCATCGCCGGACAGTCGCTGGATGACCCGCCATAGCGGCCGCCCCCGGCGTCCTCCCGGCCCCGCAGCCTGCCTGAGCAGGAACAGCTCGTCTTCATCGAGCCGGACCGTGGGCGAGCGCAGCACAGCCATAAGCGCCACATCGTCCAGGGGGTTCACGATCACCTTCAACATATTGAGCACGTCCCCCAGTTCCAGCTTCCCGAAGTATTTGCTCCCCACACTGAGGTAGCTGTCGATGCCGCTGTTCATCAGCGCATCCCGGTAGACCTCAGCGCGTTTCGCATTCCTGACCAGCAGGGCTGTATCGCCGGGGCCATAGCGCCTGGCTTCATCCGGTTCATCAAATATCTTTCTGAGCCGTTCGGCTATCAGCTGGGCTTCGGCCCTGACGGCGGGTTCAATCTTCAGCTTCTTTGTCCCCGTTTCCTTGTTATTGCAGCCCTCGTCCACCAGCAGGAGCTCCACGCGGCAGTCTTCTTCCCTGCCGTCATGCGCCGCGAAAGGTTCGAGCTTGAGGTAGCCATCGCCGAGCATGTCATCGCGGCCGAAGATGTGGTCGACAAAGTCCAGGATCTCTGACTGGCTGCGGAAGTTCTCCGCCAGGGACACCAGGGTCCCGGCGGCTGCCGCCTTTTCCTTTTGTTCCCGGAACAGCTCCACCTCGGCATGGCGGAAGCCGTAGATGGACTGGCTCTCGTCGCCGACGACGAACAGGTTGTCCTCCCCGGATATCATGCTGATGATCTCGTGCTGCAGCGGGTTGGTATCCTGGAACTCGTCCACCATGATCAGCCGGAAGCGAGCGGCAACACGATTGCGGATGTGCCGGTTGCCCTTAAGCAGATCCCTGACCATGATCGGGAGGTCGCCGAAATCCAGCAAGCCCCGCTGGTGTTTGAGCGACTGGTACTCACCGCTGAACAGCACCAGCAGCCGGTCGAGCAGGCCCAGGGTCTCCATGGCCGCCTGGGAGCGAACCACATTGCAATAACCGGCCACCGCGGCCTTGACTGCATCGAACTCCGGCTTGACCGAAGTGAAGTTACCCCTGGGCATCCCCTTTTCGGCCAGCCGCAGGCTGTCGCTGCCGCCGGCGGCCAGTGCCGCCTCCAGAACCTCCAGGCTTTCCAGGCCCCCGAGCATGGTGCCGGTCGCCTTGTCCAGGCTTCGTACCGCTTCACGGGCGGCGGCTATGGCTCGCCTCACTTCTTCGGCCGCCGGAACCGGGTCCGGCGGCGGCTCCGGCAGCGGCAGACGCGGCTCGCCTCCCTGGCTGCGCAGGGTCTCGTAGGCCCCGGTGACGTTCTTCAACAGTTCGCCGCGCAAACCCGGATCATAGGCGGCGATAAGCTTCACCGCCGCCGTTCCGTGCTCTTCCACCAGGCGCCGGAGGGCGGTATTGAAGGCTTCCTCCCTGATGCTGTCCGTCTGCACTTCGTCGGCGGCGATGAAATCCGGGTCGATACCGGCGGCCAGGGCGTTGGCTCTGAGCAACGAGGCGCAGAAGCTGTCGATGGTGCTGATGTGGGCGCGTTCGATATCGCGATAGGCGGCAGCCATCCTTTCCAGCTGTTTTTCATCCGGCCGGCCGTCCAGGACCCAGCGTTCGCGCAACAGCTCCCGGATACGGCCCATCATCTCGGCGGCGGCCTTCTTGGTGAAGGTGATGGTCAGTATCTCATCCACCCGGGCATAGCCGCTGCTGATGGCGTGGACGAAGCGGCGGGTGACCACGCCGGTCTTGCCGGAGCCGGCGCCGGCGGCCACGAACAGCGGCTTCTCCAGCTCGGCTATAGCCAGACGTTGCGCGGCGGTAGGAGAGAAATCATCCATGAGCGTTCACCCCGCCGGTCCCATCCCCCGAATAACGGCATATGCCGCCGAAACCGCAATATTCACAATCGTATTTCTCATCCACCGGCTTCGCGGGGATAACCCCACCGCGAATCTCGGCGACCGCCGCGACAGCCAAGTCGCCGGCGGCGGCCAGCTCCCTTTCGAAGGTCTCCCGGTCCACGAAGTCCTTTTCGTTCACCTCTCCGGAACAGTCACCCAGCAGTTTCCGGTATTCCTCGAGATACAGGCCCCCCCGCTCCTGCTTGCGGATGGAACAGTACTCCCCGGCGATGGGCTCCAGACCGAAGATGTCCCGGAGCGCCATCATATAAAGGGGTATCTGGATCTCCTTTTTATCAGCGAAATCCTTAAGGTGGGTCACGCTGCCCGTCTTGTAATCGATAACCATGCCCGTATTCGGGTTCGGGCTCTGGTCATTATCGAACCAGTCGATGCGATCCAGCCGGCCCCGCAGGCGAAAGTCACCGAAATTGAGCATGGCCTCGGTGGCGCTCCTGCCACCACAGTCGCCGCGGCCGGCACCGAAGCCGGCTTCAAAATCAAAATACTTCAGTTTCCGGCCACACTTGACCTCCCTGTCGATGAAGCGATTGAGGTGAACGGTCAGCTCCGCCCTGAGTATGGTTGTTTCCAGGTCCGGCTCCATACCCGCGAACTGCTCCCGGATGATGCGTTTCAGCTGGTTCCTTATCTCCTCAAGCTGGACTTCATCCGCCTGGGGCAGGCTGATCCCCGTCTTCATCAACAGCTCCCCCAGCCTGCAGAGGATCTGGTGGATGAGCTGACCTCGGCGAAGGGGGTAAGCCACCGGCTGCATGTCGACCGGCTGCAGCAGGTCCTCCACAAAGAAGCGGAAAGGACAGCCCAGGTATCGCTGCAGCCCGGTTACGCTGAACAGATCCATGGCGGCAAAGCGTGACAGCACGCGGGTATCGCCGATGACAGGCCGGCGGTCCGGAGCCGCAGCCAGGCAAGCCTTGAGACGCGGCGCCAGGCCGACAGGCTCCGCCACGGCGGCCAGGCTTGCTGCCGAGTCCGGGTCTCTACTCTCGTGGAGCAGGGCCAGGGAACGCAGAGCCCGGGTGGGAGTGGGAGCCAGGGAGGGCCTGAATTCCACCTCGCTGATGCTGCGCTTGACCGGCTGGAGCGACCCCTCTGCGAACAGTTCCAGCGCGTCGTCCACGAACAGGGACCTGATGGTGGGCCTGCCCTCGCTGTCGCAGTAGGGGTAGCAGAGATACAGACGCCTCCTGGCCCGGGTAACCGTGCGGTGGAAAAGGAACCGCTCCTCGTCCAGGCGGCGTTGGTGACTGTCCAGGGAAAGACCGAACCCGGCGGCCAGTTCGCGCCGGTCCTCATCGGAGAAGAAGGCGTCCTCGCGGCCCAGACTGGGGAAACGCTTCTCCAGCAGCCCGCAGACGAACACCGTGTCGAAGCGCTGGTTCAGCAGGCGGTGAGGGTCCAGCAGCCGCACGCAGCCACGCCTGGTCAGGCTGGGAAGGCGGAACTCCGCCGTCCTTATCCCCCGCCGCAGGAAGCCGGCGCCGTTGCCGCCGGCGGCACTTTTCCCGGTATGGATAGCGGCGGCGGTGCCGTGGACCGAGGCCGCCTGCGTGCATAGCGCCATCAAGCAATCCAGAGCCAGCAGGTCGCTGTCGAACCGGCCGGCCGGCCGGATCGAGTCGTTCATCCCGGCACGGACCATGCCTTCCAGCAGGCGGCACAGTACCGCCGCCAGCGGCTGCAGTCCCGTGGCGGCGGCGTCCCGCAGGCCGCGAAGGTCTTTCGTGTCACGGCCACCCGACTTCTTCCATAGCTGGAGCAGGGCCCCGGGTTCGACCGTGCCCCTCAGCCTGACCCGGCGGTCGAACTCATCCACCATATCCGGCGGCGCCAAAGACAGGGGACTGCGCAGGTAGGCAAGCAGGCTCCCGGCGTCGCCGTCATGGGAGAAATCCAGCAGCGCCAGGGCGGCCTTGCCCACAACGGTCGCCTTCAGGGGCACCGGCACGGGCATATCATAGGGAACCCCGAACTCGTCCAGGACGGCCGCCGTCGCCAGCATGTCCCTGCCGGAGCTCCTGAACACCACGGCGATCTCATCCAGGCTCCCTCCCTCACGCCAAAGCCTCAGTATCTCGGCCGCCACCAGCTCCGCCTGTCCCCGCGTTCCCGCCGCCGCCAGCGGCACCACCGCCCCTCCGGCATCGATCTCGCGGGCGGCCGTCCCCGGCGCCGGGCCGTACCGGAAAAGATTATCCGCCAGATGCCGGAGGGCCGGCGCCACGTCGCCATCAGCGTCCGGCTCCAGACTGCTGACCTCGCCCAGCTCGGCCAGCTGCTCCCGGTGGTAACCGGGAGCCCGGTATGCTTCGTTTCCCTCCTGGAACGGTAGCGTCACCGTCACATCCGCGACATCCGCCAGCTTCCTGATCAATTGGTGCTGCAGCGGCGTGAAGTCCCGGAAGCCATCCAGGATGATCACCTGGGGGACCGTCACTGTCCCTTCCTCCACCAGCTCCAGCCCCCGACGCTGGAAAAGTTCGGAATCATATACACCTCTCTGGCGCAGGGCGGCCTGGTAGGCTTCATACAGCAGGAACAGGTCCTGGACCAGCCCCTGACGCCACCTGTTGCCGCCGGTCCAGCGGCTGAGCTGTTTGCCCATCTCCCCGGGCTCGATGCCCAGCATCTCCAGCTCGGCGATCAGGCCGGCGAGGGCGGTGGCGAAGCCGTCGAACCCGGATGACGGCTGCAGCCTCCCGAGCTCCTCACCCTCCACCAGGGCATGGATCAGGAGCTGTCGTTCACCGGAGCCCAGCAACTCCGCGCCGGGCTCGGCCGCTTCCACCAGCTGGCGGCACAATTGATCGAAGGTACGCACCCGGCCGCCGGTGAGAACGCCGGCACCACCGTCCTGAAGCCGGCGCAGGATGTGCCGCTCAAAATGCCTGGCGTCGGGAAGGGTGGGTGCGATGAGAACCGGGTTCGAACCCCGGGAAGCGGCAGCCAGAAAGACCCGTACGGCCTCGCGGGTCTTGCCCGACCCCGCCGGACCGCAGATCAATCTAAGTGCCATCCAACCTCCCCGTAGATTGAAAAAAGAGCTGTCTACCCGCTGTATCTACCAACGGAAAAGGCGCCGCACCAGGGAGCGGCCCAATATCTTGTTCCTGGCCCGCCGGGCCATCTTCCCGGGGCTGCCGGAAGAGACGACCCGGGCATCGCGGGATGACCGGGCCAGCCGGTACAGCAATGAAGTAAGTTTCATCCTTTATTCCTTCCTGCTTTGCGCCGTTTGTTGGCCGGAGCCGCTGCCGTCCCCCTGCTTTTTTTGCGGCCGCCAAGGCGTTAGAATCATATACGCATAATATATTGTCAACCGGACAGAAGGAAGGTTCATGGGTATGGTGGGGCCCGTTCCCCGGGATACGGACAAGATGATCCGCCAGTTGTCGCTGGTTGCGTACCTGATGTCCAAAAGGGGCAGGAAGGTGGACGCGCCCACCATCCGCTGGGATGTTGAGGGTTACGGCGACGAGTCTCAGACCGACGAGGCCTTCGCCCGCCGTTTCTATGCCGATCGCGCCGAGCTGGCCGAGCTGGGCATCAGGATAGAGAGCGGGCCCAGCGAGCTGGGCGAAGGCGACACTTACTGGCTGCCGCAGGAGAATTTCTATCTGCCGCCGGTCCGGTTCTCACCGGAAGAGCTGGCGGCGCTGCATACCTGTCTCTGCCTGCTGGACGGACAGTTCGCCTACAGCCGCCTGTTCCGGCTGGCGTTGCAGAGTCTGGCGCTGGGCAGTGGCAACACCCTGGACGACGAGGTTACCGGCTGCATCTCGGTGAACCTGCTGTCCTCCGGCTTCGATGCCACCATCGCCGCCAGGCAGGCGCGTATGGAAAAGGCCATCGCCCGTCGCAAGACCATCGTTTTCGATTATCACAGCCTGGGGAGCGGACAGGCGCTGGAGCGCCGGGTCGATCCCTATGGCATGTTCCTGACCAGGGGTGACTGGTACCTGGTGGGATACAGCCACAAACGCGACGCTGTCCGCGTCTTCAAGCTGCGCCGCATTGAAGGAAAGATCCGCAACGCCACCGGCGCCGAACACGATTTCGACAGGCCGGATGCTTTAGACCTGTGGCGCTATGCCCGCCAGGAACCGTGGCAGATGGGAACGATCAGCGGCAGCGCCGTGGTCGAGATCTCACCACGCCGCGCCTGGTGGGCGCTGGCCAACCTCTCCCGCTGCGGCGAGCTGGAGGAGACCGCCGGCGGCGGTGTCAGCTTCCGCACCGATTACGCGGACGGACACCAGCTATGCTCCCTGGTGCTGGGGTTGAGGGACGACGCCGTCCTGGCCGCCCCCGCAGAGTTGAGGGAAACCATGAAACAGGTGCTGGAGAACGTGGCTGCCGCCCATACCGGAGCGGCTCCCCGGCTTCCCCGCGTGGCCCCGGAACAGACAGCGGTGGCAACCGCCAGTCATGAAGACGATGCGCGCCAACCCCAGGTGGAACCGGAACGGTTCCCCCTGCTGGCCCAGACCGTCGCCTACCTGCTGGACCGGCTGGGGGATGAACAGACGGCGACACTGCCCATCAGCCGGATATGTTCCGACCTCGGTTTCGACCGGCAGGCTCTGGAACAGGCCATGGACCTGTTGCGCCTGGTGAATACCGGCGGCGGTGGCTACCTGGTCGAGGCATACGTGAAAGGAGAGGACCTGATCGTCCAGGGCTGGCCCGAGGGCGAGGTACTGAAAAGGCCGGTGCGGCTGTCACCGGGTGAAGCGCGGGCCATGGTGCTGGCCATCGACCTGGTGGGAGCCCAGGTAATGGCGGGTCTGTACAGTTCGCTGCAGTCGGCCCGGGAGAAGATAATGGCCGCCGCGGGCGGAATCGATGAATCGGAGACCATCCCGGTCGCCGGCGCCGGCGGCGAGGACCTGGAAACCTGCCGCGCCATCAACCGGGGCCTGTCCGATCACCGCCTGGTGGAGATCGAGTACCTGGGCCGCGATGAAAGCAAACCCGAACCCCGCGTGATAGAGCCTTATCTGCTCAACCGGGCCAAAGGAGACTGGTACCTGGTGGCGTGGTGCCATAAGCGTGATGCGGAGCGGACCTTCATGCTGGAGATGATAAAGGGCGCCCGCCTGCTGGACCGTACCTTCACGCCGCGCCGCATCGACCTGGACCGTTACCGCAAGAATCCGCGCTGGCCGTCGGGGGCCGAACCACCCCATGCGGCCACCGTATGGTTCAGCCCCGCCGTCTCCCGGCTGGTGATGGAAAAGGAGCCCGCGGCAACCGAGCTGGAGGATGGTTCGCTGGTGAGCACCATCCCCTACTTCTCCCAGACCTGGATGGCGGAGGAGATCCTGAAATATATGGGCGAGGCCGTGGTGGTGAAACCCGCAGAGCTGAGATATTGCGTCGCTGCCACCGCCGCCCGATTGGGGAAGAACTATCCATAGACATCACTCCCGCCGTTTACTCCACCACAGTTTCACAGTACAATAAGGCCTGTTACCGGAGAAGGGTCGCCACTCAACAGTTGGGCCTTTCCTCAGGGGTATGGGGAATATGCGAATCTTCATGAGCACATTTTTGGGAATCCTGATCGCGCTGCTTCTGTTATTCCAGAACCTGGCTCTGGCTTCTACGCCCGTGCAGGTCACCAGCAGCAGCGCCAACCAGGGCCGGCCTGACATATCCGGTAATACCATCGTCTGGAAAGACCTTCGCGCCGGCAACTGGGACATCTACCGCTATAATATCTCCAGCGGCTCCGAGGCTATCGTCGCCGACACCCCCGCCTATCAGAACCTTCCCGTGACCAGCGGCCTGGTGGTCGTCTGGCAGGACAACCGCGCCGGCGACAACGATCTCTACATGAAAGACCTGGTTCTGGGCCTGGAGCAGCCCCTGGTCACCGGTCCCGGCAATCAGGGCCTTCCTTCCATAAGCGGCACCCATGTCGCCTATGTCGATGACAGCAGCGGCAGTAACGACATCTACGTGATCGACCTTGCCACCAGAACCAGCCAGCCTGTCTGCACCGACCCCGCCAGCCAATGGCAGCCGCGCATCAGCAACAGCCGGGTAGTATGGCAGGATAATCGCAACGGCAAATGGGACATCTACATGAATGACATCGATGATCCGATCCCCAACGGCGAGCCGCTGGTTGCCGGCCCCGGCGAACACATGGTCAGCGACATATCGGGTAATCGTGTCGTCTGGCAGGAACACGCGGACGGTCAGTATGACATCTATATGAAAGCCATAGGCGGTGCCGAACTGCCGCTTACCAGCGACACCGCCTACCAGAGCTCTCCCCGCATCAGCGGCGACCTGGTGGTGTGGGAGGACTACCGTAACGGCAACTGGGATATTTTCATGCTGGATCTGACCTCCGGAAAGGAAAGCCCCCTGGCCACCGGCCCATCGAACCAGGCCCGCCCCGCCCTGGACCGGGAGACGGTCGTCTGGGAGCAGGATAACGCCGCCGGCGATTACAACATCTGGATGATCGCGGTCCCGGATATCACCCCTCCCGCCATCAGCGGGCTGAATCCGGCCGCAGACTCAACGGGAGTATGCCCGTCACCGACGATCTCGGCCACCCTTTCCGATAACCGAACCGGCCTGGACCCGGGATCAGTGGTCCTGCTGTTCGATGGCATGGATGTAACCGGTGACGCGTCCCTGACCGATACAGCGATAACATATCAGCCAGGCGTGGTGGCCGACGGCGACCACACGGTTTCGCTTACCGCCGCCGACTACGCCGGCAACATCATTACCCGGGAATGGCAGTTCCAGACTTCACGTCCTGAATTGACCATACCATGGCGGACTGCCTTCTGGGGTTCGTACGGCGACTACACCAGCGGTATTCTCTCGGTGAACTTCACCCTGAAGAATTCAGCGACGGGGACGACCGCGGTCGGCGTCCAGGCATTGGTATCGCCTGCCAGCTCCGGGGTGATGGCGGTAGGTCTTCCTTCTGATCCGGTGGATATCGATACCGGAGAGCAAGCTCTGGTCCTGGTCAGGTACCTGATTCCGCCAGGTGTAACCGGGTTTACGACCACCGTGTACATCGGCTGCAGCGATACCTGTGGTGGCCAGTATTATTTCCCCGGCCCGCCGCCCGAGAACTGAGAACATCAGTGACTTGAGGAATTCAGCCTAGCGGCCAGCCAGGCTATCAGCGATTCGAATCTCCGGAACAGCCCTGAGACCCAAGTTCTTATAACAACGTGACTGCTGTTCGTTCCCTCCCCCTGATGCCGCTTACCCCAACGCAGCAGTGAATCCAGAAGAGAGAAAAACACCCCGATCATTCTGTTCTTCAGTCTCCACCCCCTGCCACTCAGGTCTATGACGCGGCCGGCCCTTTCTATCCGGACGACCCGTGCGGCAACAACCGCGGCCGGCACCGCTGCGGAGTGATGACCCGCATCCCCCTTCTGGCGATAATATATTTCTTCTCCCCTGCGAAAAAAACCTATTATACGATGCACTACCCAGTCTTCACTGGTCCGGATGAGAACTATTTCCCCCTTATGCAACCTCTCATTTGCGGGAAAAGGCTGCACCGTGATGCGGTCGCCGGTCCGGAGCAACGGTGCCATGCTGTCGGAGCCCACCCGAAAGCTGACGCGATTTCCCTGCCGGAGACCCTCCCGCCAGAGATCGTTTATCTGTTCGGCCGTAAGAAGGCGACTGCCGTCTTCACCGATTTCTGTCTCCAACCTGGTTAAACCTCCCACCCCCGGAAATACATCCATTAAACATGAAAGGCCCGCCCGCCCTTGAGGCGGTACGAGCCTTCCAAACAATTCCTATTAAAAAAGATTAATCGCAGATCAAGTTTATATCGCTCGTCAGATTGACCCCGGACCATGTTCCGCTGTTGGAATTGGCATTATTAACATTACATGCATAGGCCAGAGGCTCATTGATCTTCACTGACTTGAGGCTAGGTGCCTGATATTCCTTCTTCATAATCATCCCTCCCTTCCCCCTGATGTAAACGTAAATTATACACTAGTGAAAATTGCAACTAAACGATACATTTAATATCAATGATTGTCAAGCTATTTATGCGTTTTCCTATTAACCTCCCTTCCTTCTGGTTTTATCCTTGATTTCCGTTAGAATCCGGCTCAGGCGGCGGCTTTCCGAGGGACAGCCACGATAGTCGCCGGTCTCTATTTCCGCCAGTCCGGCGCAGCGGACGCAGTTCTCGTATGTCTCGCAGCCGACACATGCCTCCAGGTCCTCGAACGCCAGCTCCCGGAAGCGTGTCATGGTCTCGCCAAACCAGATGGATTCCAGGCTCTGCTCCTTCAGGTTGCCGCAACTGTGCCGCCAGATAACACAGGGAATCACTTCCCCCCGGGCAGACACGGAGAAGCGTTTTTTTGCCGAGGGACAGAGCACCCTGCGGTCCGGCCTGTCATTATCCCTGACCAGGTCCTCGACTTCCTTGCCGGTGGCGCGTTCCCACCCCTGGGAGATCATGTATTCCCGGTATTCGTCATCATCCATGCGGTACGAGGTGATCTCATCCCCGCCCTTGATGCCCGGCATGACCACCGGGTCGGCGGAAAGCCAGGCTCCCAGGCCGGCCGCCATCTCCCTGATGGGCTGTACCTGGTCCCTGTTCATGGACATGACCGTGGTCTTGACCCCCACTTTGATATCACGGTTCCGGAGCAGCTCGATGGCTTTCACCGATTTCCGGAATGAGCCGGGAACACCGGTTATACCATCATGGACCTCGGCGCTTGCACCGTACAGGCTGATCTCAACTTTGGTGGGATGGAGATCCCGGACCACATCCGCCATCTCCGCATCGATCCTCGTCCCGTTGGTCTGCAGCGCAAAAAAGACCCCGCGCTTCAGCGCGTAGCGGGCGATATCGAGGAAATCAGGGCGCGAGAAAATCTCTCCGCCGGTGAAGGTGGCAAAATAAGCACCCAGGTCCACCGCCTGGTCGATACATGAGAGCCACTGGTCGGTCGTCAGTTCGTCTTCACTTCCCTGGCTGTTCTCCAGATAGCAATGACAGCAGCGCAGATTGCAGGCATGCGTCAACTCGAACGTGGCCGTCAGCGGGATGAGTTCGCCATCCTGCTTGCGTTTCATCATCAGGTCGACAAGCGATTTTCTTTCAGTCAAGAGATACTCCTGCTCACCGTTTTGATAACGCACCGATATCTATCATTCTCACCAGGAACGATACAAGGTCCTCCTGTGCAACCGCCCTGTCCACATTGTATTCGTCCACAATCCTGTCGGTTATCTCTTCGACGGCGACCGGCTCGGCGCAGAGGGACCATACAAGGGCGGCCAGTTCATCGAGTTCATGCAAGGTTCCCTCAGTGGGTGTGAGTATCACCAGCTGTCCGTCGACCTCCCTGGAAACAGCATCAACTGAATGTTGCACTCTCGTCGCCGGTCCGAGCCCGCTCATACGCCCTCCTTATTGGTGGTGACCTGGAAAATCTGCTCCCATGGTTGCTCGTCGAACAGGTATGACAACGAGAAACAGGGTACTTCGGACGCCAGCATCGATGCGTCATGCATAAGTACGCTCAGGCTTTCATGATCGTATTCATCGATGGATTGCCGCACGGAATATTTTATTTCCTGGGCGGGTACGACGGAACTCATCAGTGATGCCAGCGCCTGCGTCGTGTCCAGCCTCCGGCAGATGTTCTCACCTGAGTGCTCAAGGAAATAAACGGCCTCCAGGGGAGCACTGGTATTTGCAAGAAGCGGCCTCGGGATATCTCCCCCCATGGGCGAAGCATGCGCCTGCCAGCCCGCCTCCCCGCGGGAGACGGGGATCATGTCATCACCGAGAACCCTCTCCCCCCGTGCGAGCAGCTTCATGCCTATGGTCGACTTGCCGCTGCCGCTCCTGCCGGCGAAGAGGAATGCCCTGCCATCCTTTTCCACGCCGCATGAATGTACCAGGAACAACTCATCCACCCGCTCCCGCCGCAGCTGTTGCAGAACAAGGGAGAACGTGTAATTAGCCAAGAACGATTCTACGAATAATCCGTTATCCTGCCTGTTTTCACCGGCAGTGTAGGCCGTTGCATCCAGGCGTATGTTGCCGGCGTCCTTATGCCATTCCACATCCAGTGTCGAGCCGCCGGGTACTGGCAGCCTGACACAATCGCGCCTGACCGCACCCGGGGCATCGCCGTCCACCCTGACGACGGACAGGTCGATGGAGATATCGCTTCCATCGCCGCCGGCAAACTTCTGAAACTCCTGTTCCAGGTAAGAGACCATTCTCTCGTCTTCGCACTTTATCTCAAGCGAATAACCGGCCATTTCCATCCTGTATGTGATTTGCGCTTTTCCCATTCTCTTCCGCCTCAGGCTCCCGATGTGATGTCCGGCCGGGAACCCGATGCTTCCCGCCTGCCCGCTTCGCTGATTCCCTTTATTTGAAGGAGCTGGTCTATACATTTCCTCAAGTCTTCTTCCGCCTCCCGGTGATCGACCTCGAACTCGGAGACGATCAAGTCGCAGATAGCTCCCATAGTGTTTTTTCCGTCGATCTTCCCCCAGACATATGATGCCATCGGGTTCAGGGCGTAAATGTCCCGCTGCACGTCAGCCGAGCGCACTTTCGGTATAAGAATGGTCTCGCCACCTATTCGCCGCGCGATGATATCCTTACATTGCTCGAAGCACCTGTTCATCGATGCCGGTTCACCACGCTTGCATCCAACGCATTCTGATAAACAGTGGAACCTGTTCCATCGAACCGGCACTGATGGCGCGTTCCACAATGCCCAGATAACACCGCCGCAACCCTTCACGGGTTCGTTAATGACTAATGCGGGGAACTGGGAGAAAGCGGAGATTGACCTAATCAGCCTCGTAGTGAGCCTGATTACCATTCGTTGCGCCAGGCCCTGGTTCCCGCGAATCGACATCATATATTCCATACCCGCCTCTGAAGGACATTAACTTTTTCGACTACCGATTCGAGGTTGTTCCGAAGCGCCCACCTCTGTCACAAATCTTATTATTAATACATCTACTATCTGAGTCAATAATTAAATTCGCTGATATTATGAGAATAAGCGAAAATCATACTTCCTGGCCAGACCACGCTGCCCTGTGGACGTTGTTTTTGGGGGGCAGACCGGTAAGCCGGTCTGCCCCCTCTTGGCTTCCATTTCCGCAACGGACACCAGCAAGTTCCGTCGCAAGCGTATCCTTTTCGCCTTACGGACCAGGAGGATAGTTGTATAAGGTCCCGGTCGGATCAGACGCCGTCGCGTGGAGATTGGTTGTGAACTGGGTTGTTCCCGCAGGCACACTGTACTTCAGTGTGAAACCACCGGTGCTTCCCGCGGCGATATCACCGACGGAAACAGGAAGTCCTGTCAGCAGTACAACCGAATTGGTGTTGGTTACGGAGACGATATCGACACCGATGGCCGACAACCCGGTGGAGTTGTTCGCCAGTGAGTATTCCACGGTCAGGTTGCCTGCCACATAATCAGCGAGACTGGCCCAGTATACCGTGACAACCGATGGGCTCAGGTCCGGCCTGCCATGGGCGGCGTAGGTAAACGTACCGCCGCTGGTCCCGTTGTTGCCGGCCTGGTCATCCACGGAGATAACAGCCGCATAGGTGCCGTTGGCCAGCCCCGGCGTCGGGCAGTCGATATCGCCGCTGGGGGAGACCGTGCAACTGAACGGGTATGTCACGCCGCCGTCCAGGCTGAGCACCGCTCCCGTGACGGCATCGATACCCGAGGACGGCGAGGCGTCCGTTACGGTGCCGGTGATACTCGTCAGGTTCGTATAGACGGTCCCTGTCGGGCCGGTGTAGACCACAACCGGGTTGGTCTTGTCGATGCTGACGGTGGTGGTATTGGGTGCCTCCACATGGCCGACGTTGTCGGTGGAGTAGTAGGTAATGGTGGTAACGCCCTCATTGGTAACCACTATCGTGTTACCCGTGCCGCTGCCGCCGCCGTTATCCGCTGACCAGTCAGTCGAGGCGCAACCGCTGACCGTATCCGTACAGGTCAGCGTCACCGTCACGTCCGTGTTCTGCCAGCCGGACGGCGCGTCATCCGTCGTTACCGGCGGCGCGTTATCGACAATGTTGAAGTTGCCGGTATCGGTAACGGAGTTACCACTTCCATCCATGACCGTAACCGTCGCCGTATAGATGCCCTCCGGTAGAGCACTGGTGGGACAGCTGACATCATTGCCTGCCACCGTGCAGTCGAAGAACCATGTGGTGATGTTCCAGAGATTGGCAGGATCGGTCTGGCCGGACAGGGCAAGCTGCGCAGTCAGGGTACCGGACAAGCCATCCGCGGCAAAAGCTGTCACCACAGGGTTGCCCACATTGACCTCACCGGTCGGCGCCAGGTAGACGACCTGGAGGGGACCGGACGGGGAGTTATCCTGCCCGCCCGAGAACAGGTAGGGGCCCGGACCGGCATAGTCACTCCAGTAGTTGCCGTCGGTGTTGTTGCCGGTGTTGCCGGTAGTGATGGCAGCCTGTACCGTGTTGTTGATGAAACTGTTCAGACTCACGGTATTGTTATAGGAGTAGCTGATGCCGTCGAAACCATCGCCGCTCTCGGCGATACTGATGCCGTTGTCGGCATTGCTCACAGTGTTGCCGGTGATGGTGTTGCCACTGGCGCCGATGATGCTGAGCCCGTAGGCCAGGGCGCCGTCCATGGTGTTGTCGGCCACGGTATTGCCGGTGATGACGCTGGGCACCTCGGGCAGCGCCGGCGTGGCGCCGTCCTTGGAGCTGGTCAGTTCGATGCCGGACACGCCCAGCACCGCCGGCGTGTCGCTCGCCAGATTGATGGTATTATTCAGCACCTGGTTGCCGCTGACGGACGTGGCGCCAGGGGAGTTCCAGCGGAAGTCCGCATATAGAGAGATGGCCTGACCCTCGTAGCCGCCAGACTCACAGCTGTTCACGTGCAGTGTGCCCGTGATGGTGTTGCCGGTGATGATGTTGTCCTGCACGACACCCCCAGCATAGTCGAATATCATGACGCCGATGCCGCCACCGTTGTCGGCGCGCAGGTCCTGGATATCGTTGCCGGTCACGAGCCAGCGGCTGCCGCTGGTACCTACAGCATTGTTGGTTATGCCCTGCAGCGGATTGATCAGCGTGTTGCCGCTGATGGTCACATCATCGGCCCCCCGCCCGTAGACCGGGAAGCTCACGGTCTCGAAGCGCAGGTTGCTGATGGTAGCGCCGCTGCCGCCCGGCCCCAGTATCTGGAAGCCGTAGTCCTTCTCGTGGCTGTCACACTCGAACCAGCCGCCACCGCCATAAAGCGGGCCGCTATTGATGATAGCACCCGAGACGCCGGTGATCGTCACAGCCTTGTCTACATTGGCGCCTGCGTAAGTGCCGGCGGCGATGTTGATGGTGTCGCCAGCGCTGGCGGCGTCGATTGCCGCCTGGATGCTGCCGCCCGAGCTGATGTATAGCTGGGTGGCGTCTGTGAGGCTCTCGATGTACATATCCGCACCAGTGAAGTGCCCACAGCCGCTAGCAGAGCAAGCTGCCAGCATAGCCTGGGCGTCACCAAGCGTCTCAGTGAATACGGTGCGGTTCTGGGTCGGCGCGTCATCCTGGGGTCCATGCACCGCGTAGCCGAAATCACTGGCCTGAACGGTGACATCGGCGCCGTCCGCAGGATTGGTACTGTAAGTGATTATGGCGTTGCCGGCAGGCGGCACACTCTGGTTGTTATAGTCGCCTTCCTCCAGCTGGAAGATGCCGCCGAAGGTGTTGCTGCCGCTGAAGACGATGCCACTGGTTCCCAGCGGCGAGTAGTGTCCCCAGGTGGCGACGCTGACTGATGCCCAGCCGTTGCCGCTGGTGGTGATGTTGGTCACTGTTACGTTGTTGCAGTCGGTGAGGGCAATGCCGTGGCCGCCGTTGTTGAGCGACTGGATATCGCTGAGCGTGGCGCCGGTCACGCCGATGATATCAAAGCCTGAGCGGTAGGCATTCTGTACCACCACATCCGAGACCGTCCCGCCGGTGACGTTGCTGTACTTGAGTCCGTACCGGGGAGTGCCGAGGCTGTTGCCGTCGATGGTCACTCCCTGTATGGTCACGTTGTCGGCGGAGACGCCTACGCCGGCGTTATTGGATCCCGCGAGGCCGCCGTAATTTATCGTCACCAGGGACGACCCGGCGCCGACGATGCTCACACTTTTGTTGACGTTGAGGTATTCATTGTACGTGCCCGCCGCCACATTGATAGTATCGCCGGCGGTGGCAGCGTTGATGGCCGCCTGGATGGTTCCCTGGTCAGCAGGAACATTGATCGTGGTCGCGAAAGCAGCCGTTGAGAAAACAAGAAGTAGAGCAGTTACTATGATTGAGAAGATTGCGAGCCGGACAAGTGCCTTCTTACCGCGGCTCCCTTTTTTGCGAAACGGTCTCATACCCTTCATATCCATCCCCTAAAGTTTGTTTACATTGCCCTCCTACCGTTTCGCGGTCTTGCCGCGGTGCCCGTGCTATCCCTTATACCATTGATTCAACGAACCAGGTTCTACATGCCCACCTCCCCGTCATCAACCTGGTTGCCCCGTTACCAGGAAAAGGCTTTCCTGATTTGAAACACCGCTTGTAATAATACTATAAATGTATCTTTTGTCAATGACTTCCTGATTTTTTCAGGTGTTCTGAAAATATCATACTTTTATCAGTACGAAATCATACTATTTTTGCAAGACGCCACCGGTAAACCTTCATAAAAGACAAGTGGCCCGGATATATCTGTAAGAAAATAATCAAGTTCCCGTAACGCCGGCACACGCTCCACCCAGGAACACACGTACCTAGGTCGGGCTGTCCGGACGCCGTCCTGCGGTCATCTTCGGGGACGGGGAAGGCTTCCTGTAAATCCCGCCAAATCCCTGATAGAATATTTGGGCTGTCCGGCGGGGGTGCGCCTGCGCCTTGTTGTCCCGCCGGTGAGCTTTTCCGGCATGTTCTCCGGCTTTGTGGCCGGTTGTGCCTTTTTTTACCTTACAGGAGGTTATAGATGGAACAGGTAACCGAGATACGCTGGCACGCCCGCGGAGGCCAGGGCGCCGTTACCGCCGCCAAGATGACGGCGGAGGTGGCCCTCAGCCAGGACAAGTACTTCCAGGCCTTTCCCGAATACGGGCCGGAGCGTTCGGGTGCGCCCATCGTCGCCTTCACGCGTCTGTCAGACCAGCCCATACAGGTCTACAGCGCCATCGAGCACCCGAACTACGTGCTGGTGCTGGACCCGACGCTGCTGGACGTGGTGGATGTGACCGCCGGCACCGGAGACGGCGCCGTGATAATCATCAACTCCGAGGAAAGCTACGACAGCATCGCCGGCCGGCCGGACATGACCGGAAAGAAAGTCTATACGGTACCCGCCACCAAGATAGCCCTGGAGACCATCAAGAGGGCCATCCCCAACACCCCCCTAATCGGCGCCCTGGCCCAGGTGAGCGGCCTGTTTCCGCTGGACGGCATCGTCGACGAAGTGCGGACCTCGATGAGCAAGAAGTTCAGCGAGGAAGTGGTCAACGCCAACCTGGAGGCGGTCAAGCGCGGATACAAGGAGGTCTCCGGAGAATGAGCAAAACCAGCAGAAAGAAATGGGATTACCATGATATCGCCCAGTGGGGCCCCGGGAGACACGAACTGGGCGCCACCATCCCGGTTTCCGGCACCGCCGACGATTACGATACCGGCGGCTGGCGCTCCGAGCGTCCTCTGCGCGACCGGGAGAAATGCAATGACTGTATGATCTGCTTCTTCGCCTGCCCCGACTCTTCCGTGATAGTCGAGGACGGCAAAATGGCGACGATAGACCTGAAGCACTGCAAGGGCTGCGGCATCTGCGCCCAGGTCTGTCCCCGCGACGCCATCGAACTGAAAAACGAGATAATCGCCCGCAAATTGGAGGAAGAATAATGGCCCGTAAAGCGATCACCGGCAACGGGGCCGTGGCCCTGGCCTTAAAACAGGTGGAACCGGACGTCATGTCCGCCTATCCCATCACGCCCCAGACAGAGATAGCCCAGAATTACGCCCAGTACGTCGCCGACGGCGACGTGGTCACCGAATATATCCCGGTAGAGAGCGAGCACAGCGCCATGAGCGCCGCCATCGGTTCGGCAGCGGCGGGAGCCCGCACCATCACCGCCACATCATCCCAGGGATTCGCCCTGATGTGGGAGATGCTGTTCATCGCCGCCTCCCTGAGGCTGCCCATCACCATGCCGGTGGTCACCCGGGCGCTTTCCGGCCCCATCAACATCCATTGCGACCATTCCGATTCCATGGGCGGTCGCGACTGCGGCTGGATCCAGATCTACGGGGAGGACGCACAGGAAGGCTATGACAACGCCATCCAGGCCTTCCGTATCGCCGAGCACATGGACGTGCGTCTGCCGGTTATGACCATGATCGACGGCTTCATCATCAGCGGCGCCATCGGTCCGCTGGAGACGCTGGCGGATGACCAGGTCAAGGAGTTCGTCGGTGACTACCAGGCGGTCAATCCGCTGCTGGACACGGAGAACCCGGTGACCGTCGGCCCCTTCGACGGCCTGCACGGCTGGTATTTCGAACACAAGGTGTCGCAGAACCGGGCCATGGATAACGCCATGGGTGTGATCGAGACGGTGGGCGCCGAGTACGGCAAGCTCACCGGCCGGCCCTATTCGCACTTCGTGGCCCACCGGCTGGAAGACGCGGAGGTAGCCCTGGTGGCCATCGGCTCGGCTGCCGGAAACGCCAAGACGGTGGTTGATCAGCTGCGGCGGCAGGGCCAGAAGGTGGGCCTGCTCAAAGTCCGCACTTTCCGGCCCTTCCCCGCCAGGCAGATAGCCGAGGCGCTGGCCGGCGTCCAGGTGGTCGGGGTGATGGACCGCTCCGATTCCTTCGGCGCCGAAGGCGGACCACTGTTCACCGAGCTCCGCTCGGCGCTGTACGATTCGCAGCCCCGGCCGCAGATGCTGAACTTCATCTACGGCCTCGGCGGCCGGGATATCTTCCCCGGCGACATCGAAGAAGCGGTGGCTCTGCTGGAACGGGCCGCCGCCGGAGAAGCCGTGGCCCAGTCAAGACATTACCTGAACCTGAGAGAGGACTGATCGGGATGGCGATTAAACCAAAAGAGATAGCTAACAAGCCCGAGCGGCTGACCGGCGGCCACCGGCTCTGCGCCGGATGCGGCGCCCCCATCATCGTGCGACAGGTTCTGTCGGTATGCCCCGGGCCGGCGGTGGTGACCTCGGCGACGGGATGCCTGGAGG
>BDUA01000019.1 GCA_002897715.1 bacterium BMS3Abin01
CGGAAGGTCCTCGTCGGGGCGAACTCACCCAGTTTGTGTCCCACCATGCTCTCAGTGATGAAAACGGGCACATGCTTCCGTCCGTCGTGGACGGCGATGGTATGCCCCACCATCTCCGGGAATACCGTCGATGTCCGCGACCAGGTCTTCACCATCTTCTTGCTGCCGGATTCGTTCATGGCCTCGATCCTGGCCATCAGCTTCTCCTCGACGAAAGGTCCCTTTTTAATCGATCTGCTCATCAGTCAGCTCCTATCGTCCCTTTCTGCGGGAACGGATGATATAACGATTGCTCTGCTTGCCCTTCTTGCGCGTCCGGTAGCCGATGGTCGGCACGCCCCAGGGCGTAACCGGATGCCGCCCGGCGGTCGCCTTGCCTTCGCCGCCGCCATGAGGATGATCGACCGGGTTCATCACCGTACCGCGTACCTTGGGCCGCTTTCCCCGCCAGCGGCTGCGTCCCGCCTTGCCGCCGGTGAGGTTCTCATGGGTGACATTACCCACCACACCGATGGTGGCGCGGCAGGTGATATCCACCAGCCGTACCTCGCCGGAAGGCAGACGCAGGTGAGCGAATTTCCCTTCCTTGGCCATCAGCTGCGCTGATGTCCCCGCGCCCCGGGCCATCTGGGCGCCACGCCCCGGCGTAAGCTCGATACAGTGTAACGAAGCCCCCAGGGGGATGTTGGACAGCGGCAGGCAGTTGCCCACCTTGATGTCCGCATCCGGCCCCGACTGCACCGTGGCCCCTACCTTCAGGCCGATGGGTGCGGGTATATAACTTTTCTCGCCGTCAAGATACTGCAACAGAGCTATGCGGGCCGAGCGGTTGGGATCGTATTCGATCGCCGCCACCCTGGCGGGCACTTCGTCCTTGAGCCGCTTGAAATCTATACTGCGGTAGCGCCGCTTGTGACCGCCGCCGGTCCGCCTTTTGGTTATACGCCCGTTGGCGTTGCGGCCGCCGTTCTTGGACAGGCCCCGGGTCAGGCTCTTTTCCGGCTGGTCCCTGGTCACTTCGTCGAAAGTGGAAGTGGTCATGAACCTGCGTCCCGGTGATGTCGGTTTATATCCCTTTACTGCCATAGTTTACATACTCTCAAAGAATTCGATTTTCTGTCCCTCCGCCAGGTGGACGATGGCTTTCTTGCCGGCGCTGGTCCGCCCCTGTGTCGCACCGCGACGTTTGGGCTTGGACCTGGACTTGATCACATTCACGCCGACAACATCGACGCTGAAGATCTCCTCCACCGCCCTGGCGATGGCCGGCTTGTGCGCCCGCGGATCCACCTTGAAGGTGTATCTGTTGTGCTCGATGAGCTGGTAACTCTTCTCGGAGATAACCGGCCCCAGAATAATCGTATATGGGTCTCTCATTTCGCCTCACCCAGCTTGTTGAGCTGCTCCAGCGCCGGCCGCGATACCAGCAGGGTCCGGGCGCCCATGACCTCGGTCACTGCCAGGCCGTCCACCTGCCGTACCCCTACCTCCGGCAGGTTGCGGAAGGAGAGCTCGGCGTTGGCGTCACTCTCGTCGGTGAGCACCAGCAGCGGATAGGAGACATCCAGCTTCTCCAGTGCCGCGTTCGCGGCCGCCGTCTTCGGTTCGTCGAAAGCCAGGCTCTCCACCACCTTCAGAGCGCCTTCCCGGGCGCGTTCGCTCAGAACCATCTTCACAGCCTTGCGGCGAACCTTACGGTTCACCTTGAAGCTGTAGTCCCGCGGGCTCGGTCCGAAGGCCACGCCGCCACCGGTCCAGTGGGGCATCCTGCTGGAGCCCGCGCGGGCCCGGCCCGTGCCCTTCTGTCTCCAGGGCTTGACGCCGCCACCCCTGACCTGTCCCCGGGTCTTGGTAGAGGCCGTTCCCTTGCGGTCGGCGGCCTGCTCGGCACGGACAACCTCATGGACCACGCCGACCTTGAACTCCACCTCGAAAACATCGGGGTTGAGCTTATAGTCCTTGCCGGCCAGGGCCTTGACCCCGCCTGTGCCGTTCTCCGGCGCTTTTTCCTTTTTGTCTGTCTCAGCCATCGATTCAGGTCGTCTGTATGAAAATTATTGAATTGCTGGAACCGGGCACCGACCCCTTTACCAGAAGCAGGTTGTTCTCCGGATCCGTAGCCACCACGGTCAGTCCCAGCTCCGTGGTCCGCCGGTTCCCCATCTGTCCCGGAAGCCTCATACCCTTGAACACCCGCGCCGGATAGGCGCTGGCGCCTATGGAGCCGGGCGCCCGGTGGAAATGGGAACCGTGGGAGGCGGGGCCGCCGGCGAACCCGTGACGCTTGATGACACCGGCGAAACCCTTGCCCTTGGAGATGCCGCTGACCTTCACCTTCTGCCCCACTTCGAAGGATTCGACGGTGACCTCGTCACCCACCTGCGCGTCCGAGGCGCCCCTGATCTCCGCCAGGTGCTTGCGGGCTTCCACGCCGGCTTTCTTGAAGTGTCCGGCCAGGGGCTTGTTCAGCTTGCGCTCCTTGATAGCACCGAAACCTATCTGGAGGGCGTTGTATCCGTCCTTTTCCTCGGTCTTGACCTGTGTCACCGGGCAGGGACCGGCCTCGATGACGGTCACCGGGACCCGGCTGCCGTCTTCAGTAAATATTTGGGACATGCCCAGTTTCTTTCCCAGAATCGCTGCCATCGCTCTCCAACGCCCCTAGAGCTTGATCTCGATATCGACGCCCGCGGGAACATCCAGGCGCATCAGTGAATCCACCGTCTTGGGCGTAGGCTGATGGATATCGATCAGCCGCTTGTGTGTCCTCATCTCGAAGTGCTCCCGTGAGTCCTTGTCCTTGAACGGGCTCTTGATCACGCAGTACACGTTCTTCTCCGTGGGCAGGGGCACAGGACCCACTATGGTGGCGCCGGTACGCTGCGCCTGTTCCACGATGAGCTTGGCACTCTTGTCGATCAGGTCATGATCGTAGGCTTTGAGCCTTATCCTTATCTTCTGCTTGGCCATTGTCTTCCGTTTCACGCCCGGCGCCGTCAGCGACGCCGGGCTTGATAAAGGCCGGCACCGGGGTGACGACCTTTTGGTTTGGTTACTCTATGATCTCGGTGACCACGCCCGCGCCGACGGTGTGCCCGCCTTCACGGATAGCGAAGTCCAGACCCTTCTCCATGGCGATGGGAGTGATCAGATCGACCTCCATTACCGTATTGTCACCCGGCATTACCATCTCCACGCCCTCCTGAAGGGTGATGGTGCCGGTCACATCCGTGGTGCGGAAGTAGAACTGCGGCCGGTAGTTGCTGAAGAACGGTGTGTGACGGCCGCCCTCCTCCTTGGACAACACATACACTTCGGCCTTGAAGTGGGTGTGCGGCGTGATGGAGCCCGGCTTGGCCAGTACCTGGCCGCGCTGGATCTCTTCCCGCTTGGTGCCGCGGAGCAGCACGCCGATATTGTCGCCGGCCTGGCCCTCGTCCAGGATCTTGCGGAACATCTCCACGCCGGTGCAGACGGTCTTGTCGACCTTCTCCTGCATGCCGACGATCTCCACCTCGTCATTGACCCTGACGATGCCGCGGTCCACCCTGCCGGTGGCGACGGTGCCGCGGCCGGTGATGGTGAACACGTCCTCGACAGGCATGAGGAAGGGCTTGTCGATGTCACGCTCCGGCTCCGGCAGATACTCGTCGATGTCGTGCAGCAGCTCGATGATGGGCCCGCAGGCCTCGCAGTCGCTCTTGCCACAGCCGCACTCCAGGGCCTTGAGCGCCGAACCGCTGACCATGGGGATATCATCACCGGGGAACTCGTACTCGGAGAGCAGTTCCCTCACTTCGATCTCCACCAGCTCCAGCAGCTCCGGATCATCGACCATGTCCACCTTGTTAAGGAAGACGACGATATAAGGGACACCCACCTGACGCGCCAGCAGGATATGCTCCCGCGTCTGCGGCATGGGGCCGTCGGCGGCGCTTACCACCAGTATGGCGCCGTCCATCTGCGCCGCGCCGGTGATCATGTTCTTGATGTAGTCGGCATGGCCCGGGCAGTCCACATGGGCGTAATGCCGCTTTTCCGTCTCGTATTCCACATGGGAGGTGGCGATGGTGATGCCGCGCTCACGCTCCTCAGGAGCGTTGTCGATGGAGTCGAAGCTCCTCACCTCGACATTCTCGCCATGTCCCGCCAGGCAGGTAGTGATCGCCGCGGTTAGCGTGGTCTTCCCGTGGTCGATATGACCGATGGTACCTACGTTCAGATGCGGTTTTGTTCTTTCGAATTTTTCCTTGGCCATCTTTGCTCCTTTCCTCTCCCTGATTTCGAGCAAATAAGTTTAAAGGCTTCCCGTCTTGCAACCCGTTCAACAGAGCGAGTTACTATATATCAAACCACCACGCCGGGCAAGCAGTTACTACCCGCCGTTTACCTCGTCCACTATCTCCTTGGCGATCGAGCCCGGAACCTCATTATAACGCTCGAACTGCATGGTGTAATTGGCTCGACCCTGGCTCAGTGAACGCAGGTCGGTAGCATACCCGAACATCTCCGCCAGCGGCACGCTGGCACGGATGATCTGCGTATTGCTGCGGGCCTCCATACCGTCTATCTTGCCCCGGCGCGAGTTGAGATCGCCTATGACATCACCCATGTATTCCTCGGGGACCACGACCTCCACCTCCATGACCGGCTCCATCAACACCGGCTTGGCCCGCCTGACCGCTTCCTTGAGAGCCATGGAACCGGCGATCTGGAAGGCCATCTCCGAGGAATCGACCTCGTGATAGGCTCCATCGATCAGCGAGACCTTGATGCCCACCATGGGGTATCCCGCCAGCACGCCGTTGTCCAGCGCGCTCTTGATGCCCTCGTTGACCGAGGGGATGTATTCCTTGGGTATGGCGCCGCCCTTGATCTTCTCTTCGAATTCGTAACCCTCGCCGGGCGCAGCCGGTTCCACATTGATGACCACGCGGCCGAACTGGCCCCGGCCGCCGGTCTGGCGCACGAACTTGCCTTCGACCTTGTCCACAGCGTTACGGATGGTCTCGCGATAGGCCACCTGCGGTTTGCCCACGTTGGCGTCTACCTTGAACTCCCGGAGCAGCCGGTCGACGATGATCTCCAGATGCAGCTCGCCCATGCCGGAGATGACCGTCTGGCCTGTCTCCTCATCGGTACGCACCTGAAAGGTCGGGTCCTCCTCCGCCAGCTTGTAAAGTGAGCTGCCCAGCTTGTCCTGGTCGGCCTTGGTCTTGGGTTCGATGGCCACGGCGATGACCGGCTGGGGAAACTCCATCGCTTCCAGGATGATGGGGGAATCCTTGTCACAGATCGTGTCGCCAGTGGTGGTGAACTTCAGTCCCACCGCTGCCGCCAGCTCACCGGCATAGATGGCATCGCGGTCCTCGCGGCGGTTGGCGTGCATCTGCAGGATGCGGCCCACGCGCTCCTTGCGATCCTTGGCCGGATTGTAAACATGGCTGCCGGACTCCAGCACGCCTGAATATACGCGAAAATAAGTAAGCTTGCCCACGAACGGATCGGTCATCACCTTGAAGGCCAGGGCGGAGAAATGCTGTTCGTCATCGGCGGCTCTGCTCTCCTCCGCACCGGTCTTGGGGTTGATACCCTTGATCGGTGGTACGTCGGACGGCGCCGGCAGGTAATCCAGCACTGCGTCCAGCAGCGGCTGTACGCCCTTGTTCTTGAAGGCGGAACCGCAGAGAACCGGTGTGATGGCGATATCGATGGTAGCACTGCGGATCACGCGCTGCAGGTGATCAGGGTCGATTTCCTTGCCGTCCACATAGAGCTCCATCAGCTCATCATCGTAATCGGCGAGCTTCTCCACCATGTGATCATGATAGTCCTGGGCGAAATCCTTCATGTCGTCCGGGATGTCCTTGACCTCCCAGGTCTCGCCCTTCTCCGAAGTCCATAAGAGCGCCCTCATCTGTACCAGGTCGATGACACCACGGAAGTTCTCCTCCCTACCGATGGGAAGCTGGATCGCCAGCGGTTTGGCTCCCAGGCGCTGGACCATCATGTCCATCACCTGGAAGAAGTCAGCGCCCATGCGGTCCATCTTGTTCACGTAGGCGATGCGTGGCACACGATACTTGTCCGCCTGGCGCCAGACTGTCTCCGACTGGGGCTCTACGCCACCCACGGAACAGAAAAGAGCGATGGCCCCATCCAGAACCCGCAGGGAGCGTTCCACCTCCACCGTGAAGTCCACGTGCCCGGGTGTGTCTATAAGGTTTATCCCGTAATTCTTCCATTCACAGGTAGTAGCGGCGGAGGTGATGGTAATACCCCGCTCCTGCTCCTGCTCCATCCAGTCCATGACCGCCGCGCCGTCGTGTACCTCACCCATCTTGTGGGTCCGGCCACTGTAATAAAGGATACGTTCGGTGGTCGTGGTCTTGCCGGCATCGATATGAGCCATGATGCCGATATTTCTCGTTTTCTCCAGCGAAAACTTTCTTGTCATGATCTTCTTCTTGCCCTTTTCGAGTGTCGTCGCCTGTGTCGTCATCTACCTACCAAAACCTTTAGCTCTTTTGCCGTTACCGGCTGTTGTTATTGACATTCAAATTGACCGCGCTCCCCGGTCGCGCTCCGGCCCCTCTACCAACGGTAGTGGGCAAAAGCCTTGTTTGCCTGCGCCATGCGGTACAGGTCGTCCTTCTTCTTCCAGGCGCCACCCTGGTTATCCACGGCTTCCAGGCATTCGTTGGCCAGCCGTTCCGCCATGCTCTTCTCCCGGCGGTCGCGAGCGTAGCCGACTATCCAGCGCACCGCCAGCGTCCGCGCCCGGCGCGCCGGCACCTCCACCGGCACTTGGTAGGTAGCGCCACCAACGCGCCGTGACCTCACTTCCAGCGACGGGGTTACCTTATCCACCGCCTGCTTGAGTATCGCTACCGGGTCGTCACCCTTCTTCTCGCCCAGGATCTCCAGAGCACTGTAGGTGATCTTCTCCGCGGTGGATTTCTTGCCGCCCAGCATGATCTTGTTGACGAACTGGGTAACCAGTTTGCTGTTATAGATCGGGTCCGGGGTTATCTCCCGCTTCTGGGCTGCGGCTCGTCTCGGCATACTCTTCCCTTATGACGCCTTGACGCCGTATTTTGAACGACCCTGGCGGCGGTCGGTTACCCCGGCCGTATCCAGGGCGGCACGCACGACCTTGTAACGCACGCCCGGCAGATCCTTGACCCGGCCGCCTTTGACCAGGACCACCGAGTGCTCCTGCAGGTTGTGGCCGATGCCGGGGATATAAGCAGTCACTTCCATGCCGGTGGTAAGCCGAACACGCGCAACCTTGCGCAGGGCGGAGTTAGGCTTCTTCGGTGTCGTCGTATACACACGCGTGCAGACGCCCCGCCGCTGCGGCGCTCCCTTGAGCGCCGGCGTCGATACCTTCTCCGTTATGACCTTGCGGCCTTTTCTGACCAACTGGTTAACTGTCGGCATGTTTTCCTTTATACACACAAATGAGCAGCAGCCACTTTCCTCCGGCCAATCAGAACAACCAGAGGAGTCTGCAACTCGGTTTATATACCCATTTATCTACAGACTTAAGCGCCCGTCATGAGGCGCAAGAATGGAGTATAGCAAGGGGCAAAACCGGAGTCAAGAAGCGGTCAAATCCTCTTCCGTTTCCGCTCCCACCGCCAGCAGATCCTCCTTCTCCGGCACGGGCACCGTGGAGAAGATCTCCAGCGTGCGGTAGTGCCTGAGCCCGGTGGACGCCGGGATGAGCTTGCCGATGATGACGTTCTCCTTCAGCCCCCGCAGATGGTCGACCTTGCCCTCGATGGCGGCGTCGGTAAGCACCTTGGTGGTCTCCTGGAACGATGCCGCCGACAGAAAGCTGTCCGTAGCCAGCGAAGCCTTGGTGATGCCCAGGATGGCCAGTTCCACCTGGGCCGGCTTGCCCTTCTTCTTGATGATGGCCTCGTTGGTCTTCTTCAGCTGCACCCGGTCCACCAGCTGGCCCGGCAGCAGGTCGGTGTCGCCCCGGTCCATGACGACGGCCCGCTTAAGCATCTGGCGCGCCACCAGTTCAATATGTTTGTCATTGATATCCACGCCCTGGCGGCGGTAAACGCTCTGGACCTCGCGCACGATGTACAGCCCCGTCTCTGTGCTGCTGCGGGAGCTGAGCAGCTCCGCCGGGTATAGGGAACCCTCGGACAACTGGGTTCCCGCCTCGACCTTTTCGCCGTCCTCGACGAAGATTCTGGTGCGCCGCGGCAGAGTATGACTCTTCTCCTCATCCCGGCCGTGGATTATGATCTTGAGGCTCTTGTCCGTATCGATTATCTCCACCTTACCGCTGACCTGGGCGATCTGGCCCTGCCCCTTGGGCTTGCGGGCCTCGAACAGCTCGACTACGCGTGGCAGGCCGTGGGTGATATCCTCACCAGCGATGCCGCCACGGTGGAAGGTACGCATGGTCAGCTGGGTGCCGGGCTCGCCGATGGACTGGGCGGCGATGATGCCCACGGCGTCACCGATCTCAGCCAACTCGCCCGATGCCAGATTGCGCCCGTAGCAGAGGCGGCATATGCCCACCTCGGCCTCGCACTTGAGCACCGACCGCACCGGGACGATGTACGGCTGTTTCTTGCCGCCGTGGATCTCGTCTATCTCGGCCAGTACTTCCTCGGTTATCTCCGCGTTACGCTTGGCGATTATCGCCGGCCTGCGACGGCCGGGAACGTCTTTGGCCAGCACGCGGCCCAGCAGGGTTTCATTGAGCTTGGTGCCTTTGGTGCGTTTGTCCTCCAGGCGCAGAGGCAGCTCCAGGTAATCAACAGTGCCGCAGTCTTCCTCCCTGATGATTACATCCTGGGCCACATCCACCAGCCGCCGCGTCAGGTAACCGGAGTCGGCGGTGCGTAGCGCCGTGTCAGCCAGGCCCTTGCGCGAACCGTGTGTGGAGATGAAGAACTCCAGCATGCTCATGCCTTCCATCAGGCTGGATCTTACCGGCCGCTCGATGGTCTCGCCCTTCGGATTGAGCATCAGGCCCCTCATCCCCGCCAGCTGATGCATCTGGTCGGGATTGCCGCGGGCCCCGGAGTGGGCCATCATGTACAGCGGGTTCAGCTCGTACAGGTTCTTGTCCATGGCCTCGGCCACCTCGTCGGTGGCTTCCTGCCAGAGCCGTATCACCATTTCCCGGCGTTCACCGTCGGAGATGAAACCGTTCTCGTACTGTTGCTGTATCTTGCCCACTTCCGCCTCGTAGCGGTCGAGGATGGCGCCCTTTTCCGTCGGCACCACGATATCGTTCTTGCCGATGGTGATTCCGGAAAGGGTGGCGTGCCGGAAACCCAGGTCCTTTATCACGTCCAGCACCCGTGACACAGTCACCGTGCCGTACTGGTTGATAAGGCTGGCGATGAGATTCTTTACCCGGTTCTTGTCAAGGGTCTCATTGACGTATTTTCGCTCCTCCGGCTTGTAATCCTCGCCCAGATGGTCCGCCAGTATGTTGTCGATCTCCTCGTTGAAGATGGCCCGGCCGGGAGTCGTCAATATGATCCCTTCGGGGCGGCGCAACCGGATGATGTCCTGCAGGCCGATGGTGTCCGCGTCCTGGGCCCGCGTCGCCTCCTCGGCGGAACCGAAGGCCAGCGGCACCGGATCCATCTTCTGTGGATCCAGCTTGTCCAGTTCCTTCACTTCACAATAGGTCAGGTAATAGGTTCCCAGCACCATGTCCTGCGAAGGCACGGCCAGCGGCCGGCCATGGGCCGGTGAAAGGATGTTGTTGGAAGATAGCATCAGGATACGCGCCTCGGCCTGGGCCTCGGCACTGAGCGGCACATGCACCGCCATCTGATCGCCGTCAAAGTCGGCGTTGAAGGCAGCGCACACCAGCGGATGGATCTGGATGGCTTTACCCTCCACCAGCACCGGCTCGAAGGCCTGGATGCCCAGCCGGTGCAGCGTCGGCGCCCGGTTGAGCATCACCGGATGCTCGGCGATGACCTGTTCCAGCACGTCCCACACCTCGGGAACCATGCTGTCTACCATCTTCTTGGCGGCCTTGATGTTCTGCACCCGCTCGCGCTCGACCAGGCGGCTCATGATGAACGGCTTGAACAACTCCAGCGCCATCAGCTTGGGTATGCCACACTGGTGCAGCTTCAGGTTGGGGCCGACGACGATGACCGAACGGCCGGAGTAATCGACCCGCTTGCCCAGCAGGTTCTGGCGGAAGCGCCCCTGCTTGCCCTTGAGCATGTCCGACAGCGACTTCAGCGGCCGGTTACCCGGTCCGGTGACGGCGCGGCCACGGCGACCGTTGTCGAACAGGGCGTCCACCGCCTCCTGCAGCATGCGCTTCTCGTTGTTGACGATTATCTCGGGCGCACCCAGGTCCAGCAGCCGCTTCAGGCGGTTGTTGCGGTTGATGACGCGCCGGTAAAGGTCGTTGAGGTCGCTGGTGGCGAAACGGCCGCCGTCCAGCTGGACCATGGGCCTGAGCTCCGGGGGAATGACCGGGACGGCCTCCATGATCATCCATTCCGGCTTGTTACCGGAGGTGAGGAAGGCGTTCACCACTTTCAGGCGCTTCAGCGCCCGCTGGTGCTTCTGGCCCTTGCTGTTCTCCACGTCGTTGTTGAGGCTCTCTACCTCCGCCTCCAGGCCCACCTGCTCCAGCAGCTCGCGAATGGCCTCGGCCCCCATACCGCCGCGGAAGTAGCTGCCGAAGCCGAAGGGGCTGCCGAAACGGTCCTTGAGTTCCCTGAACATCTGCTCGTCGGCGATGACCTGCTTGGGCTCCAGCTTCTGGAACTCCTCCCAGAGGGCGCGCAGACGTTCGTCCTGCTCCTCAGCAAATTTTTCCGTCTCCTGGATCTCATCAGATATCTCGCGCTCAATTTTTGCCTTGCGCTCCACCGTCTCCTTCTTGGTGAGTTTGCGCAACTTCTTCTCCATGCCACCGTAGAGAGCGAGAGCCTCTTCCTCGATCTCCTCTTCGGTCGCCTCGCCGTCCAGGATGCGCAACCGGCGTTCCTTGGTCTCCTGTAGCTCCTGGACAAGCTCCTGCTTGTCGGCGTGAAACTGTTCTATCTGGGCGTTGACCTTCTCCTTGAGTATCTCCGCGTCGGCGGCGCGTTTCTCGAAATCAACGAAGGTGACGATGGACGCGGCGAAATAGAGTACCTTCTCCAGTTCCTTGGGCGCGATGTCCAGCAGATAACCCAGCCGCGACGGGACGCCCTTGAAGAACCAGATATGGGAGACCGGGGCCGCCAGGTCGATATGACCCATGCGCTCGCGCCTCACCTTGGAGCGGGTGACCTCGACGCCGCAGCGCTCGCAGATGATGCCCTTGTAGCGCACGCGCTTGTACTTGCCGCAATAGCACTCCCAATCCTTGGTGGGACCGAAGATGCGCTCGCAGAACAACCCGTCCTTCTCCGGTTTGAGCGTGCGGTAATTGATTGTCTCCGGCTTGGTTACCTCGCCGGACGACCAGGCCCTGATCTTGTCCGATGAAGCAAGGCCGATCTTGATGGAATCAAAATTATTGATGTCTATCAACGATTCCTCCCGAATCCCGAAACTGGTATTGGCCGGCTCTGTCCTCTATTCAACTTCGATCTCCTCTTCCTGGACCTCGTTCACTGCTTCCACCTCGGCGGGCTTGATCTCCGCTTCCTCGCCTTCCTCGCACTCTTCGCCCTCACCCTCCTCGTCTTCCGTACCCATGCGGGTGGAAAGGTCGATGCCCAGCTCCTCGGCGGCGCGCCGGAGCTCATCATCCTCCTCCACCAGCTCGACGCTCTCGCCCTCCTCGCTCTGGACGCCCACATCCAGCCCCAGGCTCTGCATCTCCTTGAGCAGCACCTTGAACGATTCGGGGATATTGGGTTCGGGGGTGTTCTCGCCCTTGACGATGGCCTCATAGGCCTTGACCCGCCCGATGGTATCGTCGGATTTGATGGTAAGCATCTCCTGCAACGTGTGGGCGGCGCCGTAGGCTTCCAGCGCCCAGACCTCCATCTCGCCGAACCGCTGTCCGCCGAACTGGGCCTTGCCGCCCAGGGGCTGCTGGGTAACCAGCGAATAGGGGCCGGTGGAACGGGCATGGATCTTGTCGTCCACCAGGTGCAGGAGCTTCAGGATATACATGTAGCCTATAGTGATCTTGTCGCTATACGGTTCTCCCGTGAGGCCGTTGTACAGCTTGACCTTGCCCGACCCCGGATTGGGTTCCTCACCGTTGAGGGTGTAGGTGATCTTCTTGTCCGGGTCGTTCTCGTAGCACTTGATCAGCGCCTCATCGACCTCGTCGACGGAGGCGCCGTCGAACACCGGCGTGGAGACGAAGATGGGCGCGCTGAAGCCGTCGCCTTCGTCCCAGCCCCGGGATGCCGCCCAGCCCAGATGCGTCTCCAGCACCTGGCCGATATTCATCCTTGAGGGAACGCCCAGGGGGTTGAGAATGATATCCACCGGCGTGCCGTCCTCCAGGAAAGGCATGTCCTCCTCGGGAACTATCTTGGAGATGACGCCCTTGTTGCCGTGGCGGCCCGCCAGCTTGTCGCCCTCGGCGATCTTGCGCTTCTTGGCCACATAAACCCGTACCAACCGGTTCACACCGGGAGCCAGGTCGTCGCCATCCTCCCGCGAGAATATCTTGACGTCGATAACCCGGCCGCCCTCGCCGTGGGGGACCTTGAGTGAGGTATCGCGCACCTCGCGCGCCTTCTCCTTGAAGATGGCGCGGATGAGCTTCTCCTCCGCCGTAAGCTCGGTCTCGCCCTTGGGGGTGACCTTGCCCACCAGCAAATCGCCGGAGTTGACCTCGGCGCCCACGCGGATTATGCCCTCTTCGTCCAGGTCGGCCAGCGAATCCTCGCTGCGATTGGGGATATCGCGGGTGATCTCCTCGTCGCCCAGCTTGGTGGTGCGGGCCTCGACCTCGTATTCCTCTATATGTATGGAAGACAGCACATCATCCTTGACCAGCCGTTCGCTGAGGATGATAGCATCCTCGAAGTTATATCCTTCCCAGCTCATGAAGGCCACCAGCAGGTTCTTGCCCAGGGCCAGTTCGCCCAGGTCGGTGGAGGAGCCGTCGGCCATAACGGTGTTCATCTTGACCTTTTCACCCTCGGTCACCAGCGGTTTCTGATGCATGAGCGTCCCCTGGTTGGAGCGGGTGAACTTGGAGAGATTGTAGGTTTTCTCTCCGCCTTTATCATTCTTAACAACTATATGATTGGCGTCGACTTCCTTGACCGTACCCGGGTGTTCGTTCAGGATGACGTCTCCGGTATCGATGGCGGCGCGTGCTTCCATACCCGTGCCCACCAGCGGCGCCTGGGCTGTCAGCAGCGGTACCGCCTGGCGCTGCATGTTGGAGCCCATCAACGCCCGGTTGGCATCGTTATGCTCCAGGAAGGGGATCAGCGCCGTAGCCACGGAGACGATCTGCTGCGGCGATACATCCATATAGTCCACTTGCTTGGGATCGACGGTGACTACTTCGCCATCGCGGGTGCGGGCCATCACCCGGTCCTTCTTGAACTTGCCCGTCTTGGGATTGAACTTGGCGTTGGCCTGGACGATGATGAACTTGTCCTCTTCACTGGCGTCCAGGTAGACGATATCGTCGGTGATCCTGCCCTTGACTACCTTGCGGTACGGCGTCTGGATGAAGCCGAACTCGTTGACTGTCGCGTAGGAGCTGAGCGAACCGATGAGCCCGATATTGGGACCCTCGGGGGTCTCGATGGGGCACATGCGGCCGTAATGGGTAGGGTGCACGTCGCGCACCTCGATGGGAGCCCGCTCCCTGGTCAGGCCGCCGGCGCCCAGAGCGCTCAGGCGGCGGCGATGGGTCAGCCCCGCCAGCGTGTTGGTCTGGTCCATGAACTGGGACAGCTGCGAGGAACCGAAGAACTCCTTGAGCGCCGCCACTACCGGGCGGATATTGATAATATGCTGGGGCGTGATGACATCCACGTCCTCGGTAGTCATCCGCTCCTTGACCACCCGTTCCATGCGGTACAGGCCGATGCGAAAGGCCTCCTGCACCAGCTCGCCCACCGTACGCAGACGCCGGTTGCCGAAATGTTCGTATTCGTCCAGGTCGTGAGCGATCTCCTCGCGCGACATGGAGATAGCCTCGGCGGCGAAGTCCGCCGAGTCCTCGGGCAGCCCCAGCTTGACCGGCAGCTTGATCAGCTCCCGGATAAGGGCGATGATATCTTCGTTGGTCAGTGTCCGCACCGACGGATCCACGTCCAGACCCAGGCGTGTATTCAGCTTGTAGCGCCCCACCTTGGTGAGGTCGTAACGCTTGGGGTCGAAGAACAGCGAGTTGAGCAGTGAGCGGGCGCTGTCCAGGCTGGGCGGCTCGCCCGGGCGCTGTTTCTTGAACAGCTCGATGAGCGCCTCTTCCTCACTCTCGGTGGTATCTTTCTCCAGGGTGCGCTGTATATAGGTGGATTTACCGAAAAGTTTGAGTATATCCGCGTCGGCCCCGTATCCCAGCGCCCGCAGCATGACCGTCACCGGCAGCTTGCGCTTGCGGTCGATGCGCACGTTCACCAGGCCCTTCTTGTCTATCTCCAGCTCCAGCCAGGAACCGCGTGAAGGCATGAGGTTGGCGATGAACACCTGCTTGGTGGCGTCCTTGGGCTCCATTACGTAGGCGCCGGGGGAACGCACCAGCTGGGTGACCACCACCCGCTCGGTGCCGTTGATGATGAAGGTCCCCCACTTGGTCATCATGGGGAAGTCACCCATGAAGACCTCCTGCTGGCGGATCTCACCGGTCTCCTTGTTGATGAAACTGATATCCATGAACAGGGGGGCCGAGAAGGTGCCATCCTTGTTGCGGCATTCCTCGATGGTGCTGTCCGGCTCCTTGAATTCATGCTTGCCGAACTCGACAGCCAGGCTGCCGGTATAATCTTCTATGGGCGAGATGTCAGCGATGGTCTCTCTTACGCCATCATTTAGAAACCACGCGTAGGATTTTTTCTGGATATCGATGAGATCAGGTACATCGAGAATCTTTTCCAGCTTGGCGAAGGTGCGACGTTCGCGGGGACTTGCGGCAAAGCTATGACTCTTCTCCAAAAGGCTCACCCCTCATGGACGGGATTAATGCATGGCAGACCGGCCGTGCTCGGGCACGAACTAGGAAATATAGCACATGCTTTTGCGGGAAGCAAGGGCGGGAAGGGGACGTGGTTGCACGGCAACCACGTCCCCCGTTTCTCTCCCCCTGTTTCTTCTAACTCTTCAGCTATTTTATTTCGACGGTGGCGCCGACCTCTTCCAGCTGGGACTTGACCTCCCCGGCCTCTTCCTTGGATACGCCCTCCTTGACCGGCTTGGGCGCGCTATCTACCACGGCCTTGGCCTCCTTGAGGCCCAGGCCGGTGACGGCGCGGACCACCTTGATGACCTGTATCTTCTTGTCACCCACCTCAGTGAGAACCACGTCGAAGGCGGTCTGCTCTTCCTCGGCCGCGCCGCCCTCGGCGCCGGGCGCAGCGGCCACGGCTACGGGAGCGGCGGCGCTCACGCCGAACTCCTCCTCCAGCGCCTTGACCAGTTCCGCCAGATCAGTGACGCTCATCTCTTTGATCTGCTCGATGATCTCTTCCGTTGACATTGTTCCTCCTTATTCATATCTCTGACAAATATCGTATTTACCCGGCCGGGCGGCATGGCTGCCGGTCGATGCCCGCACCCCTGAAAACCGGATGTTATGCCGCTTCCTTCTGGTCCTGGATCCGGGACAGCGCCGTCACCAGACCTCGTATCGGCCCGGCGCAGACCATCGCCAGACCACGGATCGGTCCCTGCATGGCGCCGGCCAGCTGCCCCAGCAGCACATCCCGGGGTGGCAGCGAGGCCAGGAACTTGACCGTCTCCATGTCGATACTGCTGCCGTCAAAGATGCCGCCCTTGATCTCCAGCGGCTTCAGCTCCCTGGCGAACCTGGTGAGTACCCCCGCCGGGGCGGCTGCTTCCCCGTGGCAGAAAGCTATGGCGGTGGGACCATCAAGATACTGCTTGAGATCCTCTACCGCCGCCGCATCGGCGGCCCTCTCCATTAGCGAGTTCTTGACTACCTCGAAGTCGGCCCCCGCCTGGCGCATCTCGTTCCTGATCTCGCGCGCCTCGGCGACGGTCAGCCCCCGGTAGTCCGCTACCAGCAAGGCGGAGCTGGCTTTCAGCTTCTCCGTCAGTTCCTCGACCTTGGCGACTTTCTGTTCTCTGTTCATCTCTCACCTCCCGGCAATAAAAAATCTACCCCCGCGGAGGTAGACTGCCGGGACACCTTTCCCGGTAATACCGTCACCTCGGCGGGCGGGCCTCTCGTGCCCCTTGGGCCTGTCCCCTGCTTGCCGCGGCGACAGGCACCGGCTTTCTCTGGTGCTATGCGATTGTATCAAACGCCACCGCCGGGCCAACCCGCCGCGGCGGCGGACCTCAGGCGCTTTCCTCCAGCAGGTCACGCGTCTGCGTCGGATCCAGGTGGATGCCAGGACCCATGGTGGATGCCAGGGTTATGGATTTGATGTACCTGCCCTTGGCGGACGCCGGTTTGACCCGGACTATCTCGTCCAGCACCGTTACGTAATTCTCCAGCAGATCCTGCTCGGAAAAGGACATCTTGCCGACAGACAGGTGGACGATGCCGGTCCGGTCGGTGCGATATTCGACCTTGCCCGCCTTGGCCTCCTCCACCGCCTTGGCGATGTCGAAGGTAACCGTACCGGCCTTGGGGTTGGGCATCAGCCCCCGGGGACCCAATACGCGGCCCAGCTTGCCCACGACCTTCATCATGTCCGGAGTAGCGATGGCCACATCGAACTCCAGCCACCCCTCTTCCACCTTCTTGGCCAGATCCTCACCGCCAACCGTTTCGGCGCCCGCGTCCCGGGCCTCCTTCTCCTTTTCACCCTCGGCAAACACGGCGACCCTCATCTCCTTGCCGGTACCATGGGGCAGCATTATCGTGCCGCGTATCATCTGGTCTGCCTTGCGGGGATCGACGCCCAGGCGGAAATGCGCCTCGACCGTCTCGTCGAACCCGGCAGGAATGAAACTCTTCAGCGTCCGCATCGCCTCGCGGGGCGCGTACAGCTTGTCGCTCTCAACCCTGGAGGCGGACTCCCTGAATCTTTTCCCGGCCTTGACGCCCACCGTCACTCCACCACCAGGCCCATGCTGCGGGCGGTCCCGGCGATGGTCTTCATCGCCGCTTCGATATCGTTGGCGTTAAGATCCTTCATCTTGCGCTCGGCGATCTCCTTGACCGCCCCGCGGGAGACCGTGCCCACCTTTTCCCTGTTGGGCTCGCCCGACCCCTTGTCCAGCCCGGCGGCCTGCTTGAGCAGCACCGCAGCCGGCGGGGTCTTGGTGATGAAGGTGAAGGAACGGTCATCGTAAACGGTTATCTCCACAGGAATTATGGTGTCGCCTTCCTGCTGGGTCTGGGAGTTGAACGCCTTGCAGAAGTCCATGATATTGACGCCATGCTGTCCCAGGGCAGGACCCACCGGCGGCGCCGGGTTGGCCTGGCCCGCAGGTATCTGCAGCTTGATCATCGTCATTACCGGTTTGGTAGCCATCTTGTTCCTGTCTTGTCTATTGCCTCATGGAAAAACAGCCAAGAAAGAAGAATACAGTAAAACTTCAGTCCCCCGCAACCGTGGCTAGACCTTTTTCACCTGTCCGAAGCTGAGTTGTGCCGGCGTCTCCCGACCGAAGATGTTGACCAGGACCGTAAGCTTGTTCTGGTCCTCGTTCACCTCGGATACCTCTCCGTTGAAATCAGCCAAGGGGCCGGACATGACCCGCACCGTCTCGCCCACGCTGAACTGGGCCACCGCTTTGGGCTTCTCCACGGCGGCGTTGTCGAGGATACGGGCGACCTCTTCAGCATTAAGCGGCATGGGCTTGTTGGCCGAGCCGACAAAGCCGGTCACTCCCGGTGTGTTCTTCACCAGCGCCCAGGAATCGTCGGTCATCTTCATGTTGACCAGGACATATCCGGGGAATATCCGCTTCTCCGTCTGGACCTTCTGGCCGTTCTTGGTCTCGACCATCTGTTCCGTGGGAACGACTATCTCCTTGACGTTCTGCTCCTGGTTCATGGTCTTGATGCGCTGCAGGAGATTGAGGCGCACCTTGTTCTCATGTCCCGAGTAGGTATTTATCACAAACCACTGAAAAGTCATCCGGGCGCCCCCCTAACTCGCCAGGCCGATTAGTCTGGAGAAGAGTACGTCGAACAGGAAGATGAACACGCCCGCCACCACTACCGCCACCAGGACGGCAATGGTCGCCTGCACGAGTTCATCACGTGTCGGCCAGGTGACCTTGGAAAGCTCCAGCCTGACCTCGCGCATGAATTTCATCACACGGTTGCCGCCGCTCCCTTTGGTACCTTTGGCGGCAGCCTTGGCGTTCTTGGAGGATCTCATCGCCTGCGCCCGTCCCACGCGTCCCTTGAGGCCGCCGGTCTGCTTCGTGGCGGCAGCCTTCTTGCCGCCCTTTTTCTTCTTGGCGGGCGTGGTGGACCCCTGTTTCTTTTTCGCTTTGGCGGATTTCGCCACCGGAACCTCCGGTTTCAAGACTCACGGCCGGGCAGCCGGTTGCTGCCGCCGGGCCATGCTGTCAATTCATACTGTCGCCCATCGGACCCCATTTCACAAACTCTGCGCTCCGAAGCGCGGAGCTGGAGGAATAGGTCCCGGCGAAGTTGTTCTGTTGGCAGGGCTGGAGGGACTCGAACCCCCAACATCCGGTTTTGGAGACCGGCGCTCTACCAGTTGGAGCTACAGCCCTGCGGGCACCCAACCAGTGGGCTTCCCCAGGCTGGATTATACCTCCGCCGCGCGGCCTAAGCAAAAAACCGCGCCCGCACGGTCCTGGCCTAGCGGGTCTCCTTGTGAACCGTATGAGTCCGGCAGGAGGAGCAGTATTTCTTCAACTCCAGCCGTTCCCTGTTATTGACCTTGTTTTTGGTAGTGTTGTAATTCCGCCGCTTGCAGTCGGTGCATTCCAGCGTAACCATCGGTCTCTTGTCGGAAGCCACTTTAACCTCATTCTTCGGGCATTAAAAAGACGGCCATGCCGTCCGGTAATCAACCACAGTAAAGATAACAGAAGCTCCGGCCAGTTTCCAGCCAGGGCCGCTCCCGGGAAGTGGCCGTCCCTGACCGCTACCTGATGATACGGATACAGTCGTTCAGCATGGAAAGGATGTAGATCTTTTCGTCATCGCTGAGACCCCAGAGCACCTCGGGGTTGATCATGTTCCCTTGCGAATCCACCACCAGCCCGTAGGGGTCCGTGACGGACAGCACCTCCACCGCCACACAGGTATCGAAAGCGCTCTGCAGCTGCGGGTCGACTCCCACCGCCGCATGGATGCTCACCAGGGCGTTGCGGACAGCCTGCCTTACGGCACGCTTCTCATCGTCCAGCGCCGCCGTAAGCGGTACGATCCCCCGTGGATCGGCAATGACCTCCAGGGTCTCTGCGGCCCTCTCCCTCACCTCGTCATCCGGGTCATCGAGCAGAGCGGCTATGGCATCCACGGAACCGGCGGCGCCCAGCTTGCCCAGCATCTCCACCGCCGCGCCCCGCACCGTGGCGTTCTCGTCTGACAGCGCCCTGGTAAGCGGCCCGACGGCGGGTTCGCCGATAGCCACCAGGATGTTCTTTTTCCAGGCCAGGGCCGTGGCGCGCCTCTCCCCGGAATAAGAGAGGGATGATACCAACGGCTCCACCGCCGGTTCACCTATCTGCGTCAGGGTGTCCTTCACCGCCGCCAGCAGCTCCAGGGTCTGGACATCGCCATACAGGGCGGCGATCAGCGGTTCGACGGCGGGCTCCCCGGCCTGTACCAGCTCCGCCGACGCCGCCTGCCGTTCTCCCTCATCCCCGCTTCCCAGTCTGGTTATGAGAACGTCGAATCGGGACGAGGAATCGGCCTCCTGCCCACAACCCGGCGCTATCAGCGCCAGGGCGGCCAGGAGGAGAACCAGGAGGACCAGAGTTATGGGTAGTGTCCGGATAGCGCTTCTATTCATCGTATCTATTGTACTAAAGGTTTCCATGCTGGGGTAACGGCAGCCAATCAGCTTCACCTCGATCAGTTGGTACGTAAATGGGGATTCGGCCCGCGCACCCACCCAACCTGAACGCGGAGCTAGGCACCGGTTCGAAGAGGCCGGATGGACCTGAGCTCTTTAGCCTCGCTCTGCTTTGCCTTATACAGATCCCAGCGAAGCTGGAGATTCATCCAGAAGTCCTCGGACATGCCAAAAAACTTGGCGAGTCTCAGGGCTGTGCTTGGAGTGATTCCTCGCCGCTTGTTCACGATTTCATTTACACGCTGGTAGGGAACGTGAATTGACGTCGCCAGCTCCCTCTGGGTGACGCCCATGGGCTCAAGAAATTCCACCAAAAGCATTTCTCCCGGATGAGTTGGTTCTCTATGTGTGGGGATTCTCACCATAATATTTTCCTTTCAATGATAATCAGTCACTTCGACTTCGGTCGGTCCCGGTTCGGTCCACTTGAAACAGACACGATATTGGTCATTGATGCGAATGCTGTACTGACCCTTCCGATCTTTCGATAAAGCTTCAAGCTTGTTACCGAGTGGTATCTTCAGCTCTGCGAACGTTCGGACCGAATCGAGCTGATCGAGCTTTCTCACAGCAATTTTCCAAAGCAGACGCGGACAAAGTTTCCGCGCTTCCTTTGTGTTCCTGCCGTTGAAGATGTCCTCCGTACCCCTGTTTTTGAAGGACTGGATCACAGTGACATGATAGCACGGTAGTCATGCTACTACAAGAATATTTAGCTACAAATTCGAGACCTGCAAGGAGTTTACTTTCTTGAGGATTTTTTTGGCTTAAACAAGCTAAAAATGGAGGCAGGGGTGTTGGTAGACCAGGTGCTACGTTATTCGAACCATTTAAAGGATGAGATTGCTCTTTTTCACAGTCTTAAGACACACATAGAGAAGATTGCGTAACGACAAGCCATACTGGTCCGTTTATGGGTTATAAAAGGGCTACTTTATTAATAGGCTCCTTGGAGTAACGCAGATCGTATTCCTGAGTGATTCCTAAGGCGGGTTGAGAGGCAGTTCAGGAAAATCGTGTCGTCCTAGATTCTAAAAAGTAGTTACGGATGTAATTTGAAAGGATTTTTTATCTTAAAAAGATCAAAGATGTTCAAGTTCATGAAAAAGAAGACGGAGTAATAATGAAACTACTATGACGGTTAAAAAGAGAGGCCAAACAAAGCGCCGCATCTTCACCCATCCTTTATACGTTGCAAACCCAAATATAAAAAAAATGCTTATCTGAATTGCACTTTCCATTATTCCCCAAGGAACATAATCAGGAGACTCCCTCGGGTAACTAAGCATGAATAGTAGGCCATAGCCCCAGAATCCGGTCCCCAGACCGGCAAGAATCATCAGTACGATTTTCTCAAACCTGCTTATCAAGTTGCTCCTTTCTGCTTTTATGGCAGCGGCTCAGGAAACCAGTAAATCCTCCCTGCGTCATCCTGGCAACTGGTGTAGGTTGTGGTTGTAAAGCTACCAACGGACGGAGGCACATAGTACTTGAGGGTTACTACGTTAATTGAGCCAGGACTTATATCGCCAGCGTTAAGCGGCAGCGATGTGGTTACGTAAACACTGGTGGGATTGCAGATGGAAGCAGCTATTGCGGAGCTTATAGCCGCACCAGTACCACTGTTACTTAGGTTATAGTCAATTGAGAGCTGCCGGGCGTAGTAATCATCCCAAGAGGCCCAGTAGATCCTATTAATGCCCCAGGTGAGATTGGGAATCTCTGTGGTTGATTGAACAACATTGGAGAGAGCTGACTCCTGCCAGGTGTCATCCCTGGACCTGATAGCGAAGTAGTACGTAGTGCCGGCGTCAAGGCCAGTAACCGTGGCCGTTTCTGTTGAGCCGGCTACCTGGGGATCAGGCAGGGAATCCACCGGGTTGGCATACTGCCAGTTCTCTCCGGTGATGGGTTCGGTTGAATATCTTAAATCATATTTAACAGCTGTTCCCGTAATGCTGTCATCGCCGGGAGCGGTCCAGTTTAGTGTTGCTGTGCCAGAGGTGGTTTCGGCTGCAGTCATGTCAGTGACAGCGGCCGGTGGGGTAAAGTCGACGGCCACCTGGTCATTCGTGTCCGGTGGTAGCAGGGTATCGACGGCGCCGTCGCCGTCCTCGTCCACCTTTAGGTCAAAGTCCCTTGCCGCGTTGAGGTCAAGCTCCGCCTTCATGGCCGGATTTACTTCTACGGCCAAATACTGGGGATTTTCTATCATATTACCGCCAAAGTCTGGGGCCTGGACTTTAAGATCCATAGTGCCCATATCAGTTCCTTCTATTTTAACCGTGTAGTTTGAGAGAATATCCTCGTTGTGGATGACGATGTTCTTGGAGTGGTCATCTTCTCTTTCAAAATACTCTGAGCCCGGTATCTCGAGATCGATGCCGCCCTGAGCATTTTTTCCTACATGGTGTCCTTGGGCGTCATAGAGGTTAATTTCCGCTGGTGAATACACAGCGATAGCCGTGTCATTTGCCAGCCATTTCCAGAAGGATGAGTCAAGCCAAGTTAGGGGCTGGTTAAAGGGGTCGCCGGCCTGAAAGGCGGGGCCTTTGGGACCGGAATCACAGAAAGGAGGCGGGCATAATGTTGGTCTTTCCTGACCCCAATGGCCCCCAAAGTCAACCCAGCCTCCGGCCAGACCATTTAAGTCCACCGCCGGAATGATCCAGCTGGCAGAGCCGGTAATATCAGCGAAAGCGTTCGGGGTCCCCGGCTCAAGAAAGTGCAGGGAGTTTGATTCGATAAAGTAGCTGGCATGTGACCCTTCGGCAACAAACACCTGGGGATGGGTGTCGTCCGTCTTATTTAGACCCCATTCATTCCAGCCCTTTTTCCAGGGCGTTCCGTGCTGGGCGTAGGCGACATCTTCAGGCTCCAGGTTATCGTTAAGGATCACCTCCACCATCTCCCAGTCACCCTCGTGATTGTTATACCAGTTGTTGTAATAATAGTTGAACCAGTACTGGATAACTGTCTTGTCGGTTTCCTCAGCTCTTTGTACCACCTGTGCGTATGCGGTAACTGGATAATCTCCTGCCCCTAGTTGATTCTTGTAGTCGTCTTCATAACTATGAAACGGATTTGCTGGGCTTCCGGGCAGGTCTAGGAAATTATTATCTTCGGGGTGGTCTATAAGATCTTGAATTACAGGATCATCGATGTCACCTCCAGAAGTTATCAACCTGTCGGCGCCACCTACTATCAGGTCCACGGGCCTAGGTTCGACATCGTTGCGTTCGTCTTTATTATAGTCGTGGAAGAAGTGGAGCTCTGGCGCGTACTCGTTCGCTAGCGCCTGCGCCGTGTCCCCCAACCGGTTGTAGTAGACGGTAGTAGGAGATAGATGGGAGGTAAGCCAGACGATATAGCCGCTTGAAGCTGAGACCTCCGGGTTTCTGGCGCCCAGATCAGAATCCTGGGAAACCACCTGAGTGACACCAGTTGAGAGATCGTGGAGGACTACGTCGCAGTAGGCGTTTTCGGTACAGTCCTCCCAGACAATCTTGTCACCGTCAATGCTGGGGTTTTGCGGCTGGCCGCTTATCTCGTCAATAATCTGATCCGTGCCACTGGAAAGATTATAGAGATGAGCGGTGTAGGTATCGTGGCCGTAGCGGTCTTCGATCGATGAGAGGTAAAAGACGACCGGCTCATTATTGAGGTTTCTGGTGACCTTGGCCGGGCCCACCGAGGCGTGGGCGCTGTGGCCGTTGTCGGCAATGCTGATCGGCGGATCAGCAGTCCCGATGCGCTTGGCGTAGATATGCTGGTCTAAGGGAAAGATGAAGGAATTGAAGTCCCGGTTGTCCTCCCAGACCACCCACTCATTGTTCACGGAAGGGAATTGCTGGTCGCCGCCGGGCATGGAGTAGAGCTCCTGTTCGACCCCGGTGTTAAAGTCATAGATATGGATTTGAGAGTCGTGGCTTCTGCCGTATTCATAGGCCACCTTGCTGCCATCGGGGGATATGGCCGGGTTCTCCTGCCAGTAGTAGCCGGGCGCCAGGGGCGAGGCGCACTCGTCCGAAGTCCCGCTGCAGCTCTCAAAGCCACCGGATGCGGCCTGATCCTTGTAGTAGAGATGTAGCTCGGCGCCCACCATCTCCGCCCAGACCACCCTGTTGCCACTAAGGCTTACCGCCGGGGTCCTGGCGCTGGTCTGTTCCTCTATCAGTGCATAGCCTGGCTCATCCTCCCCCAATGAGAGATCCTTAAAGAATAGTCTTGTCTTTAAAGTGCTCGAGTCATATTCGGTCCAGAAGACCAGGTTGCCAGAGATAGAGGGGCCACCCCATTGAGAGGTGCCATCGGGCGCTACAGGAGACTCCCCGGGGAAGACAAAAGCGTCTCCCGGGTCTCCGGAGAGCTGATTAGCCAAAGCTGAAGAAGAAAGCAGTGAAAAGGAAACAAGGATTAGAAAAGCTGAGAAAGCAACCACATGCAGTAACGGCCTTCGCGGCAGTGTCATGGATACCCCTTTATCCACATTGACATAACGCCTACCGCTGACCCACTGGCCGATATCTTATAACCATTTACCCCTCCCCCTTGTCAAGAGATACATTCTGAGAGATGGTGTTAGTAAACAGCGTCTATTCCAGAAGGTAAACTGATATGGGTGCAGGTCCGAGTAAGAGGGTGATGGTAGCGGTGGCAGGACTCGAACCTGCGACACGCGGATTATGATTCCGCTGCTCTAACCAGCTGAGCTACACCGCCGTGATGGAAGTCCGGACGATGCCGGATATCATTCATGTGGAGCCCGGTTGCGGACTTGAACCGCAGACCCCCTCCTTACCATGGAGGTGCTCTACCAACTGAGCTAACCGGGCGCATTGCGGACTGTATGGTGGGGGAGAC
>BDUA01000020.1 GCA_002897715.1 bacterium BMS3Abin01
TAGGCACATCCACCATCGGCTCCAGTGAAGCGGCGATGCTGGGCGGCATGGCACTGCTCAAGAATTGGCGCAAACGACGGGAGGCCGAGGGCAAACCGGCGGACAGACCCAACATGGTCATGGGTATCAACGTCCAGGTCTGCTGGGAGAAGTTCTGCGTCTACTGGGACATCGAACCCCGCTTCGTCCCCATGGAAGAGGGCCGTTACCATCTGGGCGTGGAGGAAGCCCTGGAGCTCTGTGATGAGAATACCATGGCCGTGATGGTCATCATCGGCAGCACCTTCGATGGCAGTTACGAACCGGTGAAAGAGATGAACGAGGCGCTGGACCGCCTCCAGGACGAGAAGGGCCTGGACATACCAATACACGTGGACGGCGCCAGCGGCGGCTTCGTCGCCCCCTTCCTGCAGCCGGACCTGGAATGGGATTTCCGCGTACCGCGGGTGCAGTCCATCAACGCTTCGGGCCACAAGTACGGCCTGGTCTATCCCGGTGTCGGTTGGATCATCTGGCGCAACCAGGATGCCCTGCCGGAGGAACTGGTGTTCAAGGTCAATTATCTGGGTGGTGAGATGCCCACCTTCTCCCTCAACTTCTCCCGTCCGGGCAACCAGATCGTGGCCCAGTATTATAATTTCCTCAGACTGGGAAAGGACGGCTTCCGCCGCATCCATCAGGCCTGCCAGGATGTGGCCCTCTACCTGTCCGGCTCGCTGGAAAAAAACTATCCGCTCATCGAACTGATCTCCGACGGCAGCGACATACCCGTCTTCGCCTTCAGGATGTCGGCGACAGCCGAGGCTTCCACCAACTATACCGTCTTCGACCTGTCGGAACGTCTGCGGGATCGCGGCTGGCAGGTGCCGGCATACACCTTCCCGGAGAATTGCAAACACATCGCCGTCCTACGTATCGTGGTCAAGGAGGGTTTCAACCGCGACATGGCCGACATGCTGCTTGCCGACTTCGACCGGCATATCAAATGGTTCAAGGACCACCCTGAACACAAGCCCAAACAGACCGGCTCGCACTTCAGCCACTGAGTTTCAGTTACCCGCAAACGGGTATATGCATCATCATATTATCAAGCTACCCGGAACTACAGGCAGAAAGGAATGCTATGAGTAGCGCACCGGTTGAGGCAGTAATCGCCGTCTTTGATGACGAGAATGCAGCCGACCAGGCCCTGTCCGAGCTGAAGACAGCCAAGTGGGAGGGCCTCATCGGTATCGAGGATGCCGCCGTGCTCCGGCGGGATGAGGATAACAAGCTGCACATCAAGGAGACCGGGGACATGAGCGGCAAGAAGGGCGCGGCCATCGGCGCTGTCCTCGGCGGGACCATCGGTCTGATCACCGGCCCGGGAGCCATACTGGTAGGCGGCGCCGGCGCCCTGATCGGCGGCCTGGCAGCCAAGCTGCGTGACAGCGGTTTCAGTGACGAGCGCCTGGAGAAGCTGGGCGAAGGTCTGACCCCCGGGAGTTCGGCTATCGTGTCCATCATCGAGCACAAGTGGGTGAACGAGCTCGAGAAGCAATTGGCTGAGGCCGGAGCCGACGTAGCCACCGAAATACTGAGTGAGCAGATCGCCGCGCAACTGCAGAAAGAAGCAGAGCCAGCCTGACGCGGGAACAATAATGACAGAGCTGAATGGTAATCCAACCAAAAGGCCCTGTTTCCATGATGGAGGGATGCCATGGGTTGCGGATGTCTGTTCGCCGTTCTAACGGTTTTTTCGCCCCGGCTTGCTTTTCTGATCGTCTGGATGGCCACCGACCTGGTGGATAAGGCCTTCAGTGGCTTCATCCTTCCCATGCTGGGACTGGTATTCCTGCCGTTTACCACACTTTTCTACGTATTGGTTTATGACCCCAGCGGGCTCTCGGTCTGGGGCTGGCTGCTGGTTATCATGGGTTTCCTGCTGGACCTGGGAGCATACAGCAGCAGCAGTTATGCCAAACGTAACCAGGCCTCCAGCTACTCCTAGACACAAACGAGACAAAGGAGCTGATTATGGAGACAGACACAGCAGTAAGACCAAGACCCGGGTGGGTCACCTTCGCCAGCGTGATGCTGTTCATTATCGGTGGCATATCGGTGATAGTGGCCATCGCCGAGTTCAACCAGGCCCTGTGGCTTAAGTCCTATTCCATCAGCATCTTCGGCGAGGATTTCGTCGATTACAGCGTGCTGTGGGGGATTATCGACATCACCATTGCCGTGCTGGTAGTCTATGCGGCGATCGATATCCTCAGGGGCGGCAAGTTCGGATTGTTCGTAGCGTATCTTTTCGCGTCCATCGCCATCATCAGGTGGTTCTTCTATTTCCCCTGGGCGCCACTTGCATCACTGATGATGATGTTCCTGGGGCTGGCAACCATATTCGGGCTGGCGGAGAACGAAGAATACTTTAAACGGTAGCACTAAACGGAGGTAAGATATGCCAAGCTTGGGACCGGCAGGACGAGGCGGCGCCCGGCGGCGCACGCGCCGGCGCATGAATCGCCGCGTGGATATGCAGGAACAGACCAGTGCCAACCAGGAACCGAAGATGACCGCGACGCCCGGCGACAACCAGGAAGATGATGTGCCGGCATATCTGGGCGAGCTGGAAAAACTGGGCGAGCTTCGCGAAAAGGGCATAATCACTGAAAAGGATTTCGAAGCCAAAAAAAAGCAGTTGCTGGGACTCTAGACAGCTCAAGACCACGGGAATATCTTGGAAATAGAGATCCTGGTATTTGTGGCCATCATCCTGGCCTACGGGCTGCTGTCCCGACGGCTTGAGCTGAGTTCGATAACGCCGCAGATGGTCTTCGTGGCCATGGGCATGTTCCTGGGAGCCGGAACCTTCGGCCTGATCGACCTCAGGGTCGAAAACGAGGTGTTCCTGCTGGTGGGCGAAGCCGCCCTGGCGTTGACGCTGTTCACCGATGCCACGCGAATCGATATCGCCTCGCTGAGAGAAAACGAATCGCTTCCCACCAGGCTCCTCTCCATGGGAATGCCGCTCACCATCGCCGCCGGTACCGCCATAGCCGCACTAATGTTCACCGATCTGACCTTGTTCGAGGCCGCCATCATCGGCACCGTGCTCTCCCCCACCGACGCCGGCCTGGGACAGGCGCTTGTAAATAATCCACACGTGCCCACGCGCATCCGCCAGGCGCTGAATGTGGAGTCGGGCCTCAATGACGGCATCGCCACCCCCATCCTGTTTATGTTCATCGCCCTCGCCGAGGCGGAAGAGAACACGGCCGGCGGCGGTTTCTGGGTATCCTACGCGCTTAAGGAACTGGGCCTCGGCGCTCTGGTGGGACTGGCCGTGGGTATTATCGGCGGCTGGCTTGTCGGCCAAGCCATACACCGGAAGCTGATGACCCGGACCTTCCAGTGGCTCACCTTTCCGGCCCTGGCCCTTATAGCCTGGCTGCTGGCGGCTCTGGTCGAGGGAAACGGTTTCATCGCGGCTTTCACCGCCGGCCTTGCTATCGCCTGGGTCACCGGCAGCCTGATCAAGGAACAGCTTAAAGAGAGTGTCGTCACCTTCAGCGAGACCGGCGGTCAACTTCTGGATTTCATAGTCTTCTTCATCTTCGGGGCCATAGTCGTCAATGAGTTGGGATTGCTGGACTGGAGAACGGTTTTATACGCCGGACTCAGCCTCACCGTAATACGCATGCTGCCCGTGGCTCTGTCGCTCATCGGCAGCAGGCTGCACCGGGGTACAATACTGTTCATGGGCTGGTTCGGTCCCCGCGGACTGGCGTCAATCGTGCTGGGCACCATCGTGTTACAGGAATCGCCCGCTCTTGCCGGCCTTGAGCGCATACAGGACGTGGTGATGGTTACAGTAGTCATGAGCGTTTTCGCCCACGGTATCTCAACCACACCGTTTGTAAAACTTTATCTCAGCCGCATCGCCGGCCTCGACGCCAAAGCGCCGGAGAGGAAGAAGGTCAAGCAACACCCCACGCGCACCATCGCCACGCCAAACCTGCGTAACCATCCTTCAGGTTAGGTTCGTTCCATGCAGGACGGCGTGAAGGTATTCCCCCGAACGGAACGGTAGACCAGTAATATCCGCCTTATCCCCGGCCGAACCCCGCCGGGCTCCAGCTTACGACCTTAACTGTACGGCGGAGATTATCGCCGATACGCCGCCGATGATGGCGATGATGCCCAGCGCGTATGGCAGGGAGAAAGTGAATAGCCATATATTGGCCAGCAGCGCCAGACCGATTATCAAGCTGAAGACACCCAGGATCACCGCTCCCCAACTCTTTCCCTGGATACCGCCGATGATGTTACCCAGCCCGAACAGGATGCCCATGATACCCATGATTATGATAATGGTGTTGCCGATTACACCCGTGCTCCACAGCGGATACTGCACCACCAAGATCCCCGCGGCGATACCTATCATTCCGACCAGCAGGTTCCAGCCCCACAGGGTTGCGTCAATGAAGATATGGATGATCCTGAATATGCCGGCGATCAGCCAGTATATACCCACAAACATGACGATGACGATTGCGGCTTCACCGGTATTCATCAGCAGCATGACCCCCAGCAACAACAGGGCGAAACCCTCGATCAGCACCAGCCACCAGGGTACCTGCTCTGACGTTCCCGGTCCGACAGCTTCCGTAGCCATGTCAACCTCCCGTTTGACGCCGCTCCCGGTCATGACAACCTGCGTCGCCGGAGCTTGACGTTTTCCTCCTTTTCCTTGCAAGTATATTTTACCTCCCCGATAATTATCCTCCCCAAGATGCGACCTCTCGTGATAACCTGTGCAGCACCTGCAAGCATCGGAAAGGTGATCATATGAAGTTGGTGATAGTCGGCGGTGTCGCCGCCGGGGCTTCGGCCGCCGCCCGCGCCCGGCGCCTGAACGAACAGGCGGACATAATCATTCTCGAGCGGGGCGAATACATCTCCTTTGCCAACTGCGGTCTGCCCTACCATGTCGGCGGAGATATCAGGAAACGGGACGATCTGCTCATCGTCACCCCGGAACATATGCGGGAGAATTTCAACATTGATGTGCGTACCGGCAACGAGGCGATAGCCATCGACCGGGAGAGAAAACTGCTCACCGTTCGCAATCTGGAAACCGGCGGCGAATACCGGCAGGCCTATGACAAGCTGCTGCTGTGTCAGGGCTCCGCCCCCGTGACGCCGCCGCTGCCCGGCATCGACCATCCCCGTCTGTTTACGCTGCGCAACATCCCCGACATGGATGCCATCAAACAACTGGTGGACGATGGTGCCCAACGAGCGGTGGTCATCGGCGCCAATTACATCGGCCTGGAGATGGTCGAAGCGTTCCGCGGGCGGGGCATGGATGTGGACCTGGTGGAGATGCAGCGGCAGGTTATGCCATCTCTGGACCTCGAGATGGCCAGCGACCTGCAACGTCACCTGGAGAGCCATGATATCAACATACATTTCGATGCCATCGCCGAGACCTTCGACGACGACCCTCACGGGATCATGGTGACACTGAGCAACGGCACCAAGCTGGCCGCCGGCCTCGCCGTCCTCGCCATAGGCGTGCGCCCCGAAACCGGTATGGCCGCCGACGCCGGACTGGAGATCGGCATCAGCGGCGGAGTGCGCGTCGACCAGCACCTGCGCACATCGGATCCGGACATCTACGCTGCCGGTGACATGGTGCAGGTCAGCCATACGGTCACCGGCGAGCCTTCCCTGATACCGCTGGCCGGTCCGGCCAACCGCCAGGGCCGCATAGCCGCCAACCACATCATGGGGCGCAACAGTACCTACGCCTCTACCCAGGGTACGGCCATACTCAAGGTGTTCGAGATGACAGCCGCCGCCACCGGCGCCTCCGAGAAGCACCTGAATTACCACGATATCCCCTACCGGAAGATATATCTTCACCCTTACGGCCACGCCCCCTATTACCCGGGTACGGCCTCCATGCATCTCAAACTTCTGTTCAGCCCCGGCGAAGGAAACATCCTGGGAGCCCAGATCGTCGGCTACGACGGTGTCGACAAGCGCATCGATGTGCTGGCCACAGCGTTGAGAGCCGGCATTACGGTGTTCGACCTCAGGGACCTGGAACTCGCCTACGCTCCTCCCTACAGCTCCGCCAAGGACCCGGTGAATATGGCCGGCTTCGTCGCCGCCAACATGCTGCGCGGTGACGTGGAGTTCTGGTACGCCGAGGATTACCCGGAAAAAACCGCCGACGGTGTCATCATCGATGTACGCAGCCGCAAGGAGTTTTCCCGCTGGCATATCGAAGGAGCGGTCAATATCCCCCTGCACGAGCTTCGCTCCCGTCTGGATGAGGTGCGCGAACTGGCGGGCGACAGACCGATCTATCTCAACTGCCTGGTGGGCATCAGGAGCTACAACGCCTACCGTATCCTGCACCTTAACGGCTTCAAGCACATATTCAACCTGGCAGGCGGCCGCAAGACCTTCGAGAGCGTGCACCGGTGAACCAGGCGCCCCTGTCCTTCCACCTGCTGGCCAAGCCCGCGGGCGCCGGCTGCAACCTGGCATGCGATTACTGCTTCTTCCTCTCCAAGGATAAACTCTATCCCGGCAGCGACCTGCGCATGAGCGACCAGGTGCTGGAAGAGTATATCCGGCAGTACATCCAGGCTCAGCAGGTACCCCAGGCCACCATCGCCTGGCAGGGAGGCGAACCGACACTGATGGGACTGGACTTCTTCCGCCGGTCAGTAGAACTGGCCCGAAAATACCGGCGGGGCGGGATGGAGATACAGCACACCATCCAGACCAACGGCACCACGCTCAACGACGAATGGTGCAGCTTCTTCAAGGAGAACGGCTTCCTGGTGGGCATCAGCCTGGACGGGCCATCGAAACTCCATGACAAATATCGCCGGGACAAGCGGGGCAGACCCACCTTCAGCAAGGTGATGGCCGGCCTGGAGCTGTTGAAGAAACACAAGGTAGATTTCAATATCCTGGCCTCTGTCCACCGCGCCAACGTCCGCCGCCCCCTGGATGTCTACCGCTTCTTCCGCGACAAGGTCGGCGCCGAGTTCATCCAGTTCATAGCTATCGTCGAACGCGATAACGATACCGGCTTTCAGGAGGGCGGCAAGGTCACCAGGAGGTCGGTCAAGCCGGAGCAATATGGTTCATTCCTCTGCGAGGTCTTTGACGAATGGGTACGGCGCGACGTGGGTACGGTATTCGTGCAGCTGTTCGACGCCGCCCTGGGCGCCTGGGTGGGAGCGCCCGGGGGGCTCTGTATCTTCTCGCCCACCTGTGGTACCGCCCTGGTGCTGGAGCATAACGGTGATCTTTATTCCTGCGACCATTTCGTCGAACCCGGATACCTGCTGGGGAACATCATGGAACGGCCCCTGGCCGAGCTGGTAGCCTCGGACAAGCAGCGCCGGTTCGGTCGTGACAAGCTCGACAAACTTCCCCAGTTCTGCCGTTCCTGTAACGTGCTGTTCGCCTGCCGCGGCGGCTGTCCCAAGAACCGCTTCAGCGAGGCAGCGACCGGCGAGCGCTGTTTGAATTACCTCTGCGCCGGATACAAATATTTTTACCAGCATATCGGCAATTCCATGGAAACAATGGCCGGGCTGCTGAAACAGAAGCGGGCGCCGGCGGAGATAATGCAAATAAAGAACCATCAAGCTGAAAGGGAGTTGCAATCATGACCATCGGACCCATTCATCTGACCGTAATCCGTTTTGATGGCAATGATTTCAAGGGCGGGATCCTGCCGGAGCTCAAAGCGGTGCGCCGGGCCGGAATAATCAGGCTGCTGGATCTCATGCTGGTCTCCAAGGACGGGGACGGCAACCTGACTTCCATGCAGATCAGCGACCTGGACGAGGATGAGGCGCGCGGTTACGGCTCGGTTATCGGCGGCCTGATCGGTCTGGGGGCCGGCGGCGTCAGAGGCGCGCTGGCGGGCGCTCAGGCGGGGGCGCTGGCTCTTTATCTGACAAGGACTATGGCATCACCCCAGAGGACATCGAGGATATCTGCGGCGGCCTGCCTGCCGACAGCTCCGCCCTGTTCATCCTTTTTGAGCACACCTGGGCCATCAGCCTGAAGGAAGCGATACTTAACGCCGGCGGCGGCATGGTCTGCCAGGGACTGCTGGGTCCCGCCACGCTGATCAACCTGGGAGCCGAATTGGCGGCGGCGGCGGAGAAGGTCGAGAGTGGCGCCTCTTAAAGGACTAACATTCCGGAAGACTAATATTTTATCGGGTCATAACTTACGTTATCTGTCTTTTGAAAGTGATATTAAAGCCTTACAGAGGAGGAACGATAGTGTCAAATGAAAATGTGAACATCACCCAGGGAGCCAGGCTCCTGATGATTATAACGGCGATTATCATTGTTCTTCTGGGGATGCGGGCCGCAGCCGACATCATCAACACCATCGCCCTGGCGTTTATCATGTCCGTCAGCATGACCCCCATCCTGAACTGGCTTATCAGAAAAGGTCTCCCGCGGGGAGTGGCGCTGCTGACGGTTACCATCCTGGTAGTACTGGTAGTGGTGCTGTTGATAGTGATCGTTATCGTGTCGCTGCAGAACGTGATCAGTACCCTGCCCACCTACCAGAACGAGTTACAGGGGTTACAGAACGATCTGGTTTCAACTTTGAGCAGCCACGGCGTGGATATCACCGAGCTTAAGGACTCCCAGACATTCAGTTCTGAAAACATCATCAACGCCGGCGTCTCCGCCGCTTCGGCGATAATCGGTGTGTTTTCCTCATGGTTCTTCATGTTGCTGCTGGTGACCTACATGCTGATCGAAGCTATCGATTTCCCGGCCAAGATACAGAAGACGCTGAAGGCGGGCAGCGCCATGCCGGCGCGGATCCTCAAGGCCAACAAATCCCTGAGATCATATATATTCATGACAGTTTGGCTGGGAGCGCTGAACGCTGTAATCATGACCATCATCATGCTGGTCCTCGGGGTGGACTTTGCCCTGCTGTGGGGGATTCTGACCTTTATTATGAGTTTCATCCCATATGTCGGTTTCATCATCGCCATGATGCCGCCGACAGCCATGGCGCTGCTGGAGGGCGGTTGGGTCATGGCCCTGATTATCATCGCCTCCTTCCTGATCATCAACACCCTTACCGACAACGTGTTAAAACCCCGGATCATGGGTGCCGGACTGAACCTTTCCCCGGTGGTGATTATGCTCTCCCTGTTTATCTGGGCCTGGATACTGGGACCGATGGGCGCCTTGCTGGCCGTACCCATGACCATCATCGTCAAGGAACTGTTCCTTGAAAGCGGCGAGGACACCCAGTGGATCGCCAATATCATGATGCCTCTGGATTCCATACCGGACACGAATGATTCCGTACCTGTCAGGCAGGAGACAAGTGATGATACCGCCTGACAGTGATGATGCTACGCGGGCGGAAGCCGGAGACAATACGGGCGGAGCCGGGAACGGCCTGAATTGGCGCCGGTGGTCGGCTTTGGCGCTGGTAGTTCTGGCGTCCCTGCTGCTTCCCGCAGCGCTGGCGGCATCCTGGCTGGACAACCAGATCAGGGACACGGACAGATATGTAGAAACGGTGGCGCCGTTAAGCTATAACGACGCCATCGCCGATGCGGTCTCCCGGTCGTTGACCGATGCCCTTTTCCAGCAACTGGAAGTCCAGCAGACCATAAGGGACTCCCTGCCGGAGAAGGCAGGGTTCCTGGCCGGGCCACTCACCAGCCGCCTGCAGGATTTCACTCGCGAGACAACCCGTAACGTTATCGTCTCCGAAAAGTTCAACAAGGTATGGGTGGAAGCCAACCGCGTCGCCCATTCCGCCGTGACCGGCCTGCTGTTCGGCGACGGCCAGGTGCTGTCTTCGCAAAACGGTCAGGTCTCCCTCGATCTCAACCCGGTGGTCGACGATGTCAAAAACAAACTGGACGAGACCGGCCTGGATATCTTCGACAATACTTCTTCCAGCCGCATCGATCTGGAGTTCACGCTGATACAGTCCCGGAAGCTCGCTGATATTCAGGGCTTTGTAAGCTTTCTGAGTCGCCTGGCCTGGGTGCTGCCGTTTATGGTGCTGGCTTCCTGGGTTGCAGCCGTGTGGCTCTCACCTGACCGCCGCCGCACCGTAGCACAGCTGGGCGCCGGCGTCTCCCTGGGTATGGTGGCCCTCTCCCTGCTGCTGGTTGTCGGACGCGACTCGCTGCTCGACTCCATCACCGCCGGCGGCGGTTCCGCCGCAGCCGCGGCGGCGCTTTACGACACCCTGCTGAGGTTACCACAGTCAGTCAGCCGCTGGACCTTTATGGGCGGTCTGCTGGTTGCCGTTTCAGCCTGGCTGATATGGCCTTCGAACTTCATGGCCCGCTCCCGCCGGACTGTACACAAGTGGATAGGCCAGCTGGCCGCGAACCGGACAGTGGGACCGGTACTGTCGTGGATAGACGCAAACGCAAAAGGCCTGCAACTGGCCGGTCTGTTCATGGCCCTGCTGATATTCGTCTGGTGGGACTGGCCCAGCATGGAGAAAGTATTGACCCTGGGGCTGGTAACGGCCGTGTACCTGGTCCTGGTTTGGCTGCTGGGAAGTATGAGCCGAAGCGCCGCCTGATTCTCCCGTATCGCCGGCCGGCTCAGGGATAACTGTAGCCGTTGCCGCAATCGTCGGCGGCGGCCACAGACAGGCTGGAACGGAAGATGGTAACCCCCGGGGGCACCACATACTTCAGGGTAAACGGGGCCGTCGCACCGGCAGTGATGTCACCCACACCCACCGGTAACGGTGAACTTGTGACAACATCGTTGCTGCCTGTACTTCCCGTAACCTGTGCCGCAAAAGCATCGCCGGCCCCCTGGTTGCCAAGAAGGTAATCCACCGACAGCTGCCTGGACTGGTAATCGGCGTTGTTGAACCAGTACGCCTGTGAGAAGCTCAGAGACAGCTCCGGTTTACCCGGCATGCAGGCTGACATACCCGCCAGCGGCAGGTCATCCCGTCCGCCGGTGAAGATGTAGGGATCATCCACAAAACCGTCATTATCGCTGTCGGGCTGCGCCCAGTTGCTCCAGTAATTCCCGCCCACCGGCGCCGGCAGATTGAACACGTTCCCGCTACCACCCTGCACCGTTATCTGCGTACCGTTATCGATAAAACTGTTGCCGTAAACCTGTGCGTCGCCGGAGGCGGACATCTTCAGGCCGATATCGTTATTCTCCATGGAGTTACCGGTGATGATATCGTCATGGGAGGAGAGGGTATAGATGCCGTACCCGAACTGTCGGATGGTGAGGTTCCTTATGGTCACCGATCCGTGGATGGAGATGGAACAACCGGCGCCGTAACCGCCGCCACCGGTCAGCGAGTACCCGTTGCCGTCGAGCGTCACCCCGTCGTTCATGAAGACGATGCCGTTGCCCCCGGAAAAGACCAGGTCGCCGGACAGTGTGCAGGTAAGCGAATACTGGTCCCAGGAGCCGACGGCGGTGCAATCGCCGCCGGTGGCGTTGTCACGTAGATATTTGGTGGATTCCGCCGACACCGCCACCGATGCCGTCAGGGTTAGAAGCACGGCCGCCATGACCAGCCCGGCCGCCAGGTGGATTATCTTGCCTCCGAGATAATTCAAATCAGCCCCTCCTGCCCGAACAAGAATAAATATCGATACTCCCACGAAGCAAGGATACCACTGCGCCGCCTAAACGAACAGATGCTCCAGCGTCTGCCGGAAATCATCTACGTAGATAAACTCCAGTGATTCCTGGACCTTGGGGGGCAGTTCCTGTATGTCCGGCTGGTTGGACCTGGGCAGAACCACCTTTTTTATACCGGTGCGCACCGCAGCCAGGCATTTCTCCCTGAGACCGCCCACCCGGAGCACCTTGCCCCGCAGGGTTATCTCCCCGGTGCAGGCGACCGCCGGACGCAGCGGCCTGCCGGAAAGCGCCGACAGCATGGATGCCGCCAGAGCCGTCCCCGCCGACGGACCGTCCTTGGGCATGGCCCCTTCGGGGATATGCAGCCTCAGATCCTTACTGGCCATGGCCCACTCACCCTCGCTGTTGAAAGCGGGCGCCCCTTCAGCGAACAGGTCGCGGAACTCCTGGTCGGACTCGGTACGAGACAGCAGGTATCCCCAGGCGGTGGTGGCGGACTCCTGCATTACCTCGCCCAGCTGACCGGTCAGCACCAGTTCACCTTTGCCGCTGGCGACCATGGTCTCGATGGTAAGCACTTCTCCGCCGACAGAGGTATAGGCCAGACCCAGGCTGGCCCCCACCAGTGGCTTGCGCTCCAGACGCTCTTCAGAGAACGGCGCCGGGCCCAGGTAGTCCTCCAGCGCCGACGCGGTGACCCTCACGGGCAACCGGATACCATCTTCCAGGTAGCGGCGCGCCACCTTGCGATATATCTTGCGCATGTTGCGCTCCAGCTCACGCACCCCCGATTCCCTGGTATAGAAACGGATGATTGCTCTCAGCGCCGCCGGGTTGAAGACAACGTTGCTCTTCTTCAGGCCGGTCTCCGACGCAACCTTGGGGATGAGATGCCGCCTGGCGATCTGCTCCTTCTCCTCGAAGGTATACCCGGAGAGTTCTATGGTCTCCAGGCGGTCATATAACGTCGCCGGGATGCCTTCCTCGTAATTGGCGGTGGTCAGGAAAAGTATCTTGGAAAGGTCGTAGTCCAGCTCCAGGTAGTTGTCCCGGAACTCGTGGTTCTGCACCGGATCCAGCACCTCCATCAGAGCCGCCGCCGGATTACCGCGAAAATCCGAATCCATCTTGTCTATCTCGTCCAGCAGCACCACGGCGTTGTCCACCTTGGCCTTGGAGATGGCGTCGATGATACGTCCCGGCATGGCGCCCACATAGGTGCGCCGGTGGCCTCGTATCTCCGACTCATCACGGACGCCGCCCAGGGAGATACGCACGAAGGGCCGCTGCAGCGCGTCGGCGATGGCCTTGGCCACCGAGCTCTTCCCCACCCCCGGCGGACCCACGAAACACAACGTCGTATTGGGCTGGTCCCTTCCCAGCAGCTTGCCCACCGCCAGAAACTCCAGCACCCGCTCCTTGACCTTCTTTAGCCCGTAGTGGGTCTTCTCCAGGTGCCGCGCCACCTCCGGCAGCTCATAATCGGACTTGTCGGCCAGCTCACCCCAGGGCAGCGAGAACACGTTGTCCAGGTAATTACGGATGACCGATACCTCGGCCGACATGGGCGATGCCGCCTTAAGCTTGTTTATCTCCTTGGTCAGCGATTCCACCGTCGCCGGCGTCATCTGCTTCTCCTCCAGCAGGCGGTAGTATTCCTGGATGCTCTCATCCTCGGCTTCGGGGGCGTTGCCCAGCTCGTCACGGATGACCTTGAGCTTTTCGTGCAGGAATATCTGGCGCTGGGTAGTCTCGATCTTCTCCTGGACCTTCTCGTTCAGATCCCGCTCGATATCAAGGACAGCGTTCTCCTCCGCCAGTATCTGCAGGATGGAGCCGAGGCACTCCTCGGCGTTGCTGATCTCCAGCAACTCCTGCTTCCTGTCGAAGGGAATGAGCAGGTGAGCGGCTACGGCATCGGCCAGCTCCCCCGGTTCATTAACCGCGCCGACGATATGCCCGATCTCCTCGGGCATGCTGGGATTGGTATCGACATAGCGAATGAACTCCCGGATGACTGCGCGTGACAGTGCCTCCGTCCGCTCCATGGCGCAGTTCTTGCCCGATGATTCCAGCGGTGTATAACTGACCTGAAAATGAGGCGAGGTGGAGGTGAAACGGTTGATGCGGACCCGCTGCTGGCCCTCGATCAGGGCCTTGATGGTACCGTCCGGCAACCGGTACAGCTGGACCACCGTAGAGATTGTGCCGATGCGCACGATATCTTCGATGTCGGGATCCTCGACGCTGGGCTCCTTCTGGGTGGAGAGAATAATGGGGGTATTCTCAGCGAAGGCCCTCTCCAGCGCCTTGATGGACTTCTCACGGCCCACGAAGATAGGTGCGACCATACGGGGGAAGACTACAAGCTCTCGGGTTGGCAGCAGCGGTAATGTCTTTGCTGATTTAGGCTGACTCTTCGTCAATCTCCGGCAGGATTCTTTCCGCTTCCGTCACCAGGGTGGGATCGACCTCGCGCTCGATGGTCTCCTTGGTGACAACGCATTTGCGTACATCGTTGCGTGACGGAAGCTCAAACATCACGTTTATCAGGGACTGCTCGATTATCGAGCGCAGCCCGCGCGCTCCGGTCTCCAGCTTGATCGCTTTGTCGGCGATAGCGTCCAGAGATTCCGGCGCGAAGACCAGCTCGACATTATCAAATCTGAAGAAGCGCTCGTACTGTTTGACCAGAGCGTTCTTCGGCGTGGTGAGAATGCTCACCAGATCCTTCCGGTTCAGGTTGTGGATAGCGCTGATAACCGGCAGCCGCCCGATAAACTCGGGGATGAGACCGTATTCCAGCAGGTCTTCCGGCATGACCTGGGCGAAGACGCTGCCCACATCCTTCTCCAGTTTGCTCTTTACCTCGGCGGCGAAGCCCATGCCCTTGTGGCCGATGCGCTTCTCGATAAGCTTGTCCAGGTGGGCGAAAGCGCCGCCGCAGATGAACAGGATATCGGTGGTGTCGATATTGAGGAACTCCTGGTGCGGATGCTTGCGTCCGCCCTGGGGCGGCACGCTGGCCACGGTGCCCTCCAGTATCTTCAGCAGCGCCTGCTGCACGCCCTCGCCGGAGACGTCCCGGGTAATGGAGGGGTTATCGGCGCGGCGGGCTATCTTGTCCACCTCATCGATGTAGATGATGCCGGTCTCCGCCTTCTTGACGTCGAAATCCGCCGCCTGGATCAGCTTCAGCAGTATGTTCTCCACGTCCTCGCCCACGTACCCGGCCTCGGTGAGAGCGGTGGCATCGGCGATGGCGAAGGGAACATTGAGGAAGCGGGCCAGAGTCTGCGCCAGAAGGGTCTTGCCGCAACCGGTGGGACCCAGCAGCAGGATATTGGATTTCTGCAGCTCCACCTCGTTGTCGTCATCGTCGCACATATACACCCGCTTGTAGTGGTTGTAGACCGCTACGGAGAGGATGCGTTTGGCGTTCTCCTGACCGACGACATATTCGTTGAGCGCCTGGTATATCTCATTGGGCTTGGGGAGGTTCTCCAGATCCAGCGTGGTCGGCGCTGTCATCTCCTCATCGATGATCTCATTACAGAGGTCGATGCACTCGTCACATATATAGACCCCCGGGCCGGCTATGAGCTTCTTCACCTGCCGCTGCGACTTACCGCAGAAGCTGCACAGGAGCTGTTCGTTACCGTCTGTCGGCCTTGCCATAGCTATTCTCCCTTTGATGTCGCCCGGTGTTCGATGACCTCATCCACGAGGCCGTATTCCTTTGCCTCCGCGGACGTCATAAAGTAATCCCGGTCAGTATCGGCAGATACCTTTTCCAGGGATTGGCCGGTATGGAGAGCCAGGATCTCATCGAGGCGCTGACGGAGGGAAAGGGCCTCTTTGGCATGGATCTCGATATCGGCCGCGGGGCCCTGAAAGCCGCCGGACAACTGGTGGATGAGGATCTTGGCATTGGGCAGCGCATAGCGTTTGCCCTCAGCACCTCCCGCTAGAATCAAGGCTCCCATGCTCATCGCAATTCCCACGCAGGTTGTTACCACATCCGGCTTTATAAACTGCATTGTATCATAGATGGCCAGGCCCGCGTAGACCGAGCCGCCAGGTGAGTTGACATACAGGTTGATGTCCTTGTCCGGGTCGTCCGACTCCAGATGAAGCATCTGGGCCACGATCACATTGGCCACTTCCTCATTGATGCCGCTGCCGAGGAAAACGATCCTCTCGCTCAGCAGCCGGGAGTAGATATCGAAGGCCCGCTCGCCGCGGCTTGTCTGTTCGATAACCATAGGAATTAATGGCATTTGGTCTTGCACCCCGCTGTTAGAGGTTTGCTGTAGGCTTTGCGGCTTCCGGTGTTTTATATCGTGTGATTCCATCATTCTACTTCTTCGGGCTGGATAATCTTCTGTCCCTCCTCCGCTTCTCCTTCTTCCTCCTGTCCCGCCTTCCTGAGGATGGGGACGGCCTTGGCCACCAGGATATCTATGGCACCGCGCCGGAGCAGGTCGCGCCGCACCACCTGGTAATGTCCCGCGTCGCGTGCCCCCTCCAGCAGGGCGTCCGGGTCATATCCCATCTTGCCGGCCGTGTCGCGGATCTCCTGTTCGATATCCTCTTCCGTGACCTCTATCCCCTCGACGTCGGCGATGGTATCCAGCACCAACTCCTGTTTCACGTACACCTCGGCCTGCTGGCTGAGGCGCTGGTGCAGGCTCTCCTCGTCCATGCCCGTCTGCTCCATGTAAATCTCCATGGTGGCTCCCTGGGCCTTGAGCGTGCGTTCCAGCTCCTCTCTCATCTCCCGTACCTTGGATTTGATCATGGGCTCGGGTATCTCCACCTCGGCATCGCTTACGGCCTGTTCTACCAGGTTCTGCCGGAAGGCGCCCTCGGCGTTCTCCTCGCGAGCAGTTCGCAGCCGCTTTTCGATGTCCTCCCGCAGTTCTTTTATCGTGTCGAACTCGCTGGCCTCAGCGGCGAACTCGTCATCGGCCTCGGGAAGCACGCGCTCCTTGATCTCCTTCAGCTCCACCTCGAACTCCACCTCGCGCCCGGCCAGACGCTCGGGCTGGTAATCATCGGGGAAGGTAAGCTTGAGCTTTCTGGTCTCCCCTTTCTTCATTCCTTCGATGCCCTCCTCGAAGCCGGGGATGAAGCTGCCACCCCCCAGCTCCAGCATATGGTCCTTGCCGGCGCCACCCTCCAGCGGTTCGCCGTCCAGGTATCCGGTGAAATCGATAAGGGCGAAGTCACCCTTCTCCAGCGTCTCCCGGTCGACGGCCTCCAGCTTGGACACGCTGAGCTGCAGGCGCTCAACCTGTTCCTCCACCTCGCCCGGGTCCACCTCGACCACCATCTTCTCCACTTCCAGGCCGGTGTACTTTCCCAGCTTGGGCCGCGGCGGCAACTGCACCGTGGCTTTGAAGCTGAAAGGCTGGTCCTCCTCCTCGATGGCCTCGAAATCCAGCTCCGGCTGGTCGATGGGCTTCACATCCGCCTCGAGGACCGCCGCTTCGTACCATTCCGGCAGAGCATCGGTCAGTGCCTGGGCCAGTACGGTCTGTTTGCCGACGTTGGAGATGATCACCGGGCGGGGCACCTTCCCCTTGCGAAAGCCGGGGATATTCACCTCGCGCGCCATCTTCTTCACCGTCTGGTCGACCCGGGCCTTGACTTCGTCGCCGGGGACCTCGACCTCCAGGACAACGCTGTTCCCTTCCTGCTTGCTTACACTGGTCTTGATATCACTCAATTCATGACTCCGGGGGTTGGGTGTTGGATTATTGTTTATGGGAACGCCCGGAAAACGCGGCGTAAAGCTCCATGTTAAAAGAGTTTGGACCCAATGTCCAAACCTGACGGCCCTGGTGCGGGCGAGAGGACTTGAACCTCCACAGGGACTCGGCCCCACCAGCTCCTAAAGCTGGCGCGTCTACCAGTTCCGCCACGCCCGCGCTTCAGCCTATTATACCTGCGCGGCGGCGGCGGTGTATGGAGGAATCCATGCCCCGCCGCCGGTTTTCATACAGCGGATCCGTGGAAGGAGATAGCTATGGATACCAGCGGTAGCAGAACGGTTCTGATTACAGGTTGCCGGCGTGGCATCGGCCGGGACGCGGCCGTCACCCTGGCGCGCCGCGGCCACCGGGTCATCGCCACCACCCATACCGGGGCGGCGGCTGAGAGCCTGGCGCGGACCGCCGCCGCAGAAAGCCTTCCCATCGAGGCCTTCAGGCTGGATGTGACCGACGGCGACGACCGCCGCCGCATCCTCGACCGCGATATCGATGTCCTGATAAACAACGCCGCGGTAGGTGAATCCGGTTCCCTGGCGGAGATCGACATCGACCGGGTAAGGAGGAGCTTCGAGACCAACCTGTTCGGACCGCTGGAGCTGACCCAGTTGGTTCTCCGGAAAATGATTGAAAGGGACGCGGGCACGGTGGTCTTCATCAGCTCCCTGGCCGGACGCATAACCATGCCTTTCATGGCGCCCTATACCATGACCAAGTTCGCCATCTCCGGCGGCGCCGAGACCCTCAGGAACGAACTGCATCGAATAAGCGATGGCGTCCAGATAACGGTGGTGGAGCCCGGCGCCTATCACACCGGCTTCAACCAGGAGATGGTGGCCACCAAATACGAATGGATGGACGGGAATTCGTACTTCCACGGCATCCTCGAAAAGATTCGTGCCGGTGAGGAGCGGTACTTCCGGCGCATGGAGAAGGGCTCCACCGCTTCCATCGTCAGGCAGATAGTGCGGGCCGCGGAAGCGGAACGCCCCCGTCTCAGGTACGCGGCTCCCTGGTGGCAGGCGTTGGGGGTAAGATTAATGCGGATGGCCGGAAGATAACCTCCCGGGGGACGTGGTTGCATCTGTTGCGTTATCTGGCGCGCCCGGCAGGACTCGAACCTGCAACCTACGGATTAGAAGTCCGTTGCTCTATCCGGTTGAGCTACGGGCGCGAAAAGCAGATCCCTCGCCTACGGCTCGGGATGCCCATTGCAAGAGGTATGGACCTCGCAAACGCACAACATTAAAAGAGAAAACTGGGGTGGATGATGGGACTTGAACCCACGACCGCCGGAACCACAATCCGGAGCTCTACCAACTGAGCTACATCCACCACAAACGTTGTTGCCTGCCGTGTTCAGGTCGGGACTGGCCTGGATATGGAGCGGGCGACGGGGATCGAACCCGCGACAATCGGCTTGGAAGGCCGATGCTCTACCAACTGAGCTACACCCGCATGTTACAAGCAGATTCCTCGTCGCCTTCGGCTTCCCGGGATGACAATCTTTGCTCCCGTTCCCCGAGATGACAATCTTTGCTCCCGTTCCCCAGGATGACAATCTTTGCTCCCGTTCCCCGGGATGACAATCTTTGCTCCCGTTCCCCGGGATGACAAACCGGCCTGTCATCCCGAGCGTTTCACTTTGTCATCCCGAGCCGAAGGCGAGGGATCTGCTTTTCCGGTTCTCGCCTCGCGTCGACTTCCCTGCTGGTCGGGGCGGGCGGATTTGAACCGCCGACTTCTTGCTCCCAAAGCAAGCGCGCTACCAGGCTGCGCTACGCCCCGAAACGGCCCTCCTGCCGGGCAACCAAGGACGGGTCACAGTCGCGCAGCAAACCCCGCCGAAGTCCAAAGTGATTATAGCAAAGAGGGTCGGCTGATTTATCCCAGACGCTTGCCGGCGACCGTCTGCCGGTGGCCCCTGAGATACTCGGACGCGTTCATGCGCCGCCCGCCCTCCGGCTGAACCTCCAGCAGCTCCAGGGAGCCGGTGCCGCAGCCGACCAGCAGCCGCTCGCCCTCCACCCGTACCGTGCCCGGGCCGTCTCCCCCTTCGGCCACCGCCGCTTTCCAGACCTTGAGGCGGTGCCCCTCCACGCCGGTAAAGGCGCCGATGTGCGGCGACAGCGCCCTTATCTGGGCCGCTATCTCCCAGGCGTGCCGTGACCAGTCGATCTCCATATCATCCCGGGTTATCTTGTCTGCGTAACCGACACCGATATCGTGTTGCGGCCGGGGCACGAAACCGTCATCTTCCAGGGCGTCCAGCACCTCCACCAGCGCGGCGCCACCCAGGCGCCCCAGCTTCTCGTAGAGGCCGCCGGCGTCGTCCCTGTCTTCTATCTGCAGTGGACGTTGCAGGTAGACATCCCCCGTATCCAGGCCGGCGTCCATCTCCATGATGGAAATGCCGGTCACTTTCTCCCCCGCCATCATGGCCCGCTCGATGGGGGAAGCGCCCCGGTACTTGGGTAGCAGGGATGCGTGGACGTTGATACATGGCAGCGACCCCAGCAGCGGCGCCTTGAGGATCTGGCCGTAGGCGGCCACCGTCAGTACCTCCACCTCCAGTTCGCCCAGCAGATCCACCACCTCCTGTCCACTGATGCGCTCCGGCTGCTCCACCCTGATGCCCTCCCTCTCCGCCAGGACCTTGACCGGCGACTGACGCCGCCTGCGGCCGCGGCCGGCAGGGCGGTCCGGCTGGGTAAATACTGCGGCTACCTGGTGACGTGAACGCAAAAGAGCCCCAAGTACCAGGGCTCCGAAATCAGGTGTGCCGGCGAAGGCGATTCTCATGGCATCTGCATCTCCCTCAGGCGCGCCATCAACTCCCGCCGCTGTTCACGGGTGGTGCGGTTGATGACCATGAAGCCATGCAGGTGATCTATCTCGTGCTGGAGGATACGCGCCTCCAATCCTTCCAGCTCGTATACCTTGTGGTTGCCGTCCAGGTCCTCCCCCTCGACCTTGATCCTCTCCCAGCGCTCCACGTCACAGGCCAGGTTCGCCAGGCTCAGACAGCCCTCCGCCTGGGTGGACTTCTCCTCCGAGCTCCAGGTTATCTGTGGATTGATCAGCACATGATCCCTGCCGTCAACATGGAAGACGATTATCTTTCTGAGTATGCCGATCTGCGGCGCCGCCAGCCCCACGCCGTCGGCCTGATGCATGATCCTGATCATCCGCTCGGCCAGCTGCCGCAGGCCGTCGTCCACCCGGGCCTGGTTCGATTCCTCCTTGAGCACGGGGTCACCGAACTGCCTTATCTGCGCCAGGGCCACTGCCTTGGCTTCCTTTTCATTGGCCAATATCTACCTCCGTTTCCGCGTCCATCATAATCATACCCCTGTCATGACAGCCATTGCGGGTCGACATCGACTATCAGCCTGACACCCCGCCGCCGGTACGGCTCACGGTAATGTTCGAGGACGGGCCGGAAGGCCCGCAACGTAGCCTCGACGCTGTCGGTCTTGATCAGGATATGGCTGCGGTCCCATCCCTGTAAACGAAATAGATCCGCGGGCCCCAGTATCTGCGCATCGACGGCGACCGGTTCCAGCTTCTCCTTGAGGAAAGCCGCCGCCCGTGAAACCTTGCCGCTGTGGCGTGACTGGCAGATGATGTTCACCAGTTGCCTGAACGGCGGATAGCCCAGTTTGCGCCGCCGGTCCAGCTCCGCCTGGTAGAACCGTTCCAGTTCCTGCCCCGCCGCCATTCTAATACATTCGATTTCAGCGTTCCATGTCTGAATCAGCACCTTACCGGGACGCTGGGCCCTGCCGCTGCGGCCCGACAGCTGCTGCAGGATGGCGAAGGTCTGCTCCTCGGCGCGGAACTCCGGGAACTGCAGGGAAAGGTCGGCGTTTATCACCGCCGCCAGGGTGACGTCGGGGAAATGGTGCCCCTTGGCCACCATCTGTGTGCCCAGCAACACGGCTCTGCCGGCGCGGCTGAACCGTTCCAGGATACGCGGTCCCTCACCGTAACCGCCGGCGCTGTCGGCGTCCAGACGGAAGACCTCCGCCTCGGGGAAGCGGCTGGCCACCTCCCGCTCCAGGCGCTCGGTACCCACGCCCCAGCGCCGCAGCTCGGGGGAACGGCAGACCGGGCAGGCGTCCGGATATCCCTCACTGTGCCCGCAATGGTGGCAGACGAGATGCTTCCCGCGGGCATGGATCGTCAGGGAGACGTCACAGTTTCGGCATTGCCAGACATGACCGCATTGGCCGCACTGCAGATATCGGGCATAACCACGGCGGTTGAGCAGCAGGATGGCCTTGCCGCCGGAAGCGAGGTTCCGGTCCAGCTCCTCAATCAGGCGCCTGCTGAACACCGGGTCCTGTTCCCGGCGCATGTCCACAATCTCCACATCAGGCATGGAGGCGCCGGTGGCTCTCTCGGCAAGGTAGTAACGGTCTTCTATCATGTGATAGCTCTCCAGGCTGGGGGTGGCGCTGCCATACACCAACGCCGCGCCTTCCAGCCGCGCCCGCTGCATCGCCACCCGGCGGGCATCGTAACGGGGCTCACTCTCCTGCTTGAAGGAGCTGTCATTCTCCTCGTCTATCACTATCAGCCCCAGGTGGGGCAGTGGCGCGAACAGCGCCGAACGTGGTCCGATGACCACGTCCACCTCGCCACGGCGTACGCGCTGGTACTCATCGTAGCGCTCACCTTCGCTCAAACCGCTATGCAGGATGCCCACCCTGTCGCCGAAACGCCGGCGGAACCGCCGGACCGCCTGATAGGTCAGGGAGATCTCGGGCACCAGGACGATGGCCCCCCGGCCGCGCCCGACGGCGGCGACGATGGCGCGCAGGTAAACCTCGGTCTTGCCGGCGCCGGCCACACCCATAAGCAGCAGGGGACGGCTGCGGGCGCCGGGGTCAGCCTTGTCCAGTCGTTCGGTTATAGCGGCCAGGGCCGCCTCCTGTTCACGATTAAGCGTCAGCTCCCGGCACTTGCCAGCATCGCCTGAGCCGTCCTCGCCGCCATAGTAACGGATGGCGTTACGCGGCTGAGCCTTTTCAAACAGTTCCACTTCCCCCTTACGCGCCAGCGTCATCACCGGCGAACGGCTCACACCCGCCCGGGCGCAGAGTTCGGCAACCGGCACCTCGTGACCGCCGCTCAGCAGTTCCAGCACCCGCTTCTGCGCCCCGGTATGGCCGTCAGCATCAAATGAGCCGGAAGAACGCACGAACTGTACCAGGCGCGGTCTTCCCGAGGAACGCTCCAGCGTGTACTTTACCCGTCCGTCCTCCACCTTCCTGGCCAGACCCGGCAGCCCCCCCGGCGGCAACACCAGCCCCATAGCCGACGCCACCGAGCAGTAATAATAATCAGCCAGCCACAGCGCCAGCCGGATGAGCGGCGACGGTACCGGCGGGTAATCGAGCACGTCCTCTATATCCAGCAAACGTTCATCCGGCAGGTCGGTCTCCGCCGCCACCTCCCCCACGATTCCCAGCACCTTCTGCCGTCCGAACGGGACCATCACTACCGAGCCCTGTTCAATCTTTTCGGCGAAACCGTCTGGAACACGGTAATCAAACGGCCGGTCAAGGGACCGGCTTTTCAGCTGTATAAAGACCCGGGCGATTTGGGCGAAGGCATCCATGGCATGATAATTATACCCCCCGGCGACGACAGCGAAAGTCAGGTGGACTTATCCCGATCAGCCTAATAGAAAGCTGGGGATGATAAATCGGGGCCCAGGTCAGGCACCAATCTTAGATTTAGTTGAAATATCATACTTTTCAGATACACAAATACATCCAAAGCACCATTTGATTATCCATCCTTTGTGATATTTTCCTCCCAGTCACCCCGCGGCGATCCGCATTCTCATCCTGGAAATAAACATTTCTAGTGCGAAAGGTCGTTGGTGATGAAAAGTATTAGCGGTGCGTTGAAAAATGGTCTGTCAGGCGCCCTGTTTGTTTCAACCCTGATTTCTCTTGTATTCCTAATGGTTCCCGCCTTCGCCTGGGCATCTCCGGGTGACCTGTATGTATTCGGTGCCGACTCCGCTGTCTCACCGGATGTGAATGTCGAGCAGAATAGCGCCGCCGCAAGCGGCGATAATGTGGTCTGGATGGGGTATTTCAACTATAACGGCGCCCGGAAAGACCGCGTCTTCTACAGGGACATCTCAGACCCGGAGAGCCAGGCGTATATGCTGGCGCCCAGGCTGGACAGCAATATACAGCAAAGCAATGCAGTTATAAGCGGCGACCTGGTCGTATGGCTGG
>BDUA01000021.1 GCA_002897715.1 bacterium BMS3Abin01
AGGCGACTATTATTTCATAAACAGTTCCAAGGATAGACTTTTCTTCTGTCTTGCGGATATATCAGGAAAAAGCATAGCTGCGGCGCTGTTCGCGGCATTGCTGAACCAAAGCGTCACCGAGGCGCTTGAACGCACTTCTGATTTGACTGACCTGTTGGAAAGAGTGAACTTCCGCATCATTTCAGCTTTCCCCGAGGATATGTTTATCACCATGTTTTGCGCGTTTATATATGAAGACAGGATTATTTACGTAAACGCCGGGCACCCACCACCGCTGCTTTACTTAAAAGGGGAAGAAAGCCCGAAGATGCTTCAAAGCAGCCATATCCTGCCCATCGGCATCGTGTCCGACCTGAGAATTGAAGCCACCACAGTGCCGCTCAGACCCGGCGAGATATTTCTGGCGATAACAGACGGGGTTACTGAAAGCTCCGCATTCAGGGACAGGCCTCTGGAGAAGCTCGCGGAGGTGCTGAGCCAAAATGTCGCCGTGGAAGCACAGGAACTTGTGAACATCATTTATAAAAAAGCTGTTCCTGACGACACGAAGAGCCCGTTAGACGATATCATCGTGGTTTGCATAAAGAGGCAACCCGATCATATCCGGCCTTTATCTTCGCAGTAAATACAGCTGTCAATGACGAAAACATCCTGTCCTTCGCGTGCAGATACAGCGAAGCAGTTCCTGGGAAGGTGGCCGTTGATAAAAAAATAATAGTGGTCACCGGCGTAGCCGGCTCCCCCGGTCGCCTGTTCCTCGTCCGAGCCGCGGCCGTGGATGAGGAAGACCAACGATGCCGCGGCTATGATCCCCAGCAGGAGCGCGGCGATTGCTATGTTTATGTTCCTTGAACTCACCTTTTCTCCCTTATCCGGATCTATCTGTCGCCTCTATGACGCTGGAGGAATAAAAAAATTACGCTGGGGCGTCTGGAATCCGGTGGCGTTAACAGCAACAAAACGGGTACTATATTCTACCGGCCGGCGGCGCAGGTTCCTTCCCGGCGATATCGAAATTAGTATGCAGTTTGATTGCGTCCGGCCGGAAGCGGTGCTGGCGCTGAAACAGGCGACAGCCGCACGTTTCGGCCGGCGGGTAATTGTCACTAGTGAGAGGTAGAGTCGACTGACGAAGACGGAAAACAAACGGAAACCGCTGGCGGTGGAATGGGCGCGCCGGCTGCTGATAATCGCCGACGATGTGATCCATATCGCCGTCGCCGTGCTGCTGGTGGTGGCGGCGCTGGTAATGCTGGGATATGCGGTGATGAACTTCACCGACCTGAGCGTTGTCTCCATCCTGTTGGTGCTTAACGACGCCCTGTTCGTGCTGATCATCGCCGAGGTGCTCTGGACCATCATCCGCTACCTGAGGCGTGAGAAGTTCTCAGTGGCTCCCTTCCTGTTCATCGGCATCATCTCCAGCCTCCGGCGCATCCTGGTCATCGATGCCCAGATGTCGCTGGGCGAGGGGGAGCGCAGCTTCAACCAGAGCCTGATGGAGCTGGGCATGCATGTGGCGATAATCTTCATCCTGGTGGTGGCCTACTACATAGTGAAGAAGGCCAGGACCCTGGAAGCGCGGGCTGATTAACAGCAGCCGACAGCTTGAGTGCCCCAACGCGGATGGAATACTGCACCAGATAGTGACTACCGGCCGCTATGGCGCCGAATTGGTGCTGGACCAGTGCCCCGGCTGTGGCGGCGTCTGGTTCGACCGGTACGAGCTGTTCCGCGTCGATGAAGCCCGGGCCCGGCAGATAGGGGACGTCGACGAAGACCGGTTCCGCCATCCCGCCGGCACCGCCGAGCAGCCGCAATGTCCCGTCTGCCATGTCGGGCTGGAGGTCTTCCGTGACGCCAACATCCCCGGGAATATCCAGTTGCTGTCCTGCCCGGAATGCAACGGCTTCTGGGCCAACCACGGTGAGGCCGCCGCGTATGCCGGATACCGCGCCGGGCGTGGCCACCGTTCGCCGGACCCGGCGTCGGCCGCCGCTTACGAACAGATGCTCAGGAACAGCAGCGACCGTAGCCTGATGAAGGGCATGGAGTCCTTCGGCCACCAGTTGGGTGGCCCGCGGGATTTCCTCACCGGACTGCCACTGGACGGGACGCCGGCGGAGTCGGCTCGCATCGATCAGGCACAGGATTTCTTCTTCGCCACCCTCGGAGTGGCGGCAAGGCTACTCTTCTGGTGGCTGTAAGCAATGCTGTTTGCAAGGGCTGCATTCATCCGCTAGCCTAAAACAGTTACCTGTTACCAATGAATGGAGTAGCCATGACGGTAGTGCTTGATAAGGCACAGGAACTGGCGGACGCGATATCCAGCTGCGAGGAGCTCTCCCAGCTGAAAGAGGCGGCGCAGCAAGTGGAGGGAGACGAAACGGCGACCAGCATGATCGGCCGCCTGCAGGAGAAGCAGGAGGTCATCAGGCGGGCCGCCAGCACCGGGCTGGAACTGCCGGAAGAGCAGATCGGTGAGCTGAAGGAGCTACAGGCGCAGATCGGCGATATCCCGGCGGTCCAGGAGTTCAATCAGGCCCAGGGAAAGTTCAACCAGCTCATGGAGCAGGTTAACAACATCATCGCCCACGCTCTCTCCGATGGTGAGCCCGGGGATGACCCCGAAGTCGCCAACGGCGGTCACAGCTGTGGCTGCGGCGGCTAGCCGGGAGGCGGGCCGGAGACTCACACCAGGAGAGAGGCGGTGACCCTGATTGGCTGAAAGACCCAGTATCGATCCCGAGGAATGCACAGGCTGCGGCATCTGCGTAGACGAATGCCCCAACGAATGTCTGGAGTTGGACTCTGAGGATATCTCCGTGCTGGCCCGGCCGGATGATTGTGATGGCTGTGGCACCTGCGAGGAAGTATGTCCTACCGAGGCCATAGTAATGAAGGAGCAGTAAGCCCCGCGACTTCCGGCTTACCAGCGGCTGATACCTCCGGGGCTTCTTTCCTGTCTCCAACTCTGCCAGACAGAAAAATGGGGGCCTTCAGCGCCAGGGCGGTGAAAAAATAAATGGATGTTTTGTGGCAAAGTAGGTCGGCATACAGGAGAGGAATACGGGGTACCTTTCCCGCCCAATGCAGGTATTTTGGTTCTGTTTAATCCGGAGGAAAGTTTTTATCCGTAAAAGTAACTTTGCTTCTTGACAATTAAAAAATGTTAAGTTTTAATACCCCTAAGGGTACTTTATGACTTGGTGAGAACACGCTGATTTATCTGGACTCTTTGAACGCCAAGGGAGGGCATGATGACGGTTCGAGTTCGCGTGGGTAACGGATGTTACCTAAATATGGGCCGGTACGGTATTGGTGTCAGGAGACGGCCATGAAATGGATAATCTCCAAGTTGAAGAAGTTTGGTAGATGGATTATGCACCTGCCGGCGTTGGTAAAGGTAGTGCTGGGCATATTGCTGGTGGTTCTCATATTCGGCGGCAGTTACGCAAGCTACCGTATTTATGATTACACTCAGAATGATCCGGAGTTCTGCCGTTCGTGCCACACCATGGAGAAAGCATGGACGCGTTGGCAGAAGAGCGAGCACAGCGAGGTCGGTTGTCACAGTTGTCACCATGTGAACCCGGTGCAGGGCGCCCAGCTGGTAATGAATTACCTGCTGGAGCGGCCGGATCAGAACACCAACCATGCCCAGGTGACCGATGAGGCCTGTGAGCAGTGTCATTACAGTGGCGACCCCACCTGGGTGCAGGTAGAAAACACTGCGGGTCACAAGGTTCATGCGGAGGAGCAGAACATAGCGTGTCAGACCTGCCACGGCATGAGGCTCCACGAGTTCACGCCGGCCACGGAGATTTGCGCCGCTTGTCACGCCGACCACGTGGCCGAGCATGAGAAGGCGATAAAAGTGCCGGAGATGCAGGACATGCACTGTATCGAGTGCCACCCGTTCTTGCGGGAAGACAGTCCTCTGCGGCCGACCAGGGAGACATGCCTGGGATGCCACAAGAAGATCGAGGACGGGGTCACCTTCCCGGACGACGCGCCGATGATGTGGGACTGCAAGGAATGTCACAAACCGCACGAGAAAGACATGCCGGTTGTGGATTGCCTCTCATGCCACACTGACGCGCGGGACCAGGGGCTGCATGCGGCGACGACGCACTCGCAGGCTGCTTGTAAGGAATGCCACAAGCCGCATGAGTGGAAAGTGACGTCGCGGGAACCGTGCCTGGCTTGCCATACTGACAAGGTAAGCCACAACGAGGGCAAGGTCTGTGCCGACTGCCACAGTTTCGGAACTGTCACCGGTATGGGTGGAGCCGGACAGGCTCCAGGAGATAATGCTGGCGGGTAATAGGACGGGCATATAGCTGAGAAGGGGTAGACGCGAAACAATATTTATTTTATGATTTCGCGTTGACAAGAAAGTCAAGGTCAGTTAACTGGCCGAGAAACGCGCCCAGAGGGCGCCGGGAATAGTGAGAGGGTATCCATGTGGTACATAATGGAAGTGCCGGGATTCTTTTTTTACAATGTGATATCTACCACATTGATCCTCGCTGCGATCTCCTTCGGGATTCCTCCCTTTATCAATTGGCTGGAGAGAAAGATGAAAAAGGAGTAGCCTTCCGGGCTGCTCCTTTCCCTTTGCCTGGAGCCAGTCAGGGGAAACGGTACCGGAGAGTCGCAGAGTCCGCTCTCATTGCGCTTTATCTGAAGCGCCATGCCATCAACAGAGGCACCGGCATGAAAGAGAGGGGCCGGAAGCGAAGGATAGCAACTAGGTTGGAAAAGTTTTTCCAGGCAGTTCAGGACGGTGTCTGGGAAGGCGTAACGCGAGGAGGGTTTGCAAGTGGCTGAAAAACGATACGGCATGGTGATAGACATGCGTCGTTGCATCGCCTGCCAGGCCTGCAGTGTAGCCTGCAAGGCGGAGATGAGGGTACCGCTGGAGGTCTTCGCCACCTGGGTGAAGATCGTGGAGAAGGGCAAGTATCCCAACGCGCAGAGGTTCGCCCTGCCGCGACTCTGCAATAACTGTGGCAACCCCATCTGTACCAGGAACTGTCCCACCAAGGCCACCTATCAGCGTGAGGACGGCATCGTTGAGATCGATCAGCACCGCTGCATCGGCTGCAAATACTGCATTGCCTCCTGTCCCTATGACGTGCGTTACTACAACCCGCTGAAGAATATCGTTCAGAAATGTTACTGGTGCCAGCACCGGGTCGATGCCGGCCTGCTGCCGGCCTGCGTCGAGGGCTGCCCCACCCGGGCCATGATCTTCGGTGACGTGGATGATCCCAGGAGCGAGGTCTCGCGTTTGCTGGCCAGCAATGCCACCCAGGTCCTGAAGAAGGAGATGCAGACCGAACCGTTCGTTTTCTACATCGGGGCGGACGAGACCGCCATGAGCAACGTAGAGGAAGAGATAAATTACTTTACCGAGCCGGTGTATTTCCCCAAGGTTCGTTTGTAGACCGGAATAAACCCGAAACAGGAGAAGTTCAACATGGAGCATGGAGATGTCAATGTAGTCTATACGGTTGAGCACCAGCTGCCGCTTATCATGTACATCGGGCAGTACTTCTTCTTTACCGGACTGAGCGCTGGTTCATTCGTGATATCGGTGATCGCCACCCTGCTGGGGCGCAAGGAATTCAAGCCCATCGGCAAGATCACCGCCATTCTGGCCCCGATCCTCCTGGTCGTGGCGCCGCTGAACCTTATTGCAGACCTGGAACAGCCGCTCCGGTTCTGGCACCTGATGGTCTACTATAACTGGACCTCGCCGATCACTTACGGCTCGTTCCTGCTTACCGCCTACCCGATCGTGGGCATCATCTATGCCTTCATGGTTTATACAGACCGTCAGACGCCGGCCAAGGTCCTGGGTATCCTGGGCATTCCTCTCGCCATCTCGGTGCACGGCTATACCGGTTTCATCCTGGCCCTGGCCAAGGCGCGTTCCCTCTGGAACACCGCCGCCATGCCGACCATCTTCATCATATCAGCCATGGTTTCGGGCATCGGGTTGGTGGTCATCATCGCCGCCATACGCCTGAAATGGTTCAACAAGGAGGCGAGTCCGGAGACCAGGGAACAGGACAAGAGACTTATCCTGCAACTGGCCCAGTTCATGGCCTATACCATCATGATGGATCTGTTCCTCATAGTATCCGATGTCCTGGTCCTGTTGACCGCCCATTCGGACGCGCTGGAAGCGGGCATGCTTATCCTCACGGGTAATTTTGCGCCGTTGTTTGTGGGAGTGGAGATAATCCTGGGGGCGATAATTCCCATGATCCTTGTCCTGGGACCCACACGAAAATCACTCACAGCGGTGGTGGTGGCGTCGATCCTTGTGAATATCGGGGTCTACGCCATGCGATTTGTCATGGTCATCGGCGGTCAGACGATACCACTCAGTTAAGGATTCAAGGAGCTATTGATGCGAACAATTAGCCGTAGAGACTTTATCAAGCTAGGCGTCGCCAGCGCGGCGGTGATGGCTGTGGAAAGCCAGCTGAACCCGATCGCTTACGCCGCCGAGCAGCTCATTGAGGGCGGAAGGTCGGTCAACCGTACATCCGGGTTGCCCCGGTCGTTCCTGCCCAGTACCTGCATGCAGTGCCCCGCCGGTTGCGGCATCATCGGTTATGTCGAGGAAAGCCATCTGGTCAAGATAGGCGGCAATACCAAGAACCTGAGCAACCAGGGCACCCTGTGTGCCCGCGGACAGGCCGGGATAAACGCGGTCTACGACCCGGAGCGGCTGCTGAAGCCGTTGAAGCGCGTAGGGGCGCGAGGCGATGGCCGCGAGTCCGGGGCCTGGGAGGAGATCGAGTGGGACCAGGCCATGGAGGAGGTCACCGGAGCCCTGACATCCCTCAAGAGCGAAGGCGGGTCCCGCAAGCTGGTGTTTCTTACCGAAGACAGGTTTGAAGATGACCTGGGTACACGTTTTACCCATGCCTTCGGATCCCCCAACGCCATAGGTTCCCTCAGTGTTTTCGGGTCTAACAAGGCAGTGGCGAACCAGATTACCTGGGGAGCGGACGGCGACATGCCGGATGTTGCCAACAGCAAGTTCATTCTGGTATTCGGGGCCAACCCCCTGGAGAGCAACCCCCAGTATGTAGGCATGGCGCGCCGCTTTATCAATGGCCTCAGCAGCAATCAGGCCAAAGTAGTGGTCTTCGATGTAAGACTGACCAACACTTCCATGATGTCCAACCAACTGCACTACGTGAACCCGGGCACCATGGGACTGCTCATACTCACCATGGCCAACGTTATCATGCAGGAAGGCCTGTTCAAGCGGTCTTTCATCGAAAAATGGACCAACATCACACCCGAAGAGTTGGCCGGGAACCTGACCCAGTACACTCCGGAGCGGGCAGAAGCCGAAACCGGTGTGGAGGCGGCGGTGATACGTGCCACGGCAACCGAGTTTGCTACTACCGAGCCGGCGACGACCTTTACGGACGCCACGCTCTCGTCTCATATCAGCGGCGTCCAGAACGAGAGAGCGGCTATGCTGCTCTCCATAATCACAGGCAACATAGACTTACGCGGCGGCCTGTGCCTGCCACGGAAGTTTGACCTGGTGGAGCCGGAGCCGGCACCGCCGGTACCTGCCCCCAGCGCTCTGTCCAATCCGCCGCAGTTCCCTCTGGCGTCACAGCAGGTTGGGGTGGGAACCTTCAAACAGATAAAGGACCTGGTGGAACCCGTGGGCGTATTGATAACCCATGGGGTTAATCCGGTGTATTCCAATCCTGACGGCGGCATGGTGGAGGATGTGCTGAGAGACGAGACTCTGATTCCCTACCATGTGGCCATCACGCCGTTCTTCACCGAAACGGCTGAGTACGCAGACATCATCCTGCCGGAGACCACTTATCTTGAGGATTACAACATAGAGGTAAGGTCGTCTCCCGAGCTGGTCCCCATGGTCGGCCTGCGCCAGCCGGTGATACAACCGCTCAAGGAGACCAGGTCCTTCTATGACATCGCCACCGAGCTTGCCACGAAGGTTGGCGGCGGCATGGAAAAATATTTCGACTTCAGTTCGGTCGATGAATACCTTGCCGCTCGAATTTCACGGATTGACGGGTTGACACAGATCGGTGGACTGGACTATCTCAAGCAGCACGGCGCCTGGTACGATCCCAGGAGCCGTCCGGATTACGGAGCCTACCAGAAGGCCGGATTCAACACGCCCTCCGGGAAGATAGAGGTCAAGTCACAACAACTGGCTGAAGTGGGCGCCCCGATACTGCCCACATACCAGCCCCTGACATTCATGGGCCAGTTGAGCGAGCGGGATATGGTCCTGACCATTTACGACACAGCCCTGCAGACCGACGCCTATACCGCCAACTGCATGTGGTTGAGCGAGATCCTGCATGACAACCCGGTCTGGATCAACCCCAAGACGGCTGAGGAGATGGGCATCGAGGACGGCGACACCGTCAAGCTGACCCGGCCCAGCAATGTAGGCGAGGCCAAGGAGCGTTCAGTCACTACCACGGCTTACCTGACCGAGGGGATACATCCCAAGGTGGTGGCTATGGCCAACGGCGTAGGTCACACGGCTTTCGGCCGTATCGCCCAGGCCGAGACCATTCCATACAAAGAGCCGCCAAAGGTATTGAGAGACCCCAACACCGAACTGGTCTGGTGGAGCGAGCGGGGCATCTATAAGGGCAAGGGGGTAAATCCCAAGCCCATCGTGCCCATATCTCTGGACCCGGTGGGTGGCGGCGAGGCCTGGAACGATATGGTCGTAACGGTGGCCAAGCTGTAAGCGGGCGGGGGAAATGATAGACCAGGGACCCAGAGACGCAGGACAGGCCAGGGAGTTGGCCAAAGCCCGCGCCGCGTTGTACCGGCTGCTATCGCGTGTTTTCGTCGCCAAGCCGACGGAGGAGCTGTTGAGAGGCCTCAAGGATAAGGAGATGCTGGACGCGCTGGCCGCCTACGAGGTCGTGTTCGGTCCGGATTTCATCGCCGCGGCCGAGGAGCAGCAGGCCAGGGAGCTGGCGGTGGAGTACACCCGGCTGTTTTTCGGGCCGGGGCCGCATATAGCGCCCTTTGAGTCAGTGTTTGTCCGGGGAGAGGGCGAAGACCGCCCCCGGCTTTGGGGACAGGCCACCGTGGAAGTGGCGAATTTTTACCGCGAGGCGGGTCTGGAGATGGCCGAAGGTGTGACGCCGGACCATCTCAGCCTGGAGTTCGAGGCTATGGCTGCCCTGGCGCAGGCGGAGGCGGACAAGCGGGTCGAAGGTGATGCGGAATCGGCCGAGCAGCTGCTGGCGATGCAGGACCGTTTCTGCCGCGAGCACCTGCTACGCTGGGTGCCGGCCCTGTGTCGCGAGGTGGACAGGAGTTCGGAAAGCAGTTTTTACCGTAACATGGCGTTACTGGCGCAGAACCAGGTAAGGACGCAGTGCGGTGAGAATGATTTGATTTGCTGAGCACTGGCAGAGAAATGCCGGAACGATAAGGGAGGAAGAGAGTTTAAATGAAGATTCCTAAGCTATCCAAACCGGTCTGGGCATTGATTGGCATCGGTATCCTGGTATTGGCGATGCTGCCGATGCTGGGGCTGGCCCATTACACTACCACCAACCCCAGGTTCTGCATGACCTGCCACGGCACCGGCGAGACCGCTGACGTGGGGCAGAAGTCGCAGGTTCACCCCGATTACGGCGAAGTCGGCTGCCTGGATTGCCACGCCAAAGATGGCGGCCATTTCATCACCAACGGTTACAAGGAAGGCTATAAGGCGGAGCCGGAACGGGTCAGCGAGAACTGCGTGCGCTGTCACGAGGGAATGAAGCAGAAGAAGGATACGGAAGGGTTCAAGTTCAATGTTCTGAACATAAGGTTCCCGCACGACAAGCATTTTACCTTCGATGTACAGTGCGCTGACTGTCACCGTAATATCGCTCATGACCTCAACCTGGAGCCGACCAACCGTCCGCGCATGAGCTACTGCTTCCAGTGTCATCCCAGCACCGATCCCTGCGAGAAGTGCCACCCGGATGGTCCGCCGGCGGAAGAAGCCTACATCCCGCCGCCAGCGAGGACTCCGGAGACACCGTCGGCCGATGTGGCCCAGGCGACCTTCGAGGTCAAGTGCTCCAAATGCCACGCGCTTTATCCGCCGACCTTCTATAACAAGGAGCAGTGGGTCACTAATGTGGAGAAGATGTCGAACCTTACCGGCGCCAACATCAGCGCCGAGGATAAGGCGTTGATCATCTCCTACCTGGACACGGTGGCCCAGCCGTAGTCCGGTATTGACAGGAATGCACAAGGCGGCGCCTTCCGGCGCCGCCTTTTTTTCGCCCAATCACGCCAGCTCCTTCTTACAGGCACCGACAAATTCACGGCGAATAGATGTGGAGTCTTTCAACAGAAGGGATGCTTGGCGGAGAAACAGCACTTCAAGGGGGATCAGAAGGTGCCGCTCCGGTCGCCGCTGGCGGCGGGCGAGAGGCGCATCATCCAGTACCTGGTCCCCCGCCTGCCCGGCTGGATCGAAGGTTACCAGCTAACCCTTACCACCATCCTGTGGAGCGCCGGCGTACTGGCCGCCGGCTACCTGGCGCGGCGGAATCTCAACTGGCTGTGGCTGGCCTCGGCCATGCTCTTTATGCAGTGGTTCACCGATTCCCTCGACGGCGCCCTGGGCAAGTACCGTGACTTCGGCATCCCCAAGTGGGGCTACTACATGGACCATTTGCTGGATTATCTCTTCATGGCCGCCGCCCTGGGCGGCTATGCATTGTTATTCGACGGACGCGACCGTACCCTCTGGCTGGTTATGATAGCGGTCTTCGGCGCCTTTATGGTCAATTCTTTCCTGTCTTTTGCGGCCACCGGCGAATTCAAGATCACCTTCCTCGGCACCGGCCCCACCGAGTCGCGGCTGGCACTGATCATCCTCAACACGCTGATTATCATCTTCGGCACCGGTTTCGTCCAGGTGGCGCTTCCCTACGCCCCCTACGTGCTGGGGTCCGCCTTCATCATCGTCGTCTACAGTACCCAGCGGCATATCTGGCAGCTGGACATGGAGGACAAGCGGCGGCGGGGACAGGGCCGGAAGGACGTTTAAATGAAGGATCGGCTCATCTGGGATGGGAGCCACGGCGGGCCAGACCGGCCATACGACCCATGTCGGCCATCAGGTTCAGGTTCTCCACACCGACGTGCGCCCCCCCTTGCCCATACTGTCCAGAACGCTGACGATGACCACGCGCCCCCGCTGGCCAGGTCCCATCTCCCGTGCGCCTGACCGTAGACGGATTCCCAGGTGGCACGGTCCCTGAGCCGGAAAGCGGAGCCGAGATCGATAACCCTGGAGCCGGCATCCAGGAAGCGGGCGGCCACCTCGATGGATGGCGCCGCCGGCAGTGCCAGGAAGACGAAGTCGGGGGGCTCTACCTGTTCAATATCGACGAACCGCATGTCCAGGCCGTAGAAGTTCGGGTGTACTTCCTCTACCGGCCCCCGGCCTCCGGCTCGTCGCCCAGGCGAGTTCCACCTGCGGATGCTCAAGTAAAACACGGAGGGCCTCTCCGCCCATGTAGCCACTGGCACCCACGATGCCGACGCTGGTTCTATTCGATGTCATAATACCTCAGTTTTTTCATTCGACCCGGCTGACGGGTGGCGCGACCCAGGTGCCGTCCAGCGCCTCCGGGCGCGGCTGGTACTCGCGCAGGATAGGACGGAAGGCGCCGGCAGGGGCCGGAAGCCAGTTGGCTTCTTTGTCCGGGCCGGGGGATTCGTGCTGGATGTAGATGTCCAGCGAGCCGTCCTGGTTGTAGCTCAGGCCCGGCGTGCGGTCGCCGATGGAGTAGCGGTCTATGGGGTTGGCCGCCAGGTAGAAGTCGGGGACGTCGTACATGGTGATGGACCAGAAGGCGTCCACCGGCGGCAGTTCGTCGAAGTGGAGGACGTATTTGCGGGCGCCGTCCAGTTTCTCCCCCCGGTCGTCGTCGAAGGTTTGCAGGTAGTTGGCCTCGTAGCCGTGGTTGCCCCACAGGCCCACGCGGGCGGCGATGGCGCGGACGAAGTGGGCCTTGTCCCGGTCCTGGAACACCCAGTCAGGCAGGGTGCCGATGCCCAGGTAGTCCAGGTTGTAGTCGAAGACATGCGGCGAGAGCTTCCAGCCGTTGACCGGTTCGCCCAGGCTCATGTTTTCCTTGATGAAGGCGAGGCACTCCTCTTTTCCAGCCTGGAGCATCTCCGCCAGCTCCGCGCCGGCGTCCACATAGGGGCTCTCATCAGCCAGCAGCCCCAGCGGCTCGAACTTCCCGATGTAGTCCTGCTCGGCGGCGGGCGGCGGGAACAGCTTCATCCAGGAGCGGAACTGTTCCCAGAACTCAAGCTCCCCGTCCACACGCTCGTCATACGGGAAGGGGTCGCGGTCGCCCAGCTCGCGCCCGCTGTTGTCGGGCCTCTCCGGATAGAGGGAAAGCGGGGTCAGCCGGGTATCGTCCTGCAGCCGCCCTACGGTTGCCACGTCCTCATCGCTCTGCTCTGCAGCATAGCGCCCGACGATGGCGAAGACGCTGGTGGGGACCTCGACCAGCGTCAAGCCCTCCGGCGCATCGCCGCTCCAGCCGCGTCGCGCCAGCAGGTAGAGGCCCTCCTTCGTGCCCGTGGCCCTGCGCCCCAGGTAGGCGAAGTTGTTGGTCCAGGCGTCCACGAACTGCATCACGTAGTAACGGTCGTCGGTGTCCGGCAGGTGCAGCACCTGGGGCTCATCGGTGACATCGACGACGGCGACCGAGTACAGCGTGTCGTTGTTGGCGCTGACGAATTTCGTCTCCGCGCCCAGCAGCTTGCGGGCGTGCCCGAAGATATTGACCGGTGCATTGAACATGCCGGGCTTGCTGGTGGCGTTTATCATCTCGCTGAGGTTGTACACCAGGGGGTAGCCATAGAGGTAGGCCTCCGCGGCCAACGACAGTTTGCTCTCACTCATTTCTGCTCCTTCCATCGGGGGTGGGTCGACTTATTCCTCTCAAGCCGGAAGCGACCACGGTGCGATCTCGTAAAAATACTTCCCGCGCAAACGTAAAGTAAACAACCGCAGTCCTTCTGTTCAACTCAACCCTGCCAACAGCTCCCGAGAGGTCACTGTCCGCTCCCTAAACTTGCGCTCTGTGTTTCCCTGGAAGAATCCGTTAAACGTCGCCGTACAGTCAGAAACCATGTAAGGATCGAATCCCCTGCGCAACGCGGTCCGCAGCGTCTTCGCCGGACATTGATTGGTTGCGAATCCACATATGAATATTTTTTTAATACCTTGCTCATTTAATATCTGCTCCAGGCCGCTGTTGAAAAACGCGTCGAACGCGCTGAAGTTGTAATAACGACGGTAGGCGATGAGGTCTCCTTCCTCGAACAGGCCGGGAACCGGCTCTGTCCTCCAGGTATCCCTGGTGAAGACCCGTCCGAAGGTCAGATGCGCCAACCACCCTTTCCGGCTTTGGGAATCGACCACCAGGGGCGCGTGCACGACAGTGACGCCATTCTCCCTGGCCCTGGTCACCAAGCGCCGGGTGTTTTTCACCACATCCCTCGATTCCAGTTGGTGCCTGATCAACCAGTTGAACAGCCCTTTTTCCGTCCATTGTTTCTGAAATTCGACGAGGACGATGGCGGTTTCACTCTCGTTGAGCTGCATTGTCATTTCTCCTTTAAACAACTTGCGGTCACGCTGACGATGAATTCCGTCTTGCCCCTGGTGTAGGCCGCCCGGTCCCGTGACCAGGCCGAAGCCAGACGCATCTTCAATGCCCCGTACTCCCTGGCCACTTCCGGGTGCTCGATCAGGTAGTCCCGGAAAAGGAGCCGGTCCCAGTGCTCGGTGAAGTGACCTTCCACCATGTGGATGTGGTGCGTGCGGGCTCCGGTCTGCGGGTCCCGCTTGATGAACCAGGCGTAGAACGGTGGACCGTCATCGCCGTGTGTGGGGCGCCAGAAGTACTCGTATCCCTGAGCCTCGAGCACCGGCGCGATCCGCGCCCTGGTCGCCTGCAGGTCGGCCACCTCCACCAGCATGTCCACGATCGGTTTCGCCGCCATGCCGGGCACCGCTGTGCTCCCGAAATGCTCGATACGCCGGATGAGGTCCCCGGGCAGGCAAGACACCAGGTGATCCTTCTCCCGGCGGAACGACTCCGGCCACGCAGGGTCGTAGTCGAATATCACTATTTCCTCCTGCACGACTCGCTGGACCCGTTGCCCGGGTGTTTCCATCCCGCTCTCCATGACCAATCTATTCTCCAGGGCCTGGAACAAACATCGGAATCTCTCCCTTGTGTTCTTCATGTCCGTCACCCAGGAATTTTATCAGTCCTCCTCCCCCTTTTCTTGCAAACGGGCAGTCAAAGGGGTTGATCCTGTTCCGTTGCCGGCCATGCGAGGAAGATGTATCCACCCCACGACGGCCGGACAGGGGCGCGAAGATTGCGTTACCGCGCCCATCTATCTAAGATACTAGTGACCGTGCTAGGCGGGGAGCTAGCGGTGCCCTATACCCGCAAACCGCTATAGCGGGGCATCAATTCCCACCTTCGGGGCAGGTTCGTGAGGCTAGTGGCCTTGCTGCCGGTGCTGAAGGCCAGGTCCTGCGCAATGGAACGTCGTGAACCCCGTCAGGTCCGGAAGGAAGCAGCGGTAAGCGATCTCTTCCATGTGCCGCGGGGCAGCCTGGCCGGAGCCGTCAGCCTGGTACACGCTCGCAGGCCTGTCACAACGGTGGGTGCACGGTCGTTAACGATCATGGATGCTGTCGTAACGAGCCGCGTCGGCTTTTTTGGATGACGTATTGCCTGGGACAGGCCGCATCGAAAATGTCATCCCGAGCAACAGCGAGGGATCTGCTTTTGGGAGACGATGGAAACCATGACCCATCAGTCTTTTTACAGAAAATACCGGCCGGTCGTCTTTGACGAGGTCAAGGGGCAGGATCATGTCACGCGCACCCTGAGGAATGCCATCGTGACCGGCAAGATCAGCCACGCCTACCTGTTCGCCGGCTCGCGTGGCACCGGCAAGACCTCGGTGGCCAAGCTGCTGGCCAAGGCGCTCAACTGCGTAGACGGCCCCACCGCCGACCCCTGCGGCAAATGTGAAAGCTGCATCGCCATCGGCGCCGGCACCTCCCTGGATGTGGTGGAGATGGACGCCGCCAGCAACCGCGGCATCGATGACATCCGCGACATCCGTGACAAGGTCGCCTTCTCTCCCGTGGAGGGGAAATCCAAGGTATATATCCTGGATGAGGCCCATATGCTCACCAAGGAAGCGTCCAACGCCTTCCTCAAGGTCCTGGAGGAGCCGCCGCCCCATGTCATCTTCGTCCTGTGTACCACTGAAGCCCACAAGGTGCTGCCCACCATCCAGTCGCGCTGCCAGCGCTTCGAATTCCGGCGGCCCAACGCCGACATGGTGCTGGAGGTGCTGGACCGGGTTACGGCCGAGGAGCAGCTGGATATCGAGAAGGCCGGGCTGGAGGCAATAGCTCGCGCCGCCGCCGGCTCCTTCCGCGACGCCATCGGCGTCCTGGACCAGCTGGCAACCTATTGCGAGGGTGAGATAAAGCTGACCGACGTGCTGTCCCTGCTGGGAACGGTGGAATCGGAGCTATTGTTCGAAGCCGTCGATATCGTTGCCGAAACGGATCCGCGCGGGGCGCTGCTGTTCATCAACCGCCTGTCCGAGGGCGGCAAGGATTTCGGCCAGTTCGCCGGGGAGCTTGTCGGCCATCTGAGGAACATATTCCTGTTCCAGCGGCTGGACGAGTACCCGGCGGGCATCATCAACGTCTCCGCCGACGACCTTTCCCGCCTCAAGGCCCAGGCGCGTATGCTCACCGAGGCCCAGGTATTCCGCTTTCTGGAGCTGCTTACCGGCGCCCAGGCCGCCATCAAACAAGGTGACGACCCGCGCCTGCAGCTGGAGCTGGCTTTTATCGCCATGGCCAGTCCGGCGGTGGACCGGTCGGAGAAATCCATTCTTTACCGCCTGGACCAGCTGGAACGGCAGGTGGCGGAAGGCGGCATCGCCGGCAAGGCATCGCCGGCCGCGGCGGGCACTGACACTCACGGAGAGGCCGATACCGAAGTCGAAACGGAGACGGATGAGATCCGGGAATCGACCGAGCCGGAAGAGTCAAAACCGGTGATCCAGCTTTCACTGGACAGGATCCAGCGGGCCTGGAGCATTATCCTCTCCCAGGTCAAAAAGAAGAAGGTTCCCCTGCATTCGCTGCTGCAGGAGGCCCGTCCGGTGGACCTTGATGGAAAGACACTGGTGATCGGCTTTGCCCCCGGCGCCGAGTTCCATAAGAACCAGGTGGAGAAACAGGACAATGTCTCGGTGCTGACCGGAGTCCTCAGGGATATGACCGGCGACGATCTGCGGGTGAGATGCACCATCTCTGAAGGGGCACGGCCCGCCCAGGAGAAGGTACCCAGCCATGAGGAGATAATCGCCATGGCCAAGAAGGCATTCAGTGCTGAAGAGGTTGAACCGGCGCCACGGGACGGCGGCGGTTCCGGGGACAATGTTCCGCCTGGGGCGGCACCCGAATGAGTGAAAGGAGCATTACTTGCAGAACATGAACTACAACAAGATGATGAAGCAGGTTCAGGAGATGCAGAAGCAGATGGCCAAAGCGCAGGAGGAGCTGGCGGACGAAGAGGTGGAGGCCAGCGCCGGCGGCGGCATGGTCACGGTCAAGGTCACCGGCGATCTCAAGATCACCAGCATCAAGGTGGATCCGGGCGCCGTGGATCCGGATGACGTAGAGATGCTGGAGGACATGGTCATGGCGGCCACCAACGAGGCCCTGCGCTCCGCCCAGGAGCTGGCGTCCCAGAAGATGGGCGGTCTCACCGGCGGCATGAACATCCCGGGGCTGATGTAAGGATTTGTTCCCCGAGCCGGTCGAGAACCTCATAACCGAACTGGCCAGGCTGCCGGGCATCGGGCGGCGCTCAGCCCAGCGCATCGCCTTCTTCCTGCTCAGGCGGTCGCGGGAGGATGCGGAGGCGCTGGCCCGGTCCATCGTCGCCGTCAAGGACGAGATAACTTTCTGCCGGCAATGTTTCAACTTCACCGACGAGGAGCTCTGCATCTTCTGCCGCGACGCCCGCCGCGACACCTCGCTCATCTGCGTTGTCGAGGAACCCAGCGATATCATCCCCATCGAGAAGGGCGGGGAGTACCGGGGCCTCTACCATGTGCTGGGAGGGGCGCTGTCGCCCCTGGACGGCGTCGACCCGGAGCATCTGCGCATCGGTGAACTGGTGAGTCGTGTGGAGGACGGGGAGGTGACCGAGGTCATCGTTGCCACCAACCCCAACACCTCCGGGGAGTCCACAGCCATGTACCTGGCCGACCTGCTCAGGGAAAAGGTGATGATAACGCGGCTGGCCAGCGGTCTGCCCGTGGGCGCCGACCTGGAATACGCCGATGAGGCCACCGTCAGCCGGGCTATGCAGGGGCGGCGGGAGCTGTAGGTGGCAGGTAGAACCAGCCGTTCCCCGCCTTCATCTTACCGAGCCGGCCTTCCTCCACCAGGCGGTCCAGCCGTTCCGCCGCTTCCCTGATGGGGATGAAGTACAGTTCGCCCACCTCGCGCACGGCCACCTTACCGTATTTCTCCACGAAGGCGACCACGTTATCGTCGGTCAGTTCGGGCTGGCGGCGTTCCAGTTTACCGCCGCTCATCTTCTCCAGCAGTTTCTCCAGGGCCATCGAGCTGACATAGCCGTTCAGGGGTATCTCTTCCCCGCCCATGTGCCTGACGACATAGAAGGGGAAGGCTTCTCCCCCCTGGGTGTGGTATTCCTGCATGTCGGCTTCGAAAGCGTGGCCGGCGGCGCCGCTGTCGATGTCGCCCTTGAGCTGCTCGCCGTCCAGGCCTGTCTCCTCCGCCAGCTCCACCTGTGTCTGGCGCCGGTGGATGGGCAGGCACTCGGCCAGGCCCGCCTCCCGCAGCCGCCGCAGGTAGCGGGCGGCCAGCTCCTCATCCTGTATCTGCGCCGCTTTCACCGCCAGGCAGGCGGGCCAGGAGGAACGGAAATCGGTCTTGTACTCGGCGAAGAAACGGCTGTCGACAGGCATCTTGTGGCGCTGCGAGGACATCTCCCAGTATTCCGCCATCTTCTGGTAGAAGTTCTTGCCGTTGATCTTGTTAAGCGTATCGTTGAAGTCCTTGACGCTCTCCACCAGTCCGCCCATCCTGAAGACGAAGCGCACCTGGTCGCCGTACGACTCCCTGGTCTTGCGCAGCACCGGCTCCGAACCCCAGCACCAGGTGCAGAAGGGATCGGTGAAGATAAACAGTTCGAACAGGTGCCTGGTGTTCCCGGGTTCGGTCATGCCCCCAGCATAGCCGCATAAAGGGACGGCAGGCAAGTCGGAGGCCGCCGCGCCGGGGTTAGATCCGGTTGCGAGTGGGTAACTTACACCAACATATAGACATTGCGAAGCATGGCCTAAGAAGAAAGGAGCGGAGATGTCCGTATACGTAGCGCTCAGCAAACTCACTGATGAGGGAAGCAAAACCATCAAGAAAAAACCTGAGCGTATCAAGGAGGTCAACAGCGATATCGAAGCCATGGGGATCAAGATCATTGCCCAGTACGCTCTCCTGGGTCAATATGATTTCATCACCATCCTGGAGGCTCCCGACAACGATTCCATCGTCAGGATGTCGGTGGAGATAGGTTCGCGTGGTTCGGTGCAACTGCAGACGCTGCCGGCCATTCCCATCGATCAGCTGATCGCTGATATACAGCAGTGAAACACAGAAATGTCGAGGAGGGCCGCATTTTATCGCCTCTGATAAGATATCCCCGTGACGTCACGCAAGCAGAAAATCTCAAAGAGCAGCTACGATATCATCATCGTCGGCGCCGGGCCGGCGGGCATATTCGCCGCCCTGGAGCTCATCCGCCGCGACAACTGGAGCGTGCTGCTGCTGGAGAAGGGGCTGGACCTGGGGAAGCGCCAATGCCCGGCCCGTGATGAGCATCCGGTGGGCTGTGAGATCGGTTGCCGGCCCTGCAACATCACCTGCGGCTGGGGCGGCTCCGGCGCCTTCAGCGACGGCAAGCTGACCCTCTCCCCCGAGGTGGGAGGATGGCTCTCCCAGTATGTGGGCACGGAGGAGCTGGAGCGGCTCATTGCCTATGTGGACGGGATCTACGTGGAATATGGCGCTCCGCAGCAGGTTCACGGCACCGATCACGGCAGGATCGAGGCTATCCGCCAGCAGGCCATGCAGGATGGTCTCAGGCTGGTGGACGCGCCCATACGTCACATGGGGACGGACCGCTGCCCGGCCGTCCTCCAGGCCATGCGCAACGACATCAACGGCCGGGTGGAGGTGGCCACCCGCACCACTGTCAGCCGCATCCTGGTGGAGGACGGCCGGGCAGCGGGCGTCGAACTCCAGGACGGCACCGCAGTCAGGTCCCGCGTGGTGATAGTCGCCCCGGGCCGCGAGGGCTCGTCGTGGCTGGTGGACGAGGCCGCCGAGCTGGGGCTGGAGATGACCAATAACGCTGTGGATATCGGTCTGCGGGTCGAGGTTCCCGCCATCGTCATGGAACCGCTGACCGATATCCTCTACGAGTCGAAACTGCTGTACTTTTCGAAAAGCTTCGAGGACGAGGTACGGACCTTCTGCATGAACCCCTATGGCTTCGTCTCCAAGGAAGCCTATGGCGACGTCATCACCGTCAACGGGCATAGCTACAGCGACCGCCGGTCGGAGAACACCAATTTCGCCCTGCTGGTGAGCACGCGCTTCACCGAGCCGTTCAAGGAGCCCATCACCTACGGGCGCTCCATCGCCCGGCTGGCAAACCTGCTGGGCAAGGACATCCTCATCCAGCGCCTGGGCGACCTGCAGATCGGGCAGCGCACCACCGAGGAGCGGCTGGAGCGCAGCACCGTGGAGCCGACGCTCAAGGGCAGCACGCCGGGAGACCTGTCCTTCGTCATGCCCTACCGCCACCTGCGGGACATCATGGACATGCTGGAGGCCATGGATAAACTGGTGCCCGGGGTCAATTCCCGTGATACCCTGTTATACGGCGTGGAGGTGAAATTCTACTCGGCTCGCCTGGAGCTCAGCTCCGAACTGGAGACAAAGATTGAGAACCTGTATGCTGTCGGCGATGGCGCCGGCGTCACCCGCGGCCTGGTCCAGGCTTCCGCTTCGGGAGTGATCGCCGCCCGCGCCGCAGCGGAAAAAATGACGGACTAGGAGCGAGATGCCAGCAACAGTGGTAGTCGGGACCCAGTGGGGCGACGAGGGCAAAGGACGCGTGATCGACAACCTGGCGGAGCAGAGCCGGATGGTGGTGCGCTTCCAGGGTGGCAACAACGCCGGCCACACCATCGTTAACGAGGAAGGCGAATTCAAGTTCCATCTGCTTCCATCGGGGATCCTCTATTCCCATGTGACCTCGGTGATCGGTAACGGCGTGGTCATCTCGCCACGGGTGCTGTGCGAAGAGATCGACGGCCTCAAGGGGCGCGGCTACCCCGTGGATAACCTGCGCATCTCGGGTAACGCCCACCTGATCATGCCCTACCATATACTGCTGGACGCCGCCAGCGAGACCATGCTGGGACGGCGCAAGATCGGCACCACCAAGCGCGGCATCGGCCCGGCATATACGGACAAGGCGGCGCGCCTGGGCATCCGCGTACAGGACCTTTCCGACAAGAAGATCCTCCGCCAGAAGCTGGATACAGCCATCAGTGTCAAGAACGACCTGCTGGAGAAGGTTTATAACAACCCCGGCGTGGACCCTTTCGAGGTCATGGAGCAGTACGCCGAGTACGCGGACCGGCTGTCACCCTATATCGACGATACCTCGCTGCTCATCGACAGGGCGCTCAAGCGTGGCGAGCAGGTTCTGTTCGAGGGCGCTCAGGGGACGCTGCTGGACATCGACCACGGAACCTATCCGTTTGTTACTTCCTCCAACCCCATCGCCGGGGAGGCCTGCGTCGGTGCCGGCGTCGGCCCTACCCGCATCGACGAAGTCATCGGCGTCTGCAAGGCCTATACCACCCGCGTGGGCGAGGGTCCCTTCCCCACCGAGCTGTTCAACGAGGTGGGGGACTACCTGGTCAAAAAGGGAGGCGAGTTCGGCACCACCACCGGACGGCAGCGCCGTTGCGGCTGGCTGGACCTGGTGTTGCTGAGATACGCCGTCCGCCTCAACGGGCTCACCGGCCTGGCCATCACCAAGCTTGACGTGCTATCCGGCCTGGATCAGATCCAGGTCTGTTCCATGTACGAGCACGAATACGACGACCAGAAGGACAACTACGTGGACTTTCCGCCACACCAGTCCATCTTCTACCACTGCACGCCCGTCTACGAGACCCTGCCCGGCTGGCAGGAAGACATCACCGGCGTCCGCAAGCTGGCGGACCTGCCGTCGGAGGCGCGCAACTACCTGGAGCTTATCGAGGAGGAGGCGGGTGTCCCCATCAAGAGCATCAGCGTGGGTCCGGGAAGGGACGAGACTGTAGAGGTCTGACGTGTTCGAACGCCCCAGCGCCCGCCTGGCCTATACGGCCCTGGCGGTCACCTGCTTCGCCATTTTTCTGGCCGCCCTGGACCAGACCGCCGTATCGGCGTTGCTGCCGGTGATCATCGAGGATTTTGAGGGGGCTTTCTCGCCCACGTCCGTGGAGCGGGCCGGCTGGATCATCACCGCCTACCTGGTGGGCTACACGGTAGTGATGCCGGTCATGGGTCGCGTATCAGATCTGTTCGGCCACCGGCGGGTCTTCAATGTCTCCATCTTAATCTTCATCCTGGGCTCGGTGCTGTGCGCGCTGAGCCCCAGCCTCTACTGGCTTTCCGCCGCCCGGGCGCTGCAGGCGGTGGGCGGCGGCGCCATCGTGCCCATCGCCATGGGTATGGTCGGCTACAGCTTCAGCCTGCGGCAGCAGGCCGTGGTCATCGGCGTCCTGGTGGCCGCCGGCGAGGCGGGAGGCGTACTGGGGCCGCTGTACGGCGCCTACCTGGCGGAGCCCTTCGGCTGGCAGGCGATCTTCTGGGTGAACATCCCCCTGGGCCTGCTGGTTATCGCCGGCGTTCGGCTGCTGGTGCCGCGCTGGCCCCGGCGGCGGGTGCCCATCGACTGGCGCGGCGCCCTGTTGCTGGCCCTGTTTCTGGCCGTAGTCACCGCCGGCCTCTCGGGACAGCGGACCGCCGGCTGGTACGGGTTCGTGTTGCCGATGCTGGGCGCCGGCCTGGTGCTGCTGGCGGCCTTCATCTGGGTGGAGCAGCGTCAGGAGCATCCGGTCATCCGCCTGAGCCTGTTCCGCAATATCAGTTTCTCGGCAGCCAACATCGCCAACGTGCTGGAGGGCGTAGCCATGATAACCGCCCTGGTGCAGGTGCCGTTCTTCGCCTATACCACCGTGGCGGCCACTCCCATCGAGGGCGGTCTGCTGCTTGTGCGCATGACGGTGATGATCCCGCTGGGGGCGCTGCTGGGAGGGTTCCTGGTCAATCGCATCGGCCACCGGTACGTGGCGGCCGGTGGCTTCGTACTGGCGGCGACGGGAATGTACCTGGTCAGCCGCTGGCGGCTGGATGTCTCCGGCGTCGCGCAGACGCGGGACCTGATGATTGCCGGCTTCGGCTTCGGTCTTAACAGCCCGGCGCTGGCGGCGGCGGTGGTGGCCACCGTATCGCGGACGCGGCTGGCGGCCAGCTTTGCCATCCATATAGTGGCCAAGGTGACCGGCATGATGGTGGGCCTGGCCTTCCTGGGCGGCTGGGGCATCTACCGGTTCGAGTCGGAGCTGAGCCTGGCGGGACTGCCGCTGCTGGACTGGGACCGTCTCACCGCCATCGTCGAGCAGCGCAGCATGGACGCCATCCTGCTGGTGCTGAACCGCTTCTTCCTGGTGGCCGCCATCTGTTGCGCCTTGGCTGTCATCCCCTCGTTGTTTATCAACGTGAGGCGCGACGCGGCGGAAGTGGAGGAAACATGATGTTAGAATTGGCACAATATCAATCGAGCTGACAGGAACGGAATACCATGTTCTACGAGAAAGTCTTCAGGGCGTTGCAGGACCGTGGAGTCCGCTATGTGCTCATCGGCGGCGCGGCGGTCAACCTGCACGGCGTGCCCCGGATGACCGGGGATCTGGACCTGGCCGGTGACATGGGCCCGGACAA
>BDUA01000022.1 GCA_002897715.1 bacterium BMS3Abin01
ATTCCTGGGATTCGGTCCTGTACACCCGGGCCATCCAGCACTTCGACGTATCGGTACACCAGCCGCAGCCGCCGGGGTACATCTTCTATGTGGGCCTGGTCTGGCTGGCCAACCGGCTCCTGGGAGATCCCAACGCCGCCATGATCTGGATCAGCGTCTTCGCCTCCGCAGCCGCCGTGCCGGCTATCTACTGGTTGGGGAAGATCATGTTCAGCAGAGCCGCCGGCCTGGTAGCGGCCCTGCTGCTGGCCACCAGTATCAGTTTCTGGGGCCTGTCGGAGGTAGCCTTCCCCTACACAATCCTCGCCTTGCTGAGCACCCTGTCAGCCATCCTTGTTTACAGGACATGGCAAGGGGAGAAGAGATACATTTTGCCGACAGCGGTCTTGCTGGGCCTGGCGGCAGGATTCCGGCAGGACCTCCTGCCCTTTATGTTACCCGTGTTCTTCGTCGGCCTGCTTGGCGCCGGTCGGCGCCGGGTCATGGCCGCCGCCGTAGCCCTGGCCGCCGCAGTCGCCGCCTGGTATGTGCCGACGTCCATACTCACCGGGGGTTTTTCCGTTTACCGCGAAGCGTCCTCTCAGGAGACCGCCGGCATCCTGCAGGACTTCTCCATCTTCGGCAAGGGATGGGAGGCCCTGTTCCACAACGCCGCGGCCCTCCGGCATTTCCTGTTATTGGCCATCGCCGGGGCCCTGCCGTTCCTCGTCTATTTCCTCCTTCGCCTGGCCGTCCCCGGCGCCGCGGCCCTGCGACGTGACCGCCGGCTGCACTTCCTTGCCCTGTGGTTCACTCCCGCCGCCCTCTTCTACCTGTTGATTCACATCGGCGAGCCCGGGTACGTCTTTCTTATCCTGCCACCGGCGCTGCTGGCCGCATCCTGGGGCGCCACTCTGCTGGCGGACGACCTTAAGAAGATAGCGTCACGGCGGTTCCTTGTGAGGTTCGCCATCCTGCTGCCGGTGACAGCGATAGGCGCAAACCTGCTCTTCTTCCTGGCAACCGATGTCAGCTACGGCTCCCGCGACCTGGCCTGCGGCGACCAGGTCTTCCAATCCAGGCTGGATACCCTGAAGGATAACTTCAACCCTGACGACACGCTCATCGTAGCGGTGTACGAGTTCGAGCGGGTGCTTTATTACCTGCCCCGATACCGGGTCTGGCATTTCGATCCGGCAACCGTCGATGAGGCGAGAACGATCATACCGGACCAGGTGGATAATGTGGTCTTCTTCGGCGACGAGCTGGAACTGGGGGGAGTATCGCTGATGGAGAGACTTCCTGTCTCGGACGGCAGGAAACTGGTTTTCATCGATATGCACCAGGTCGGCGCCGGCAAACGTATCCTGGCCGTGGACTGGACCAACAGGAGAGTAGCTTTCAGCTGACCGGCGAGAAAGGGCTATCACCGTCGGGCCTCACTTCAGATCCGGGTACAGCTCCTTCTTGCAACTGGGACAGAGGCTATGGGAGATATCGGCACCTGTGCGTTCGGAGATGTAGGATTCAATATCACTCCAGGACTCCTGCGCCGCCGGGTCCTCACCCTCGTGCCGCACCCGTTTGCAGTGGGAGCAGACGGGGAGCAGACCGCGGATAGTCACCTGTATCTCCATGAGCATCCTCATCTCGATCACTATCCCCAGCAGGACGAAAAAAGCGCCGCCCAGCAGGATGATCCCCACCATCAACTCCCCTACCACCGGTATGCCGACGAACAAGACAATGGCTACACCGATATAGGCCAGCAGGAAGAACGTCATGAGGAGCCCGTGAAGTTTCAGGTAGCGGATTATCTCGTCACGGCTGCGCTCGGGAATTAGCGGCGTCACCTGCGACAGCCGCCGCCACTTGATCATGCTGACCAGCATGATGGCGGCGCCGGCGAGTATCAGTCCCCCACTTATCACCTGCTCCATAGACGACTCCTACCGTCGTTCCCACATTTTATTGATTTATTACTCCTGCTTGCCCAGATGTCCTGCCGGCATGATAAAAAAGACCGCCACGGCGGTAAGCATCGCTACCACGGCGGCGATGACGAAAGCTACGCCCATGGCGTCGACGAACGTCTGGCGGGCAAGAACGGCCAGCGCCTCGCCTTGGGGCCCGCCGGCCATGCCGGCGATCTGGACCGCCGCGCCCACCGAGTCTCTGGCTGCCGCCGCCGCCTGCGGCTGCAGCTGCGCCGTGGCCGCTTCCATATTCGATGAATAGAGGGTATTAAGGACAGAACCGAAGATGGCTACACCCAGCGCCCCGCCCACCATGCGGGTGGTATCGTTGGTTGCCGAGCCCACACCGGCCTTGGCCAGAGGGACGGCGCCCATAACCGCGTCGGTGGACGGCGCCATGGTATTGGCCATACCGAAAGACTGGATGACGATAGTGACGCCGATTATCCAGTAGGCGATCTCGATGCCCCAGAAGTAGACGCTGAACAGCATCACGGCGACTACGGCCAGGCCGCCGGCGACGACCTTATTGGTGCCGAATATCCGTACCATACGGTGGCTGTTGGCGGCGCCGATAAGCATGCCGAAGGCGAAAGGTGTCAGGCGCACCCCCGCCTGGAGCGCCGTATATCCCAGCACGAACTGCATGTACTGGGTGAAAAGGAACATCACGCCGAACAGGGTGAAGAAGGCCATGGTTATCGCCCCCGCCCCCGCAGAGAAACGCGGGTTACGGAAGAACGAGAGGTTGAGCATGGGGTTGTCAGTGCGCAGCTCCTGAAACACGAACAGCAGACCCAGCACCAGCGCGCTACCGAAGCAGGCCAGTACCAGCGTATCAGTCCAGCCCCGCGAAGGCGCCTCGATGATGGCATAGACCAGGGAAAGCAGCATGGACATGGAAAGACCGGCGCCGATGATGTCGATACGAGGCGGATGCGGTGCACGGCTCTTGGGTACCAGGAAGAAGCCCAGCATCAGCGCCAGGATGGTGATGGGCACATTTATCAGGAACACCGAACCCCACCAGTATTGTTCGAGCAGCCAACCGCCGATGGCCGGACCCAGGCCGATGCCCAGGGCGGCGACGCCGGCCCAGAGGCCGATAGCCTTCCCCCGCTCTTCGCGAGGAAACACGTCGGTGATTATGGACAGGGTGGAGGGCATGATCAAGGCGCCGCCCAGACCCATGAGCGCCCGGGAAGCGATGAGCTGACCGCTGGAATCCGAGTATGCGGCCATGACACTGAACCCGCAGAAGATGATGATGCCCAGCTGCAGCGTCAGCTTGCGGCCGAAGCGGTCTCCCAGCGACCCCATGGTCAGCAGCATGCTGGCGAATATCAGTATGTAGGCATCCACCATCCACTGCAGCTGCGAGGCGGTCGCGTTCAGATCCCGCTGGATAGTGGGGATAGCCACGTTGAGGATGGTGTTATCCAGCCCGATGATGACCAGGCTGAGAGACAGCACCAGCAGCGTCCACCAGCGCATATGGTATTTTCTCGTCTGCCTGTACCCGTTATCCGCAGCCTGGTCCAAGTATCCTCCGCCTCCAGGTTCCCATCAGGGCAATGCTTGTTCGGACATAAAAAAACCGGCCCTGTTGCGGGCCGGTCACCTGTGACTATCGCTCGCTTGGTTATTCTACCAAATCTGCGAGCAAGGACGCTGTTTGCCGGGAATCCGGCCTATACCCAGTTATCGGCGATATCGCCGGCGATAGGCAAATGGAACTCCTCGCCCTGGAATGCCTTGACCATGAGCAGTATCCATAACACCAGCCAGGCCAGACCCAGAAGCGGGAAGAAGAACCAGAGGCTCGGAACGGCGAAAACAAAGGCCCAGAGGATAAACTCGACTACGGTCAGGCCGCCGAACACGACGATGGATTGGGCCGCATGGAACCTGACGAAACGGTCATCCTTCTCGATCAGGATGAAAATCAGCCCCGTCAGCCAGCCGAGAACGTAGCAGAGCAGGCCAGCTACGTTGGAGTCCAGGCCCGATCCGCTCTTGGGAGTGCTTCTCTCATCGTTCATGGAATCCCTCCTTTCTGCATTCAATTATCTCCGGATGTCCTGCTTTTTTAACATGTGCCGTACCACCGCCCCGGCATGATACAACCTGCCACCGGCCCGGGCGTGACACTGCATTATTATTCGCTGCCGCCCTACCCATACCCTCCCGCGGCAAGGTGGCAACCGGGTGATTGTGGCTCAGGAAGGCTGAATAATTAATGTTATAATCTCTTTTGGCGTCATTTGTAAGTATTACATCACCCTCGGCGAATTCCCTGCAAATTAAGGTTTTATCGAAAGGCGGGATCAGGTGAGAACCATAAGGAATGTGTTCCGTAGAAAGCTCAGGGCCTTCCTCACCATCTCCGGCATAACCATCGGCATCTTCGCCCTGGTGGTCATGGGCGCTATGGCCGAGAAGATAACCCTTCTGGTGGACGGCGGCACCGAGTTCTACAAGGACAAGGTGACGGTCACCGAAGGAGAATCCCACGGCCTGGGCGGCGACCCCATGTCCGTAGAGAAGATACGCTCCCTCGAGAATATGGACGAGGTCGCCGTAGCGTCCGCCGATATCAGTATAACCCTGGAGGAGGAAATGAGCGCCACCTTCGGCATGCCCGATCTGATCACCGGCACGGACATGCGGGGCCAGGACCTGGAGACGTTCCCCATCAGCTTCGCCGATGGCCGGGACCTGACCACCGGTGATCTGGGTAAGGTCATCATCGGCAGCGACCTGGTAAAGAAGCTGGATGGCCGGGTCGGCAACACGATCACCGTCAGAGGCCGCGAGTTCGAAGTTGTCGGTGTGCTGAACAAGACCTTTTCCATGCCGGACAAAACCGTCTACATGAACCTGAGCGATGCCCAGGATATCTTCTACGAGACCCTGCCGGAATTTATCCGGCCCAATCTGGACAAGACAAACCTGGCTACCGGAGGGACCATCTATCCCACACCGGGGACCGATCCCGACCAGCTGGCGGACAAGATAACGGCGATGGACAACAACCTGGAGGCGGTAGGTCCGCAAAAATTCCAGGACAATATCGCCGCCACCACCGGCATCTTCACCATGATCGTCTACGGTGTGGCGCTGATTTCTCTGGTTGTAGGCGGCCTGTCGGTCATCAACACCATGACCATGTCGGTCTATGAGCGTACACGCGAGATCGGTATCCGCAAGGCCCTGGGCGCTTCCGACGGCATGATAATCCGGCAATTCCTGGGTGAGTCCGGATTCATCGGGCTGATGGGAGGTCTGCTGGGACTCGGTTTCGGCGCCATCACCATCTCCCTGCTCAACAAATGGGGCGAGGCTTCGGGCAACCAGATATTCCTGCTTACCAACCGCCTGGTCATCGGCTCCGTAGTTTTTGCTGTCTTCCTTGGCGTAGCCAGCGGCCTATATCCAGCCTGGCACGCGGCGCGGATGAACCCGGTACAGGCGCTGAGGCACGAATGATCGTTTCGTTTCCTGACTTAACACAAAGGGAGTTCATCAGATGGTGATCTTGACCGCGAACAACCTGCACAAAAGATATCAGTTGGGCAAGAACAACTTTGTCCATGCCCTGCGAGGCGCCTCGCTGGAGGTGGTGAAGGGCGAGATGGTGGCCATCATGGGGCCTTCGGGTTCAGGCAAATCCACCATCATGCACCTCATGGGCTGCCTGGACAGGCCGGACGAAGGACATGTGCAGCTGTCCGGAAGGAGGGTCGACAATCTGAGCGGTAGAGAGCTGACCAAGATACGCGGCAAGGAGGTTGGTTTCATCTTCCAGGGATTCAACCTGATTCCCACCCTCTCCGCCGCTGATAACGTCTCCCTGGCCGCCGAATACGCCGGCACATCGCGCCGGAAGGCCCGGGATGCGGCGGATGCGGCACTGGCCGATGTTGGAATGGGTGAGAGGTTGAACCACAAGCCCAGCGAGCTGTCCGGCGGCGAGCAGCAGCGGGTAGCCATCGCCCGGGCGCTGGTGAACGATCCCCGAATCGTTCTGGGGGACGAACCCACCGGGGACCTGGATACGGAGACTTCGGACGAGATCATCGAGATGATGCGCAAAATCAATGAGGATAACGACACCACCTTCGTGCTGGTAACTCACAATCCGGAGATCAGCGACGCCTGTGATCGCGTCATCCACATGCGGGACGGCCAGGTCACGGACAGCTAACAGGCCGAGGGCTGAGAAAGCAGTCTGCTATCCGGAAGCAACGCCCGCCGGCACTGTTTCCTTTTTTATGCTGGGCTACTGGATATTGATCAGTAACCCCGGTCTTCCTATCCTGGTACCGCCGCTATCTTTAAGATCGATCCGCAGCGCCTTGTCACCTGCATTGCCCGGCAACGTGAACTCCATGCGATATGTCCGAGGTTCGGGTTTACTCACGGAATCGAACGTTATGGAGACCTTGTTGTTAAGGAAATCGGCGACGTCGACCTTCGACTGACCGGCGTCCGGCGTGGAATCGGTTAGGTTGGGACTGTACATCTCAATGTACACTGTATCGGACGGGCCGAAGGTATCGGTCTGCACCGAGTAGCCCGGATCCGAGAAGGTCTTCAGATATGCACCAGAGCCCACCATCATCATCGAGTAGCCCCTTACCCTCAACTCAGTTGCGCCGCTGCTGTCCTCCAGTCTGGCCTCAAGCGTGTATGCATCGGATACGTTCGGAGTCTGGAAGGCCGTACGGTAGACGAACGATGGGCCGCCGGCCTGCTGGCTGAAGGTCAGCGTCGCGGAGCCGTCGCCGAAGTTGACCGAGTTACCGGCCATGTCCACCAACTTCAACTCGTTCCTTCCCGTGCCCTGGGAGTTCAGATCCATTGACGGATGCTCGACCTGCAGGTAGTAGGTCGTGTTGGGGCTTAACGAATCGTACTGGCAAAGAGCGGCGCTGTAGCCTGGATCGCTATACATCGCTATCGCGGCGCCGTTTATGTCCTCGAAGCGGGTGGTACAGCCTGGCGCTGAAGACACCGTGAAGCTACCTCTGCCCGTACCCAGGTTGCCGGCGTTATCCTGCACATCAACCTGGATGTTGTGCGTACCGTCAGCCAGACCATTCACCGGACAACTGACGCTGGTCGCCGTGGTTGTACAGCCGCTGACTGCCACGCTATCCAGGTAGACCACCACACTGGCGCTGTCGATGCCGGAATCGGTATCCGAATAGTCGGCGGTTATAGTCGTATTCACGGCAGTAATCGTACCGTTCGGCATTAAGTTTCCGACCACCGGTGCCGTGATGTCACCGCTGCTGCCGCCACCGTGGCCCACAGCGACAAGCAGCATCGGCTGGGCCAGAGTCTTCCTTCTTCTGTCCCTGAACTGCGCCTTGAGCGCTCTGTCACCCGTTCCTGCCGGCAGGACGAAGGACATGCGATAGGTCTGTGACGCCACCCTCAATGTGGTAACAGCCGGGCTTACCTTGTTGTTGGCGAAGTCGCTAACATCCACCTTGGACTGGGCGTCATCCGGAGTGCTGTCGGTCAGTGCCGGATCGTAGATCTCGATGTATACCGTGTCACCGGCATTGTAGCTGTCGGCCACCGTAGTATAGCTCGCATCGGTGAAGGTCTTCACGTAGCTCGTTGTTGAGCCGACACGCATGGACCAGCCCGAGATCCTGAGCTCGTTGTTGTTATTGTCGGAAACCCTGACCTCGACACCGTATACGCCTGCGGTGCCTGGGGTCCGGAAGGTTGCCGTATAGACATACGGGGGGCCGCCGGCCTGCTGGGTGAAGGTCAACGTCGTGGAGCCGTCACCGAAGTTGATGTTATTGTTAGCCATATCCCGAAGACTCAGCTTGTTCTTGTTGGTGCCGTTACCATTCAGGTCCGCACTGGGGCTCTCCGCCCTGATGTAGTAGTCCGTGTTCGGCGTCAGGGTATCGTACTGGCATACGGCGGCACTGAAACCAGGATCGCCGTAGACAGCCATAGCCGCGCCGTTGACGTCCACGAAGCGAGTGGTGCAACCACCCGTTACCGGCGCGTTCACCGTAAAACTGCCACTGATCGGTGCGGGGTTACCGGCTATATCGGAGACGGAACCACCGATGGTGTAGATGCCGTTGGCCAGACCGTAGACATCACATGTTGCGTTAGTGCTGTTAACAGCACAGCCTATGAGTGATGTGCCGTTCAGAGTCACATCTACTGATGCAGTATCTATTCCCGAACCGGCATCTGAGTAGTCGATGCTTATCGTGGTATAGCTGACCGTTATTGTGCCGGTCGGTGTCACGTTGCTCACCGTCGGCGGCGTCGTATCGGCGACACTTACCGTGAAGGAACCGGAGACGGGGCTGACGTTGCCCGCCGTGTCGGCCACCGAGCCGCCGATGGTGTGGGCGCCGTCCGCCAGTCCGTAGACGTTGCAGGCGGCGTCCGTCGCCGTGACGGCGCAGCCGCTTACGACGGTGCCGTCCAGGGTCACCGCCACCGTGGCGGTGTCGATGCCGGAGCCGGCGCCGTCGTCATAGTAGACCTTGACGGTGGCGTCGACGGTGTTGATGGTGCCCGTGGGCAGCACGCTGGTCACGCTGGGCGCGATGCTGTCCACATTGAACGAACCCGCCGCCGATTTTCCATTACCCGCCTGATCGGCGATGTTCACGGTATAGCTATGCGCACCCTGCGCCATACCGGAGACGGGACAACTAACGTTATTTGGACCCACCACGCACCCGCTCACCGGGCTGCCGTCGAGATTGACCACGATGGCCGTGGTATCGATACCTGTGCCAAGGTCGGAATAGTCGATCTTCAGTATCGGCGAGTCGCTATTGATCAGGCCCGAGGGTTGCATTGATAATATCGAAGGTGCGACCGTATCGATAATGATGGCCTGGTTTGCGGTTCCACTATTGCCCGCCATGTCATTAACCGCAGCGTCGATGGTGTGATTTCCATCTGCGAGACCGTAGACCAGGCAACTCGCGTTGGTAGCCAGGATATCGCATCCGCTCAGCGGGGTACTGTCCAGGGTTATGACAACCGACGAGGGATCGATGCCCGAGCCGACATCCGAGTAATACACTTCGATAGTGGCGGAATTCACGTTCTGGGCGCCGGATGGCTGTATCGAATCAACCGTCGGGTTAACGGTGTCCACGCTGAAGCTGCTGCTGGCGGAACCGGCATTGCCGACCATATCATTGACGCCGACGCTGAAGCTGTGTGCCCCCTCGCCCAGGCCGATGACAGCACAACTGACCGAATTGGCGCCCACCGCGCAACTACTGACCGGCGTTCCGTCCAGGGTCACCACGACAGTCGCTGTATCGACACCGGTACCGGTATCTGAATAGCTGGCGTTCAGCGTCGTATTGGTCGAGTTTATATAGTTACCAGGCTGCAGGTTGGATACCACCGGCGGCGTAGTATCTGTAGACACCGTAAACGAGCCGGATGTCGAACCTGCATTGCCGGCGTTATCACTGACGTCCACCGTCAGGTTATGGATGCCGTCCGCCAGTCCGTAGACGTTGCAGGCGGCGTCCGTCGCCGTGACGGCGCAGCCGCTTACCGGTATACCGTCCAGAGTAACGGTTACCGTGGCGGCATTGATACCGCTGATGTCATCGGAGTAAACAGCGCTCAACGTCGGCGCAGCGTTATCGATGATACCGGACGGCAGAAGATTGCTGATCACCGGTGCTGTGTTATCGACCACACTGAAGCTGCCGCTGATGGGTGAACTGTTGCCGGCGTTATCGGAAACAGCGCCGCCAATAGTATGTGTCCCTTCAATCAGGTTGCCGACCGGACAGGAAACGTTATTGGCGCCTACGGTGCAACCGCTGACCGGATTTCCGTCCAGGGTCACATTGACCGTGGACTGATTGATCCCCGAGCTGTCCGAATAATCCGCGGAGAGCATTGCCGTCGCACTGTTGATGGTTCCCGATGGCAGAACGTTGCTGACGACCGGCGGCGTGGTATCGGTACTGCTCCAACCGACATAGGTCCAGGGAAAGTTATCCTGGCCGCCGGGGAAGGTATAAACACTATCGCAGAACCCGTCACTATTACTATCCACACACCCTTCACCCGGTGTATCGAAATCGTCCCAGTAATTGCCGCCATCAGGTGTCGGCAGGTTGAAGGTATTGCCGCTGCCACCACTGAGATAAGCCTGGGTCGTATTGCCGACGAAGCTGTTATTGAAGACGGTCATGTTGCTGGATGATAGCGAGTAGACACCATAGTGGAAGCCACTGATGGTCAGGTTCTTGATGATGATATTGTTCTTGATCATCAGCTGGATACCGGCGTTGCTGTTGCCGGTGCCGGTAAGCGAATGGCCGTTGCCGTTCAGGGTGATGCCGTTACTGGAAATGATGATTCCGTTGGTGCCGGTGAAAGTCAGGTTGGCGTTCAACGTACAGGTCTGGGTTGCCGCGTCCCAGATGCCGACGGAGGCGCAATCGCCACCGGTAGCGCTGGTGGACAGATAGATGGTCGGCACATTTAGGGACACGGTGGTGTCCACGGTGAATATATCGATAGCCGAACCGTTATTGCCGGCGATATCGTTGACACTCACGCCGTAATTATGCGTGCCGTCGGCCAGCCCCGTTACCGGGCAGCTGACGCTGGACGCGGTTACGGTACAGCCGCCGAGTGGCGCACCGTCCAGAGTCACTACCACCGATGAAGTGTCTATACCTGAAGCATCATCCGAATAGCCGGCGGTTATGGTCGGTGAATCCGTGGTTACGGTACCGGTCGGCTGCAGGTTGCTGACCACCGGGGCTACGGCGTCAGTGAAGCTGAAGCTGCCGCTGACGGGCGCCGTGTTGCCGGCGTTATCAGCCACGACGCCGCCGATGGTATGCGTACCCGGGGACAGGCCGCTCACGGGGCAACTGACGCTGGCAGCGCCCACACTGCAGCCGGATACCGGCGTTCCATCCAGGGTCACGCTGACCGAGGCGGTGTCGATGCCGGAAAGGTCGGAATAATCGGCGCTTATGGTGGCAGAGCTGGCGCCGATGGTGCCCGAAGGCTGGACGTTGACCACCAACGGGGCGGTAGTGTCGACGCTGAAGACGCCGTTGCCCGTACCGGTGTTGCCGGCCAGGTCGGCGACGCTGATGCTCATGCTGTGCGAGCCCTCCGCCAGGCCGCTGACTGCGCAGCTGACGCTGGAGGCCGTGACGGAGCAGCCGGAAACGGGGCTGCCGTCCAGGGTGACAGCCACGGTACTGGTGTCGATGCCGTCGCCGCTGTCAGCGTAGTCGGCGCTCAACAGGGTCGAAGTCGTGTTGATAGTGCCCGAAGGCTGGAGGTTGGTCACCGCCGGCGGGGTGGTATCCGGTGCCACCACATCGAAACCGCCGCTGATGGGGGCACTGTTGCCGGCGATGTCCATTACCGAACCGCCGATGGTGTAGGTCCCGGTGGCCAGGCCGGCAGTGGCGCAGCTGACATTGGTGCCCGAAATGGCGCAGCCGGAAAGCGGTGTGCCGTTCAGGGTTACCGCCACCGAGGTGGTGTCGATGCCGCTGCCGCTGTCGCTGTAGTCGGCGCTGACGATAGGAGAATCATTGAAGATGGTGCCGGCGGGCAGAACGTTGCTCACCAGGGGTACCGCCGTGTCTACAGTGAAGGAGCCCGAGCCGGTAGCGACGTTGCCCGCATTATCAGCTACGTTGACGCCGATGGCATGAGCACCGTCGCTGAGTCCGGTTGCCGGGCAACTGACGCTGAACGTCGTGGCGCTGCAGCCGGAAAGCGGTGTGCCGTCCACAGAGACAACAACCGAGGCGGTATCGATACCGCTGGGATCGCTGTAGTCGGCGCTGACGATCGGTGAACCAGTAGTCACATAACCGGCTGGCTGGATGTTGCTGATCACCGGCGGGGTGGTATCGACGGGTGGTGGTACCTGCCAACCGTTCACCTGGTTCCATGGCTGATTGTCAATACCACCCGTAAATGAGTAGCCGGCGTCACAGATGTAATCCAGATTGGAGTCGCTGCAACCCTCGGCGGGTGTGTCATAGTTATCCCAGTAGTTGCCACCGGACCCGGGCTGGTCGAATAAGTTGCCCGCGCCGCCGATTGCATATGCCTGATAGGTGTTGCCTGCGAAGTTATTGTTGTAGACCACGTTATTACTGGAAGAAAGGAGGTATACGCCATACTTGAATCCGGTTATGGTGAGATTCTTGATGGTGACGTTATTCTTGATCATGAGATTGACGCCAGTAGTGTTGCCCCCGCTGCCGGAGAGGGTGAAACCATTGCCATCAATAGTTATACCGTTGCTGTTGATAACGATACCATTTGTGGTACCTGCATCATAGTCGGCGTTCATGATACAGGTGCTGGCCGCCGTATCCCAGGTACCGATAGAAGCACAACCGGAACCGTCCGCTCCGATGGTCACGGTCGCGGCTTCCGCCGACTCAATAAAATAAGAATTGAATAGTAGTGGAGAAAACAGGAGGACAAATGCTACGAAGATAATACTTTTAGAATTGCATGCGGCAGCTGTTATTTCATGCTTTTTTACTCTCACCCGTATTCCTTTCTTCCATTTTTGGCTGGGGGGGGGTGCCTCAAACAGGCCCTGATTGTAACGTCATGGCCCTTTTTTGTAAATAGTCCTGTCTGTTCAGCTCTCTTCAGAGCGGCGGTCTACGGGAATATACCTATGGAGTTTTGAAGATACCCTTCTGGGTTTTTCCTTTCTGTCCTGAATTACCAGGCCGCTATAGATGCGCTATCCCTGATAAGCCGTGCTGACCGTTATTAAAGGGTTTTAGACTTCCAAACCTGCCCGTCCATGACTCAGTTTTCCACATCTGACGATCCTTGCCCACGCCGTCTCCGCCGCTTTCTTTTTCCCAGTTCAAAGACAAATGACGTAAATTGTAGATATTCTCACTATTAAAAATAGGGGATTTCCCTTAGAGATATCCAGGTGCCCGCAACCCGCTTCCGTTCATTCTATGAGGAGAGGGGGCGGGCGTGGAGCCCGACTACTTGTCGCGTGCGGATTCGATGATAGAGCGTAGATCGCGTGGCAGCGGCTTGTCCGCAATCAGATAATCGTAAAGCTTGTCTGAGAGGCGTGGGGAACTACACAGTTCTTTCTGCAGACTACGTTGGCGGTATTCGAAGAAATATTCCGCTTTGACACGTAGCGATTTTGCGATATTGCGGATGATCGCGTCCGCGGGAACCGGCCGTGTACCGCAGGCGAGATGATTGAGATAGCCCGCGGACAATTTGGTCCTGGTTGCCAGTCTCCGATAGCTCATGTTCCTCAAACGCATAAGTTCCCTCAGGGCATCGGGAAACTCAAGCGTGGAGTTGGGTACGTCGCCAGACGACTTGGGCTTCTTCACTTGAGCACCTCGTTGACTTCGTTGAGAAATTCTTCAACGTTCCTGCAGGCGGATTCCAGATCATCAGCCGCGTCGACCATGCTGATAAGCCTGCTGCCAATAATCACCCCATCAGCATACTTTGAAACCTCTGCGGCCTGCTCGGTTCCGGACACACCGAACCCCACCGCCAAAGGAACGTTGGTTCGGGAACGGACACGTTCGAGAAACGCAGGCAGGTTGTCGCCAAGCGACGCCCTGGCTCCCGTGACCCCGGCCACAGAGACACAATAGATGAATCCCGAGGCGTTTTCGGCAATCATGGCTATGCGCTCATCCAGGCTGGTGGGCGCCACCAGCATGATCGGATCAATACCATGGACATGGCAGGCGGCCACGAAATCGCCGGCTTCGTCCACGGGGAGGTCGGGGACCACCAGTCCCGAAAGTCCGTGAACGGCCGCCGCCTCCAGGAAGCGGTCCTGCCCGTAAGTGTATATACAGTTGTAATAGACCAGCAGCACCACGGGCAGCTGATTGGTGAACTCTCCGGCCAGCGCCAGTACATCGTCTGTGGTAATGCCGTCCGCCAGAGCCTGCTGCGTCGAAGCCTGTACCACCGGGCCATCGGCCAGGGGATCGGAAAAAGGGACACCCAGCTCGATGATATCGGCGCCGGCGTCGATGAAGGACCGCAACACGCGGCGGCATCCGTCCATCCCTGGATAGCCGCCGGTGATGTAGGGCATCAACAGCGCCTTCTTGCTGCTCTTGCGGAAAACGTCTTCCAGCCGGCTCATTCCATTATCCCCAACGCCTGGGCGGCCTGATGGACATCCTTGTCTCCCCGGCCGCTCAGGTTGATCAGGACGATATCGCCGGTGGCATAGTCCGCGGCATGCTTCACCACATAGGCGATGGCATGGGCGCTCTCCAGGGCGGGGATGATACCCTCAAGCTCGGACAGCAGCGTGAACGCATCCAGCGCCTGCCGGTCAGTGACGGACCCGTACTTTACGCGGCCCTCATCATGCAGGAAGGCATGTTCAGGCCCCACGCCCGGGTAATCCAGGCCCGCCGAGATAGAGTGAGCCTCCAGTATTTGTCCATAAGCGTCCTGGAGCAGATAGGATAACGAGCCATGCAACACTCCCTTGCTTCCCCGCGAGATGGAAGCACCATGCCTGCCCGTCTCCAGGCCTTCGCCGGCCGCCTCCACGCCCGTCAGGCGCACGCTGTCGTCCGCCAGAAAAGCGGTGAAGATACCGATGGAGTTACTGCCGCCGCCGACACAGGCCACCACCTCATCCGGCAGCCGGTCCTCCGCCGCCAGCATCTGCCGGCGCGCCTCCTGCCCGATCACCGTCTGGAAGTCCCGCACTATGGCCGGATAGGGCGCCGGTCCTACAACCGAACCGATGATGTAATAAGTGTTCTCGATATTAGTCACCCAGTCACGTATGGCCTCGTTGATGGCGTCCTTGAGGGTACGGCTGCCGGAGTATACCGGCACCACCTCCGCACCCAGCAGCTTCATCCGCACTACATTGAGTTCCTGACGCCTGATATCCTCTTCGCCCATATAGACCACGCAGGGGATACCGAAGAGAGCCGCCGCCGTGGCGCTGGCGACGCCATGCTGGCCGGCGCCGGTCTCGGCGATGACCCTGGTCTTGCCCATATGCCTGGCCAGCAGGATCTGGCCTACGGTATTATTGAGTTTGTGGGCACCGGTATGGCACAGGTCCTCGCGCTTGAGATATACCTTGGGACCGCCAAGCTCACCGGACAGCCGGCCGGCATGATACAGAGGCGTAGGACGGCCGACGAAGCTATCCAGCAGGGAGTCCAGTTCCTGCCGAAAGCCGGCATCCTGCCGGAGATGCTCATAGGCTTCCGCCAGTTCATCGAGGGCGGGTATCACCGTCTCCGGGATATATCTGCCGCCGTATTCACCGAATCGTGATTGTACCGTCATATCAGTCCCTGCCGATCGCTTTGAACAACAGTTCCATCTTTTCCCTGCTCTTCATCCCCGGCGTCGCCTCGATGCCGCTGGAGACGTCCACCGCCATAGGCTCTACCACCGTTATGGCTTCGCTCAAGTTGCCGGGCGTAAGGCCGCCGGACAGGATGATCCGAGATGACCGCACCTCCGCCGGAAGCAGCGCCGCCAGTTCCCAGTCGAACGTCTCGCCGGTGCCGCCGCGGCTGCCGGAACGGTAAGTATCCAGCAGAATAAAATCGGTGTCAAATCGGACAACGTGTTCCAGCGATCCGGGACCGGCGACCCTCAGCGCCTTAATCACGGCGCAACCGGTCCGCCGGCCCACCTGGAGGCATAAACCGTTGTCCTCCTCGCCGTGAAGCTGTACCACCGTCAGGCCGCAACCGGCGACAGCCGCCTCGATCTCGTTAACAGACGCGTTAACGAACACCCCCACCCGCTCCACTGCCTCCGGAGCCGGCGCCAGCACCTCGGCCGCCCGCGCCAGGTCGAGGCACCGCGGGCTCTCCGGGGCGAAGATCACCCCCAGAGCCCACGCCCCCTGCTCCACCGCCAGGGCTGCGTCCCCGGGGCGGGTAAGACCGCATATCTTTACCTTTGGCTTCATTACCTGAGAATAACACCCCGCCTGTGAAGCCGGTCGACCATCTAACGGAAAAAAACAACCCGGCTTGCTAGCCGGGCGCCTTTCATGAGCCGCCACCAGGAAATTCGCGCTTGCCCTCTACTCATGAATCTGGACCGGCGTACCCACAGGTGTCCAGTCATAGACAAGCTTTGCCGTACTGACCGGCAGCCCCACACACCCGTGGCTGCTGGGACTGCCGAAGGAAGAGTTCCAGTAATTACCATGGATAGTGTAATCACCCTTAAATACCAGGACCCAGGGAACATCGGGCACGTCGTAGCCCTCACCGCGCATGTCGGTCTTGGACAACTTGGCATAGATGGTATAGTCGCCCAGCGGCGTCGACCTGTTGCCGGCGATACCCGTCGAGCACAGGAAGCTGTCCACAGCTACACCGTCCTCGTACAGGGTCACCACCTGGTCCGAGATGTCCACATCGATCATCTTGTATGGAGCGATAGTGAAAGTACTCTGCGTATCGGTTTCCAGAAAACCGCCGCCCAGCCCTCTGAGCATGGACGGCCCTCCGGTTATCCGCATGGTGACGTCCTGCATATAGTCCCAACTCTCTTCAGGGACGAACTCCAGCCTGTTGGGTTCGGTCCACTCGAAACTTCCCGCAATCTTCGGTTCGATGGACACGGCGGTGCTCACCAGGTCGGGGTTGGATATGGGTTCGCTGAACACCAGGGCCGGGTGCGTCTGGGTGCTGGCGCCGGTAGCACCGTCCGCCGGCTCGAACTGGACCGTCAGCGGAGCGGCGGTGACCACCCTGGTATTCACCGGCCGCTTGAGAGTGATACCGTTGGCCGAGGTTGCCGAAGTTATGGTCAGAGGGAACTGTTTGCCCTGCGCAAAGGATTCCAGGGAGATGATGACCCTGCTGGGGTCGTCCGCATCCAGCCTGAAGACGCTGTTTACGCCATCCAGCTTATACTGGAAATCGGAAAGGGGGATGTTCCAGTCAATCACCGCCTCCTCACCGTACCTGACAGAGATACCGTCGGCTTTCAGCAGGGGCATGGGCGTGGTGATAGTAGTGAAAGTCTGCGCTTGTACGACCTTCTCGTCCGAGATCCCCGATAGGCCGATCTTCTTCACCGTACCCATCACGGTAACGTTGTATTCGGCGTCCGATACCAGCGGGTTAGCACCATCATCGAGAACGAATTTGCCTTCCTTAAGGTAACCGTCCAGCGACTGTTTCTCCCCTTTGCTGCCGTCAGGTCCGATAGGGATCCGTGTCACCTCGACGCTGGTTATCGCCGCACCCCACCTGCTGGTGGTCATCATCAGGGCCGATTGTTCCGGAACCACTTCCGTCTCGCCATCGGCCGGGCTGATGTTGATGCGGGGAGGAAACACGACCAGCAACAGCACCAAGCTGATGGCCGCCATCGCCAGCAGGCTGCCACCTATCACCGCTGCCCACTTGATACCCGGCGATATGGCCTTCAGACGTGGCACCCGCGGTACTTCTGCTGTGTTTTCTGCTTCCCGACTCAGCCTTGCCTCACTTTATACGAGCGCCCATGCGCTCCCGAGTTCAATTAAATATTAATACCCCGCTGGAAGCATAAGGTAAACCATCCAAGATAAAAGATTTCTCCCGCACCGGCAGGCAATAGTCGACTCGAACTCGAAAGATTATACAGATATATATTATATGTTTCCAGACCGCCCTCCTTCTCCTTCCTCGCTTTCCTGCCGCGTGTTAATCTGCTATTTTGCAGAAGGAGTTCCTTTGGCGATATACCAGAATCAGGAATTTGACTATTATTATGGCAAGGAAAGCGATAGCACTCCTCTCCGGCGGTCTCGACAGCCGTCTGGCGGTGAAGATGATGCTCGACCAGGGAATAGACCTGGAGGCAGTCAATTTCATCACGGTATTCTGCACCTGCACCGCCAAGAGCAGCTGCAAATCCGAGGCCAGAAAGGCGGCGGCGGAGTTCAATATCCCCCTGAAAGTGCTGAATGCCACCGACGAGATACTGGAGGCGGTCAGAAACCCAAAGCATGGATACGGCCGCGGCCTCAACCCCTGTCTCGACTGCCGCATCAGCATGTTCCGCCGCGCCGAACGCTATATGAGGGAGACCGGCGCCGACTTCATCGTGACCGGCGAGGTTCTGGGAGAGCGCCCCATGTCTCAGCGGCCGGACGCCATAGGCCTGATCGAGCGCGAAGCGGGGCTGGAGGGCCTGGTCGTCAGGCCGCTGTCGGCGCATCTGTTCCAGCCGAGCATCCCGGAGCGTGAGGGATGGGTCGACCGGGAGGCGATGATGGCCATGCGGGGAAGGTCACGTAAGCCTCAGATACAGCTGGCCGCGGAGTTGGGCATCAATGATTACCCCTGCCCCGCCGGCGGTTGCCTGCTGACGCAGAGAGATTTCTCCCGCAGACTGGAGCTGCTGCTGAAAGAGGACGCCCATCCCCCCGTGGCCGAGATAAAATCCCTGCGGCTGGGACGCCTGTTCTTCTCCTCCACCGGCCACCGGATCATCATCCCCCGCAACGAGGAGGAGACCAGGAGCCTGGAACTCCTGGCTCAGCCAGGCGATACCTTGATGAGCGCCGAAGACCACACGGGCCCGACAACCATCATCAAGGGAAACGACATCATCCGCCGCACGCTGGAGGAAGCCGCCGCCCTCACCGCCAGGTACGGACAGGGCAGGGATGAGGAAAGTGTCAAAATAGGTTATTCTATTGGTGGAGATGGTGAGACTTCGGACCGGTTCCGGATGGAAGCTTCACCAGCTGAAGGCCGCCGGCTTGCGTCGGAACTGAAAAGGTTATAGAGCTGCCTTGAACCCTTTTTCCGTCCCTGTGGTCTAATGTTACATACAGAATATTCCGAAGAAAGGTAAGTCACGGGCTTTTGGCACGACGATCAGGTGAAAGCATGCCTGGAGATGATAGTAGGAGGGAACTTCTAAATGGCGGAACCCAAGATAATCAATGTTTTTGGATCCAGATACCTGGACTCCTGTTCCGGCGGCTGAGGACCAAGCTGGTCTCTGGAAGAGATCACGGACGCGTTCAACCGGCATCTGGAGTCAGAGTTCGGCCCTTCGGCACGCCTGAGGTACATCGACTTCGACTCGGATGAGTTGAAGGAGTTCCCGGAGATCTTTCACCAGGTCAAGGATGGCAGCCTGCAGCCGGGCGTCATCGAGATCGAGGCAGAGATGATCCCCATCTTCTCCATCTCCTACGAGCGTATCACTCAGGAGTTCGACCGCCTGGGAGCGGAGAGGGTGGCCAGCAAGGCCTCCTGAAGACTAGATATTATCGAGTAACCGGCAGGACGGCTCCTACGGAGCCGTCCTTTTTTCGCGTAACCCCCGGAATCACCGGCACTCAGGCGAAGTACGATGGCAGAAAGATATGGTAGATGGTGCTGATTATCTGGTAGAACACGGTCTGCAGCGGACCGAGGATGAGGAACAGGAACAGCATGACGAAGAGCATGCCGTAACGGTCCAGCCGGGCCCAGCGTATATAGGCCTCGCGGCCCAGGAAACCACCGACGATACGGGAGCCATCCAGCGGCGGCACCGGCATCAGATTGAAGACCATGAGGATCACGTTCAGCTGGAATACGCGGAAGATGACGGTAAACAGCAGCTCGTTGCTGATGGGTACCATCTCCAGGAACAGGGCACTGGCCGCCACCACTATCAGGTTGGCCGCCGGGCCGGCGGCGCCGGTCCACATCATGCCCTTCTGCACCGATATCGAGGTGAACTGGTTCGGGTTGATGGGCACCGGCTTGGCCCAGCCGAACAACATTCTCCCGCCGGAGCCGAAGAAGGTAAGGAACAGGACCAGGGTGCCGAAGACATCCAGGTGACGGATGGGGTTGAGCGACAGACGGCCCTGCAGCTTGGCCGTGTGGTCCCCCAGCCGGTAGGCTACGTATCCATGGGCCATCTCGTGGAAGACCAGGGATACCAGCAGCGCCGGCAGCGTCAGGACAAACTGGAACAGAAGATCGTTCATGATGTCAAAAGCTACTCCTCGGGCCAGCGGTCCCGGCCTTTTTCAACCTGTCGACAAGCCGGCGCGCCGCCTTCAGCTCATCCTCACGGCCGTCCACCTTCCCCTCCAGCTTCATCAGCTTCAGCTGCCATAACACATCGCCCAGCTCCGGGGACTCCTTCAGGCCCATCGCCAGCAGGTCGCCGCCGCCGACGCCGAGTTCCACGAAGCGCAACTCGTTCAGGTAAAGCTCCAGCGCCTGCCGCTCGCGCCCGCTCTCAGCCAGCGCATAGGCCAGCAGGTGAGCCTCCCCCGGCAGACGTCCCAGAAGTTCGTACAGTTCGGGGCGGGACATCTCCCTCCCTGCCAGCCGGACCAGCACCTTGCGTGCCAGCACCACCCCCTGGGCGATGGCATCGGCGTCCTGACGCCGGAGTTTAAGTTTGTCCGTCCAGTACTCCAGCTGGCCGGTGTCCATGTTGCGCGCCATACATGCCAGCCTCAGACGCCAGAGTTTGATCTCATCCATCAACTTGAACTTCCTGGCGGCGCTGTCGGCGCGGCTTACCACCGCAACGGTTTCCGCCCCCGCCTCCAGCGCCGGGTGGATCGAGGGAGTCAGCCCCAGCTCGCCGATGCGAAGGATGGTATGGTCCACCTCCGGCTCGGAGAACAGCCAGACCAGCTCGTCCCTGAGCCTGGCCGAGGAGAGGTCGCCCACCAGTTTCATATCCACGCAGCCTCGCGCCAGACCCAGTGTATAGGAGTTCATCCTGAAGCCCAGGCGGTTCTCATAGCGGATGGCCCGGAAGATGCGGGTGGGATCCTCGATAAAGCTCAGGTTGTGCAGTACCCGGATGATGCTGCGGTCGATATCCTTCAGTCCGCCGAAGAAGTCCAGCAGCCGCCCGAAATCGTGAGCAGCCAGCGATACCGCCATGGCGTTCATTGTAAAATCCCGCCGGTAGAGATCGCGCTTGATATTGGAATGCTCCACCGTCGGCAGCGCCGCCGGGTAATCGTAAAACTCGGTCCTGGTGGTAGCCACATCGACGCGGAGCCCGGGTTTGACGCTGTCGAGGATGACCACGGCCGTATTGAACTTCTTGTGGGCGCGCACGCGGCCGCCCAGGTCCTTCGCCAGAC
>BDUA01000023.1 GCA_002897715.1 bacterium BMS3Abin01
CACCAGCACCGTGTAGAAATAGGGGAAGGACCGACCCTGCACATCGTTGGTCGAACACTGGCCGTAGAAGCCGAGGAAGTCGCCTGCTTCTGAAGCCGCCGGAACCGCCGTTGACTTGTCCTTGTTCGCCGGCATCAGGCGGAACTTTATATCCTGTGGCAGCTGGGTCTCCTTGCCCCTGAGCTCCATGAGCACCTCCAGGTCCCAGCCCTCGATATCCGGCCCGACCGTCTCCAGCACCGCCAGTATCGCCTCGGCCTTGACCATCAGCATGGGCAGCCTCAGCAGACGGCGGGTGCCGGTGAGCCAGTGGGGCAACAGCAGCAGGGCGGCGTCCAGCGCCAGCAGCCGCAGGATGCCCGGCGCCAGCAGGATAGCCGCGCCGAGGCCGGCGGTCACCATGATGAAGGCCCAGAAGCCCCGCTTGTTGGTCACATCCAGGATGCTGGTATCCCATTTGCCCATCCGCCGGTCCAGCGCCACCAGTTCCCGCAGCTTGTCGATGCCCACCGGTTCCCATTGGGCCCGCGGGTCCAGATGCCCCTGGTCGACGCGGTTGTCGTAACCCTTGACCAGCAGGAACAGGTTGCCGCCGAAGATGAGCACGGTGCCGGCGATGAGCAACAACGCGTCGTAGCCGGTGATACCGGAGACCAGTTGCAGGGCGAAACCGCTGATGATGAGGCCGAAGCTGAGCAGCAGCCGTGGACCGTACGACAGCGACTGCCAGAGGTGGAAGACGACGATGCCGCGGTCGGAGCGGCTGAGGCCGAAGATGCCGGGGCCGGACGCCATCAGCTCACCAGCTCCCCGAAACCGAAGCGTTCCCAGTAGAGCGGGCAGGCGCCGTGGCAGGCGGCGAAGTTGTCGCAGTCGTGGCAGCCCTGGTGGGCCAGTGACTTCAGACGCAGGTCACGGGCGCGGCCGGACTCCCAGATGGCGGAGAAGTCATCCGCCAGCAGGTTGCCCACCGGCTCGTCGAAGGAGGAGCAGGGCAGCACGTCACCCCTCGCGTCCACCGACAGCAGGCCGTCACAGGCGCTGCATCCCTTGTTCCCCAGGCCGTGGGTGATGGGGTTGAAGATGCACAGCGGCGTCGGCGAGTACCACATGAACTCGGCGTCGGCCGCCTCGGCGGCGGCTATCACTTCCTCCAGCACCGGGCCGATCTCACTGTAGCGGAGCAGCAGGGAATCGGTGACAGAAGCCGTCCCCGCCGGGATGATCATGTTCATGCTGAAGCGCTCCAGTCCCAGCTGCCGCTTGATGAAACGGGGGAACAGTGGCGCGTCACCCAGGTTCCTCACGTTGAGCGTGGTGTTGGTGTGGACCCGGATACCGGCCGCCTTGAGATGGCCCACGCCGGCCAGTGACCTCCCGAAGGAGCCCTTTACCCTGGTGATGGCGTCGTGGGTCGCCGCCGAGGTCCCCTCCAGGCTCACCTGCGCCGAATGCAGTCCGGCTTTCGCCAGCTTCCGGGCATATCTCCGGTTGACGCGGGTGCCGTTGGTAATCAGGTTCACCCGGAAATCCAGCTCCCGGGCACAGGCGATGAGTTCGCAGAGGTCATCCCGCAGGGTGGGTTCGCCGCCGGTGAAGCTGACGGACGGGACCCCGGCGTCGTGGCGTATCCTGCGGAGGACCTCCTTGATGTCGGCGGCGGACATGTCGCCGCTGGAAGCGCCGCCGTTCGCTTCTTCAATAAGCAGATTCCTCGTCGCTCGCCTTCGGCCCGCTTCCCGGAATGACACAGGATGAGAGGTTCCCCTGGATGGCATCCTGGAGAATGGGGATACGGGCTCTTCACGGGACCGGTCCCCCTGGGAGCCCTTGTCGCCGCCGGGACGCCCCAGGCAGGAGCAGCCCGCGTAGCAGAACACGCAGCTTAAGTTGCAGCGTGAGGTCACCGCCACCTCGGAGAGCACTGGCAGGCTGGTGAAGTTCACCGGCAACGGCCCCACCTCCACGGCGCAACTATGGTTGTCCTCGCGCAGCGTCCCCTCCAGGCAGCGGCGCACCTCCCACAGGAACAGGGCGATGTCGCGGGTCCGGTCCTCCCCGTCCGCCGGCCTGTTCCCGCGCGGTTCATCCGTCACCTTCGCCCCACCCACCCGCTCCAGCAGCTCGCTGATGACGCCCCCGTCCAGCAGGAAGCCCAGCACCCGCACCCCCTGGTCGTTGAGCTTGTGGGCCACGTTGGGCATGCGGATCAGCAGGTTGTCCTCGGCGCGCACGCGCACATAGGGCCGCACGTTGGCGATGAACTCGTCGACCCAGGCCAGGTTGTCCGTCCTCCCTCTCAATGGGACCCCCCGCTGACGCAGGCCGAGTGGCAGGCGGAATGGCAGGCGCTGTGACAGGCGGAGTGGCAGGCGCTGTGACAGGCCGAGTGGCAGGCGTCGTGGCAGACGTTCATGTCCAGATTCAGCGCCGTGTCGATAGGTCCGGTGCCCACATGGTCGAAGTCCACCGGCACCCCGGTCCCGTACTGCCACGGGTCCCGGTCGTACAAATATGAACGCGTGTAGTAGGGATGACTGTTGTAGTACCACCAGTACCACCTGCCGTACTGGTTCTCCCGGTAGCCCATCTCCCCCGCCGCCTCGGAACGTTTCCAGCTATCGAACTGGTCGACGACGCCCTGGTAATACTTCTGGGTGGCCTCCACATCCGCGTCCCAGGCCTTGGTCTGGATGTTCTTCACCGCCCGGTTCATCAGCGATTCCAGCTCGATCTGGGATAGGCCGCCGTCGTCGGCGATGGCCTCCAGCAGCTCCCGCTCGTATTCATCCAGCATCCCCGGCTCCGGCTGCTTCCTGATCTTCATGCGCAGCGGCTGCTTGCCGGTGATCTTGATCAGCCCTTCGTTCTCCATGGAGACCAGCAGGGCGCTGATGATGTCCTTGAAGGGGATCTCCAGGTAGAAAGCCGCCTCGATGGGGTTCAGGTCCTCGCATACCTTGCCCTTGACCCGGTAGTTGGCCAGTTGCAGCCTGGGCGGCGTCCAGTCCAGGTTATCCCAGCTGACCTGGTCCAGGCCCTCCTGGGCCCTGACCATGGAGCGCTGCTTGCCGGTGACCACGAAGTAGAAGCCGCCCAGCAGCGCCAGGCCGCCGGCGCCGAAGATGATGTACTTGATGATGTTGTCCCGGCGCTGCTCCCCGGCGATCTCCGCGTCCCAGATATCTGAGGTACGCGCATCCGCCGGCGCCGGCGCCACCGTCCCGGCCGGCAGCGTGAACCAGGAAGCGGGCATGTACAGCTGGGTGCGCATATGGTAGAGGTTGCCGGGTTCCTCCTTGTGGAACAGCAGCAGCAGCCGGTCCTGCGGGCCCCGCTGGTAATCGATCCTGTACTCCTCGTTGACCCATTTCTCGGTGAGGATGAGGCCGTTCTCCTCCACGTAGGCACGCGGGTCGGCGCCGGCGGGGAGCACGTGGGGCGTCAGGATACGCAACGTGTAGTGGTCCTGGTTTGAAGCCTCGTCCCACTGCACCGGTGCCCAGTTGAAGACCACCAGCTCACTGCCGTCGGCGGCGGTGGTCGGTGCCAGGTATCCTGCCTGGTAGAAATCGGTGGCGAACCAGAATACATAGGTGACATCACCGCCGGCGACGCCGCGGCCGCCGGCCAGCACGACGTCGTAACGGTCCGGCCCCAGCTGGTTGATGTCGAGGGCGTACTCGTTGCCATCCGAATCGACAGCGTAGCTGTCATCGGAGAAACGGTCTATGCGCAGGTTCTCGTTTCCCTCGAAATAGAAGCCGTGGAACTCGCCGGAGGTGACCTGCCATTGCACGGTATAGATGACCACGGCGCTTCCGTCGGCGTTCAGCTCCACGTCCGCCTCCACCAGGGTGATATCGCCGCTGCCGGCAAGGGCCGGAGACGGGGCGACCATGGCGGTGGCAAGGAAGGCAAGGGTGACAATAAGGGGGACGAAAACCAGCAGGAGTGGAAGCGTCCGGCGCTTCCTCACGACTCCCGCCTCGGCGCTACCGTGATGATGGTAGTGGGAGGGACCATCGCCGAAATTTTATCACCGGGGACCCGGGCAGTTCAAGCGTAAGGAACGGTTCAGGGTTCAACGGTGAGAGTGAACGATGGTGGCCGTCTCCGAAGACAGCGGCGGGGCCTGGAAACAGGGTCGCTGCCGGTCGGGTACAGCGGCAGCCGCCGGGGCATAAGCAGCGCCGCGACGCGCCCCTGCGACCGGCTTTCCCGTTATGGAGCTTCCGCCCGCGCCTCCCGCGTATCCTCCTGCAGGTCATGATAAGCACGGGTGAACACGGCTCCCCCGAAGAAGATGAGGGAAGAGTAGTAAACCCACAACAGCATCAGCACCAGCGAACTGGCGGCGCCGTATACCGAAGCCAGGTTGCTCTTGGCCAGATAGATACTGATCAGGAATTTGCCCACGGCGTACAGGACCGCTGTTATGACGGCGCCGGGCAGGACATCGCGCAGACGGATACTGGTCTGCGGCAGCACCTTGTAGGTGAAGATCAGGATCAGGGTGAACAGCACCAGGGTGAGCAGGGAATCGCCGGCCTGCATCAGCCTGGTGAGCTGCGCCGGCACATCCTGGAACAGTTCCGCCAGCGCGGCGGCGACTGCGCCGAGGGCAAAGGTCAGCAGCACCATGATGCCGATGATGAAAACGATGGCGATAGCCTTCAGCCGCCTGAAGATATAGAGCAACATGCCGCCCTTCTCCTCCGGCTCCACATCCCAGATGGAATTGAGCGCCGTCTGCATCTGGCTGAAGACGGTGGCCGCCACCCAGATCAGAACGCCGATGCCGACGATGGCGGAGAAGTTGCTCAGCGAGGACAGGCTGGCGCTGTCGATAACCGAATTAATCACGCCGGCGGCGCTGGCGCCCAGTGTATCGCTCGCGTAGCCCACCAGCTGGTCCTGGACCTCCTGTTTGTCCACGAAGATGCCGGCGACGGCGATGACGATAACCAGTATGGACGGCAATGATATCACCGCGTAAAAGGACAGTGCCGCTCCCAGGAGAAAGGTCCGGGCGCGGTTCCAGCCATCGACCGTCTGTTTGAATAATGTTATAAGATTCTGATAATTAAATGCCAGCATCGGTTCGCAACTCCCCGTCCGGCCAATGGTCCTGTTGCTTCCTGCCGGTTAGTAAGCTTATCAGGGAGGGGCTGGCAAGGCATACCCCTGCGGCTCAGGGCAGGTTGCCCGGCATCATGTCAGGAATTCGGACGCAGCCCGCCAGTTTGCTATCAACTCCGGTTTACCCTATAGTTATCTGGTTCGAGTAATCGGGCATGTATAAATTGGTTTTGAAGTGCTTGACTGTTTTTTTTGGCAGTGTTTCGAGTGCTTAGCCAGGAAAAGGTGAGAGGAGGAAACAACTTGCCTGAAGGAACAGTCAAATGGTTCTCTGATCAGAAAGGCTTCGGCTTTATTGAGCAGGAGAGCGGCGATGATTTGTTCGTGCACTTCTCTGAGATCCAGACCGATGGATTCAAGACCCTCGCTGAGGGACAGAAAGTGAACTTCGAGCCTCAGGAAGGACCCAAGGGTCCCCAGGCCACGAACGTAACAACGCTGGAATAAAAACCTGAAAAGGTAACTTGAAGGGCTCTCTCTGAGAGCCCTTTTTTTATGCCGTTTTCAGCCCCCGGTATGCAGGGACCTGCCACCGCTGGCAATGGTTACCAGGATGAGCCCGACGCAGGTGAGGAGCAGCAGGCCGGCTATGGCGGCCGTGGAGATGCTCCGGGGCGGACGCCACGAGGTGAACGCGGTCAGCGCCATATAGCCGGCCAGACCGGCGATACCGGTGATAAGCGCTATGGAACCGATCGTGTTCAGGTGATAACCACCCCTCCATGCCGGTGAGGACAGGATACGGACCCGCATGGGCAAAACTATATGATTGCCGCCCGTCTGTCATCTTCTGACGCCCAAACGCCGCCGGCGCCTTAAGGAACCCGGACCGGTGAACGAGCCGTCCGCAGTAATTGCCACAATCCCCATTTCCTGCTAGATTGATACTGTCCCTGCCAAGGAGTGACAGGCGGTTCATGCCGTATTCGCGCAGAAACATAAAAAGGGTTCCGGTCCGGTTAAGCATGGCGTTTACCGGACTGTTTTTTACATTGATATTCACGGCCGTTGCCGTGACGGGCTGTGGCGGAGAAAACCAGGGAGACACCGCCGCGACCGGAGAGACAACCACGACCTTCTCCTACGAGCTGACCCGGCCTCAGCCGGGCATGGTGGAGGTAGCCGACCCTCCCGGTGACGCCACCAGGGATGACGGCACCCCGCTGATGACCAGGAGCATCGTCGATATCGAAAAGGTGTCCATTGCCGCCGAGGGCCAGAACCTCGTGTTCACCCTGACGGTCGGTGAAGCGATCCCCTCCGTGAAGCCGGCGGAGTTGCTCGGTATCGAATGGGGGTTCCTGCTGGATACGGACGGCAACGGCGAGCCCGATTGGGGCCTGTACACGGCTTATCCTGAAGGGTCTCTCTCCTACGGGCTATACCAACAGCAGACCAAGGAGAGGTTTCCGGACCGGCAGTTTCCCGGTTCGTTCTCCCTGGATGGGGCGACCATAACCTGGACCCTGCCGGTGGCGGCCATCGGGTCGCCGCAGGAGTTCCAATGGCTGGCTTATACCGACGCGGGCCTCATACCCGAGAGTGAACAGGACCCGATCCGCAAGATAAACGACACCGTACCCGCGGAAGCCTGGCCCCGGGGCTCCCGCTGGCTGGAATACCCGTAAGCACCTCGCCGGCGGCGGTTTTCAGGAGAGCACAACCGGCAGCATGCGACTGAGCCGGATACCCGAGATCGATACACCGGCGGCGTAGGCCATGACCTCCACCCCGTTTGCCTCCGCCTGCCTCAGCGCCTGTCCAAAAACAGGGTCGATATCATCGGCGGGGCGGAACTCGCCGGCATCCTCCCGCTGCAGGCAGAACAGGACCACGGCGCGGTATCCGGCAGCGGCAACCTTCTCCAGCTCACCCAGGTGCCTGGTGGCGCGTACGCTGACCGAGTCGGGAAAGCGGGCGACGCCGGCGGTGACCATGGTCGCGTTCTTCACCTCCACATAACAGCTGCCGGCAGCGGGAACTTCCCCGCGGCCGGTAACCGCCTGACCACCGTCATCCCCGGAACCCTTCTCCAGCAACAGGTCGATGCGGCTGTGGTCACCGTAGGGAACCTCCGGCCTGATACGGTCGAAGCCCTGAAGCGCACTGATGGTACCGTCCCTGATGCCCTCAGCCACCAGGGGATTCGCCAGGGCGGTGTTGGTCCCCACCAGGACGCCGCCCGCCACTTCCACCAGCTCCCAGGAAAGCGGGTATTTGCGTCCGGGGTCGCCCGTATCCCTCAACCAGACCCGGGAACCCGGTTCGTCGCAGCCCAGCATGGCGCCGGTGTTGGCGGCATGGGCGGTCACCTCAGTGCCGTCGGGCAGCCGGACATCGGCGAGGAAACGCTTGTAACGCCGTATCAGTACGCCTTCGATGAGCGGTTCGGGGAAGAGGATGAGCTCACCACCACTGTCCCGGCCGCCATGTCTCCCAGACGCTGCCTGCGCCGCGACGACCACACCAGGATAGCGCCCAACAGATATGGCAGGCAATAGGGCACGGCGTCGACGATTCGCAGCAGATTGCGGATCAGTGACTCCTTGAGGCCGATGCTCCCGCCGGTACCGGTTCTGACCCTCACCCCCACCGTCAGCTTGCCGAGCGTCGCCCCCCACAGCCATTCCATGAGAATGAAATAGGCCAGGAAGACGGCGAAGAACGCCAGTGCCGGATAGCCGCAAAGCCCGTAAAAGGATTCCTTGCCGTTCAGTGTGTAATTCATTCCGATGAATGAGCTGGCATGGCAGCTGCCGTCCTGCGGACCCTGGACGGCGGTGATGACCGCCAGAGCGGCGGCGAAGATCAGGGAATCTATCAACAGGGCCAGGAAGCGGATGCCCACGCCCCGGGGCTGCAGACCTGCGTTTCCCCCGTCTGCCGGCTGGCCCTTTGCCTGCATGGCTCCCGCCGATGATCCTGAGCTACCGTACCCCGGTCTGTCAGCTGACCCGCTCATGAATCTCCGTGACGGATATGACAGACGTCGCTGCTGGCGGCGCGGGCTTCCCCGGTAAGCCCCTTGATGTTAATGGGGATGGGGTTATCCTTAAGCAGCCGCGCGAAGAACACTACGTTATGGGCGAGGAAGCGGGCCGTCTTGTCGGTGTACATATGCTTCTCCCCGCCGGCCTCTATGTAGCTGGGGCCGGGGCCGGCGTCCCCCACCCAGTAGCAGTCGCAGTTGGGCGGCACCGTGCAGCCCAGGTGGGACATGTTGAACAGCGTAGTGGCGGCGGCGTCGTGGGCGCCGTCCTCGTTACCGGTGACGATCACTCCCGCCACCTTGCCGTACAGGGGATACTGACCGGTCTCCGGGTCCCCCTCGGCATAGGAGCCGTCCAGGCGCTCCATCACCAGCTGCGCCACCGAGGAGCGTACACCGAACCAGATGGGCGTGCCGATGACGATGATGTCCGCGGCCTTGACCTTCCCATAGATCTCCGGCCACTGGTCGCCGTCACCTTCATCGATGGATACGCCGAAAGCCACCTGGTAGTCCACCACCCGCACCACTTCGGTCTCCACCCCCAGCGGCTCCATGATGGCGGCTACCTTGTCGATCAGGGCCCTGGTGTTGGAGACGTGAGGGGATCGTTTGAGGGTACAGTTGAGAAACAATGCTTTCAGGGACATGTCTTGCTCCTTTTCTTATTCGACGCGGAAATCCTTGTGGACCGGCGCAGCGTCCTGCGCCTCCACCTGCACCTTGACGCTGTATGCTCCCCGGGTCCAGGGCTCGGTGTTGGTGAAGTAGAATACCGGATAGGAATCCAGGCTGGTGTTCACCCGGTCTATGGTGACCTGGGTGTTCACCAGTTCCAGGGGCTCCCCGCCCTCCAGGTTCCTGAGCGAGGCTGACACCACGGTACCGATGGTGGCGTTATGGACCCTGGCGGCCACATATATCCGCGGGGAATCGGCGGGTATCACTTCCATGTCGCCGGTGCACCTGTCCTCCACCACCCGGGTGCAGACTCCCACATCGGTCAGCTGGTTGGGGGTCAGGTCCACCTTTTCTTCTATGGAGCTTCCGCCGCAGGCCGACACCAACAGCACCAGGGCCAGCAGCGCCAGTAGTCTGTACATATTCTCTCCTTGCGTCCTGTTCACTGTTTTTTTCACTGCCGTGGCCGATTTACCTGCAAGGCCGGGAGCATCCAGCATGCGCCTCCCCACCGGCAGGGCGTGCTATATAATCATCATCATGAGGAATAACAACGGAAAAGTAGCTGTGTTCTGGGACCAGTCCTATCTCTGGGGGCTGATCGCTTTCCGGGCTTTCCGCGCTGAAGGCGTCGATTTCGACCTGTTGACCGCCGATGACATACGCGCGGGACTGCTGAAGGGATATGACCTGCTGTTCGTCCCCGGCGGCTGGGCAAGTGACAAGATGGCGGCCCTGGGAGAGGACGGCGCCAAGGCCGTTCGGACCTTCATTGAAGGCGGCGGCGGCTACCTGGGGTTCTGCGGCGGCGCCGGCCTGGCCCTTACCCACGACAGCGGGCTGGGTCTGCTGCCGGTCCGGCGGCTTCCCACCGGCAAGCGCCTGCCCAGCTTTAGCGGCACCATCCGGCTGCACCTGCACGGCGGCGACCACCCCGTCTGGTCGGGGGTCGAAGACGGCCAGACCTTTCACGCCTGGTGGCCCGGGCAGTTCTCTCCGCCCGGCGACGACTCCGTCCAGGTCCTGGCCGAATATGGTGATCCGGGTCTGGACGCCTTCGTTACCGACCTGCCCGTGCGTGACGGTACCGACTGGCAGGCATGGGAGGAGAATTACGGCATCAACCTGGATCCGGGCCGGATCAGGGGCGAGCCGGCGCTGATCGAATCCCGGCATGGAGCGGGCAAGGTTCTGCTGTCTTATATCCATTTCGAGACGCCGGGTGACCTGTCCGGCCGTCGCGTTCTTATGAACCTGCTCTCCTACATGGCCGGCGGCGGGGACGGCGGCGGCCATATATCGCCGGAACCGCCGGCGGTGGAGCAGCACGCCGAAGCGGTGGCGCTGGCGTCGTCGCTGGCGGCCGAGGCCATGCGCTTCGACCGTTTCGGCATGGAGAACCTGCTCTGGTACCGTCGCCGCGACTGGCTGCTGCAATGGCGCCGCGGGGTTCGGGGTATCGAATATTCCACCCTGGACGCCATGCTCAAGGAGATCGCCAACCATGCGGAGTTCGCGGGAGGGCTGGACCGGGAATCGAACCTCGGCATACGTCAACTGGCCGGGCTGGTGCGCGAATTTTACTCCGGCGCCAGACGGCTTCTCATGCTGGAACGGCTGGCCATGGCCCGCGGCCCCCTGAGCCCGCTCAAGTGTGACGACCCCCGCATCCAGGAGCTGCGGAGCGAGCTTTTCTCCAGCGACCGGCGCTGCGGCGGACGGTACCGGCGGATAGCCGTGATCGCCGACGCCATATTGCTCAGGCAGTTACGGCGCCGCCTGCGCGGCGGCTGAGCCCGGTCACGGGGATTTCGGCGGTAGTTTGTCCTTGGATTAAAAGACCGGACGCCCCTGAGGGCGTCCGGTTGAAAATCAGGGCCTCGCCGGGCCCGGGATGACAATCCTACGACCAGGAAACGGTCTTGTTCTGCTCCGCCAGATCCACGAAACCGGCGTAATCGACCTCCTTGACGCCGTCGACCATCCGGTCGGCGATGCCCCTGGCGGCCAGGTCCTCCTTAAGCACATACACCTCGTGGTCCCCCATGATCTTCTTGATCCGGCTTTCGAACGCCGCGCCCGCTATGGCGGCATACACGCCGTCCTCAAACAGAAGTATGGGCGAACCCTTATGGGCATATTTGTCCACGCTGTCCATACAGGCGGACTCGTATGGCGATTTATTCACTAGATGAAGCATATTCCTCCTTTACCGTCGACTCCGGCCCGCGCGCTCCGGCGCGGACGTGCGGGACTAGAACATGAAGAAGTTCTTCTGTTCCTCCATCAGCGACTCTACCTGTTCGGCGTCGATGACCTTGGGCTGGATGACCAGGTCATCGATACTGAGGCCCCGCTTCTCCAGGGAATCCTTGTCGATATACAGCTTTTCGATATCGTAGGCCTCGATAGCGCGGAAGGTCGGCGAGAAATTCTTGATGCCGACTGCCTCCGTCTCCATGCCGGCCTTGATGGCATAGATACCGTCATCGATGAACAGGACGCTGATGTCCTGGTCGTAGGCCCCCATGATAAGTACGTTCTCCAGGCCTTCGAACGAGTAAATCGTCCCGTACGGAGCCTTGCGGAAAACGATCATTAGTTTTTCACCTTTTTCTTCTTCACCCATCGTCCGGTCACCCCTTTCCTTAGGCTCCGAATTGTACGACCCGGTCGGCCTCGATAGCTACCTCGGTAAGCATTCCGAGGCCGCCGATCTTGAAGCCGGGGCCGATCACGTCATCATTGATGCCACGGCGCTTGGCCGCGGCCACGCATACTACATAGTCAAGATCATACTTCTCCTGCAGCTCCGACCATTGCCGCTGGATGTGGCGATCGTCCGCCTGGGGCTCCATCAGCTTGGTGGAGTTGATCACGCCGTCCTGATAGAAGAACACACGCAGAACTTCGTGGCCCTTCTCCAGAGCCGCCTTGGTGAAATGGTAGGCGCTGTCAGAAGACTCGTGCTGGTAGGGCCCTTCCAGAATCAGTACTCCGAATTTCAATCCCCTCACTCCTTTCTCATATGATATTTTTCCTCAACCCGCGACGACCGGGCTCCGGGTCCGGCTTTCACTCATCCGGTCGGCACCGGCCCGCCGCCTGCATGATTAAAAGGCGACCGCCTCACCCCGTAACGGGGGACGGCCGCCATTATTTTCAAACCAGCCCGGCAGCGCCGGGATCCAGGCTAGACCATGTCGATATAGCCGCACGGGCAGGCCTCGGCGCACTTCTTGCAGCCGACACAGGCTTCCAGCCTGAACACGTAGCGGTCGCCGACGGTCGGAATATCGTCCTTGGGCATTTTCTTGATGGCGCTGTAGGAGCAGAACATGTAGCAGTTGTCGCAGGAGAAGCACATGCCGCAGCTCATGCAGCGGTCCGCTTCCTCGGTGACCTGCTCCTCGCTGTAGGTGGTGACCACCTCGTTGAAGTTGCCCTGGCGCTGGTCGACGCTGATGTGTTTCTTGGGCACCCGTGCCGCCGTCTCGAAATGACCGTGGGCCATATCGTCGAGTTTGACTATGGGTGGCAGGTACTCCTTGGGCACCTCTTCGCCCTTGATATGGCAGTCGATGGCGACCGCTGCCTTGCGGCCGGTACCGACCGCCTCAGTGACCGTACCCAGCTTGTTGGTGACGTCACCGGCGGCGAAGGTGCCTTCTTCCACGGCCTTCATGGTCTCCTCATCCACGGTGATCCAGCCGCTCTCCTCATCCTTGAACTGGTGCAGGCCCTCGAAATCCACCTGCTGACCGATGGCGGGGATGATGATATCGGCTTCCACCTCGAACTCGGAACCCTCTATGGGCACCGGGCGGCGCCGGCCGCTGTCGTCAGGTTCACCCAGTTCCATCTTCTGGCACTTGAGCGCCTTTATGTTGCCGTCGCCGTCACGGATGACCTCCACCGGCGCCGTGAGGATATCGATGGGGATACCCTCTTCGCGGGTGTCGTCTATCTCTTCCTGCTCCGCCGGCATCTCCTCTTCGGTGCGGCGGTAGACAATACGGGATTCGGCTCCCTGGCGCCAGGCGACCCGGGCGGCGTCGATGGCGCTGTTACCGCCACCTATGACCAGGACCTTCTTGCCGCTGACATCCAGGCTGTCGCCGGAATTGACCCCGTGGAGATACTCGACGGCGTTGACCACGCCCTCGCCCTCTTCACCGGGGATACCCAGATTCCAGCCTTCCTGGGCGCCGATGGCGATGTGGATGGCGTCAAACTCTTGCTTGAGCTCGTCGAAGGAGATGTCCTTGCCGACCTTGGTCTCGAACTTTATCTCCACGCCCAGGTCCTCGATCTTGGCCACTTCCGCGTCGAGGATATCCTCGGGCAGACGGTAGCTGGGGATGCCGTACCGGAGCATGCCGCCCGACTTGGGAGCGGCTTCGAAAATGGTGACGGGATAGCCCTGACGCGCCAGCTGGAAGGCGCAGGACAGGCCCGCGGGTCCGGAACCGATAATGGCTACCTTCTCCGAATGGGACTCGTCCCCAACCTTCTCGTGCTTGAGGCCCTTGTCGATACCGTAGTCGCCGATGAAGCGCTCAACCTGGTTGATGTTGAGAGCCTCATCCTTCTGCCCCCGGTTGCATCCGGTCTCGCAGAAGTGGGGACATACCCGGCCCAGCACCGCCGGTAACGGGTTGGTGTTGGTGTAGGTCCGCCATGCCATCTCGTAGGACTCGTCATTACTGCGGCCGAAGAACTCCGTCTGCGAGATAGCTGTCATGAATCCACGGACATCGTTTTCGCTGGGGCAGGCGACCTTGCACGGCGGTGTCTTTTCCGCGTACCGTGGTCGCAGATGGGACTCATCGCCCCCACGCGAATAGGCAGCCGCTCCAATCGCGCGTTTTCTGGTCTTCAGTACTACTGGCATTTTTACTCCTTTTCCCAGGCGTTCAGGCGCCCTGGATCGATATCTTCAGTGACGCGCTTTTTGCCCAAGCGGTTTTTCCTGCCTGACCACTATTCGTTAGCAGCGCCTTCGGTACGGGGCAACTCGATGGAACTGCCGCCGAAGTAGCCGTACACGCAACGGCCGGAATCGATGAGCTGCTTGATAGCCGCCTTGCAGTCTTTCCGGGTGATCGCGTCTCCGTATTTGGCGGCCATCGCCTTGTTAAGGTCACCGGCTTTCAGCTTCTTCTTGCCGGCCGAGTCCGCTACTATCTCGTACATCTCGTCGGCCAGTTGGTCTATGGAGACATCTTCTGCCATTTGTGAACCTCCTAGTACCTGTTGTGTGTAGACCTTCTGTAGGTCGTACCGGCGAACCGGAAGTCATCCAGATGATACTTGGTGAACTCGATGCCGGTCATGTCGAAGAACTTCTGCCAGCCGATACGCTCTATCCACTCGCCTACGCGCTCGAACGGTTTGGCGTCGCCGGCATAGACCTCGATGATGTTCTTCACGGCGTCGACGGCTTCCGGCCAGCGCGGCGGGTTGTTGGGCAGGAACGGAATGGCCAGCTTGGTGAACATGGGCT
>BDUA01000024.1 GCA_002897715.1 bacterium BMS3Abin01
CCGTGAGAAGTTCGTGGCCAAAGGCGGTCCGGACGGCGGCGATGGCGGCGATGGCGGCGATGTGGTCATAGTCGCGTCCAGGCGGCTGCGGGATCTGGCATACTTCCAGCACAAGCGGCATTTCCGTGCCGGCAAGGGACGGCCGGGGGAGGGCGCCAGGAAACACGGGCGCCGTGGCGACGATCTGGAGATAGATGTTCCCTGCGGCACCCAGGTCCTAGATGAAGACGGCATGTTGTTGGCGGACCTGGTAGCCGAAGGACAGCGCTTCCTGGCTGCCCGCAGCGGCGGCGGCGGCAGGGGCAATTGCCGGTTTACTACCTCCACCAGGCGGGCGCCGAAGTTTGCCGAGCTGGGTCTGGCCGGCGAGGAACGGACCCTGTCGCTGGAACTCAAACTGCTCGCCGACGCCGGGCTGCTGGGGTTCCCCAATGCCGGCAAGTCCTCTCTGCTCAGGCGCATATCCCGCGCCAGGCCGAAGGTCGCTGACTATCCCTTTACCACTATCGCACCTATGCTGGGAACAGTGGAGGATGAGGAGACCCATCAGCAGTTCACCGTAGCCGATATACCCGGCCTGCTGGAGGGCGCCAGCCGGGGAGTGGGGTTGGGCGACGAGTTCCTCATACATCTGGAGCGGACCGGTCTGCTGATCCACCTGCTCGATGTGACCGGCTATTATCAGCAGGAGCCGCTGGAGAATTTCATCGCCATCAACAGGGAACTGCAGGATTTCAGCTCGCAGCTGGCGGCGCGGGCGCAGCTGGTGGCCGTCAACAAGGTCGATCTGGTAGACAGCCGGCAGGCGGAAGCAGTCAGGTCGCAGGTGTCCATGGAAGTGGCCCGCCGCTGCAAAAGCGGCGACCCCGCCTTTGCCTGGCTGCTGGAGCGGGCTGACGGCGATACGGAAGCCGTTAACGGCGAGGAGGCGGTATTGCTGGTTTCGGCCGCCACCGGCGCCGGGCTGGAGCAGCTGATGAGACTTTCCTTCAGCCTGATCCAGGACGCCTGGGAAGAGCAACCGCTTCAGATGGAAGACGCCCCCGAGGGCCACAAGATATACCGTCCCGGCGTGGATGAACGGTGGCAGGTGGAAGCGGAAGGCGACCATTATCGCGTCCGGGGCGAAGTGGTGGAGAGGATAGTGGCCCGCACCGACTTCGTCAACGAGGAGGCGGTGGCCTACCTGCAGGAACGTCTGGAGAAGCTGGGCGTGAGCGACAGGCTGCGCGCCGCGGGCGCCCAGCCCGGCGACGACGTGGTGATCGGCGACATGGAATTCGAGTTCTGGTAATTGTGCCGTCTCCGGAAATCCTGTATTTTTACCGGGCCGGGCGCCCGCGGAAGCCGGCAGTCCGAACCTCGACAGGCAGCCAAAGACAGGAAAGGTAGATGCCGAAGAATTTCGCCGACAGGTTGATAGAGGCGGTGCTGGCCAAGCGCAGCCAGGTCTGCGTCGGGCTGGACCCGCGCCTGGACCATATGCCGCCGTCTTTGCTGGCCAGGTACGCTCAGGAACAGGGAGAAGAGAACGGTCGCCGCGAGATAGGAGCCTGCCTGGAGGAGTTCGGCGCGGCCATCATCGAAGCGGTGGCGCCGGAGGTGGTAGCGATAAAGCTACAGCTGGCATGTTTCGAGCAGTACGGGCCGCCGGGCATACGCGCTTTCCAGCGGCTATGCCGCCGCGCCGCCGGTGCCGGCCTGCTGGTTATAGCTGACGCCAAACGTGGCGATATCGGCATCTCCGCTCAGGCCTATTCCGCCGCGTTTATCGGCCGGCCAGATGGTCTAGATGGAAAGATCGACGGCTACGGTGCAGACGCCATGACCGTGAACCCGCTGTTCGGCAGTGATGGAATCGAGCCGTTCCTCGATGATTGCCGTAGCTACGGCCGCGGCATCTTCGTCCTGGTCAGGACCTCCAATCCCGGGGCGGCCGAAATCCAGGACCTCCAGGTTGATGAGTCCGGAAGTGTTTACCAACATATCGCCGGGTTGGTTGCCGGCTGGGGCGGGCGTCTTCGCGGTGATGGAGGCTACAGCAGCGTGGGGGCGGTCATCGGCGCCAACGGCGGCGGCGCCATAAGCGGGCTCAGGGAGCTTCTGCCCCGGGTTTTTTTCCTCATGCCCGGCTACGGAGCACAGGGCGCCGGAACTGACGATGTCGCTCCCGCATTCGATTCCCGCGGTCTGGGCGCGCTCATAACCGCCTCCCGTAGTATAATTTACGCAGGCAGCGGAGATGACTACGCCGCCGCGGCCGCAGCGGCGGCGGCCGGCATGAGGGAGGAACTGTGGCAGACGGGCGGCGGACAGGCATGAAACATACCAACGGAGACATCATTTGAACAGAAGCCTTGAATCAATGGTATTGCGTACTCTGGCGGTTCTGGCACTGATAGCCGCCTCCATCATTGCGGTGATGATCACCACCAACTCCGGCATCATAGGCACCGGTGGCGACCAGACAGCGGGTCCGGACCAGGCGACCGTAGCCACCACCGGAGCCGCCGCAGCGGAGTCTCCTGGTCAGGCGCTCGACACTGACACAACTGCCGGCGATCAGAAAACATACGAGGTAAAGTCCGGGGACAGCTTCGCCAGCATCGCCGTTGAGTATAATACCAGCATCGCGCGCATCGTCGAGTTGAATCCCAATGTGAACCCTCAGAACCTGAAACCGGGGACGCTGCTGGTCGTGCCCTGACCCGGCCGGCACCGGCGTTGCCTGATGCGCTGAACACCAGAGTGATTAGCTTCCGGAAAATATCATTACTGCTGTTGATGATGGCCATACTTGGCGTGGCCATCGTTCCCATGGCTCATGCCCAGGTGGAAACGGCCGCCCCGGAGATTACCGCTCGCTCCGTGTACATGATAAACGCTGATAATGGCGAGGTCATATACAGCAAGAACCCGGATGATAGTTCAGCCATGGCGAGCACCACCAAGATGATGACGGCTCTGCTGGTTATGGAGAACTGTCCTGACCTGGATAGCCCCGTGACCATAAGCAAGCGGGCTGTGGAAGTGGGGGAGTCGTCTGTCTGGCTCCAGGAGGGAGAGACGCTGACCGTTCGGGAGCTGCTGTACGGTCTGCTGGTGCAGAGCGGCAACGACGCCGCCGTGGCTCTGGCCGAGTACCAGGGTGGGAGCGTTGAGACCTTCGTGGAGATGATGAATCAACGGGCCGCCGAGTTGGGCCTGGAACAGACCCACTTCACCAATCCCCATGGGCTGGATGATCCGGAGCATTACTCCTCGGCCCGTGACCTGGTAGTGCTGGGTGGGGAATTGATGAAGTACCCGGAGATACGGAAGATAGTCGCCACAACCGAGATGACCATCCCCTGGGCGGGACATCCATATGGACGCACGCTGGTTAACCATAACCACCTGCTGTGGCAGACACCCGCCGTCACCGGCATCAAGACCGGCTTCACGGATGAGGCGGGACAATGCATAGTTGTTTCCGCCAGCGATAAAGGGATTAACCTGCTCGTCGCCTACATGGGTGGTCAATCACTGGCCCAGCGGGATCAGGAGGTCATGGCGCTGCTCCAGTATGCTTTTGACAGCTACCGGCAGCAGAAAGTGATAACCAAGGGAAAGGAATACGCCGATATCGATATTCCCTTCCGCCGGGGGGAGGCCATGGCGCTGGTGTCGGACGGCGACCTGGTCAAACAGGTCTATATCCGCGATGAGATAGAATACCGCGTGGTGCTTCCGGATGAGATGAATCTACCCGTATACCAGGGAGACAAGGTGGGGTTGGTGGAGGCATACGAAGGGGATGTTTATCTGGGGAACGCCTACCTGCTGGCCACTCAGGATGTTCTAAAACCCGGGTGGCTGGGCAGAATAAATTACCTACTGGATTCCGTGTACCATTTCCTGCTGGTTACCGCTGTCGGCGGCTAGGCGGGGCGGGAGGCGGCAGGAGCGGGACCCGTATCAATGATCAGACCGGGAGGTTTCCTGTTTAATGATATTAACCGTGACGATGAATGCAGCGCTGGACCGTACGCTGACCGCGCCCAACTTCCAGGTGGGTTTTCGTCACCGTGCCAGTGAGAGCCTGACGCTCCCCGGCGGCAAGGGAGTGAACATCGCCCGGGCCCTCAAGGGCCTGGGGCAGCCAGTCATAGCCACAGGTCTTGCCGGGGGCAAGACGGGAACGAGGATTGTAGAGGATCTTACTACTGAGGGCATCCTGAATGATTTTATCCGCATCAAGGAGGAATCGCGGACATCGACGGCGATCATCGATCCTACCAGTAATACCCAGACCGAAGTCAACGAGTATGGTCCTACCGTTTCCACGCGGGAGCTCCAGGCATTCATGGAGAAGTTGACCTATTTGGCCCGGGGCGCGGACGTGGTGGTTCTGGCGGGGACCCTGCCCCGCAAGGTCAAGGAACCGCTGTACCGTGATCTGATCAAGATGCTGGACGATACCGATATCATGACCGTGCTCGATGTGGCCGGCGACCCGCTGCGGCACGCCATCAAGGCCGGACCCGATATCGTCGCTCCCAATATCAACGAGGCGGAGGCGCTCATCGGCCACGAGTTCAGTGACGACGCGGACTTTATCCAGGCGACACGGCAGTTGAGCAGGATGGGCGCCGGCTCGGGCATTATCACCCATTCCGGCGGCTGTTATGCTTACTTCAAGGAGGATAACGGTGATGAGAGCACTTACAAAGTGACCATCTCCCCGCTGGATCCCATAAGCACCGTAGGTTCCGGTGATTCGTTCCTTGCGGGGTTCGTCTCCGCCATGCTCGCCGGCAAGGACCGCGCTTACTCGCTACGGTATGGTGTGGCTTGCGGTGCCGCCAGCACCCAGAAGTACGGAGCCGGCATCTTCGACCCCCATGACGCCAATAGCCTTCTCACCAAGGTAAAAGCGGAAGAGCAGGAATTATGACCTGCGTGCGGTAAAACTGATAGGGCTTTTCAGGCATCAAAAAAGGAAGCTGACCAAGCTTCCTTTTTTGGAGGATGAAGGGTGTGTTCAAACTTTCATCTGTGATATCGGCAAGGTCCCGGAAAAACTTTAACCGGTTGGCGATATGGGGAGTGAACTTGACGAGAGTCGCTTTTATCTCTTTCCACCTGAAGGCTCTGGATGGAGTCTCCGCTGAAGCGGAAAAGCGGATAGAGATTCTCAGTGAGTGGGGTTTTGAGGTGCATCGCGTCGCCGGCTATATCCCCGACCCCGGTGCCAGCGATCACGTTATCTCCCGGCTGAACGACCGGGATCCCGAGATAGAGATGTTCAACGCCCGCCTTTTTCAGAAGCAGAGAAACAATGACGAGGTCCTGGCCGAACTCCGGCGGCTGGTGACGGCTATAGGTGAGAGCCTTACGGTGGTGCTGGATCAGATATCCCCCGATCTCTGTGTTTGTGAGAATGTGTTTACCCTGCCCCTGAACATCCCGTTTACCATGGCGCTGTGCGGCTGCCTGGAGGGTCGGCGGCTGCCTTGCGTTGCCGTCCATCACGGCCCCACCTGGGAACATCCGGGTTACGGGCAATGCGTGAATGAGAACATAGTCGGCGGTTACTTTCCCGCCTCCCTGACCCGGATCAGGCATGTAGCTACTTCGGAGTGGGGCCGTCGGGAGTTGTTGCGGCGCACAGGCCTGGCGGCGTCACTGCTGCCTGATTGCCAGGATTTTAACCAGACTCGTGAAATCGATGATTTCAACGTTTCGCTCAGGCGGGACCTGCGCATACCCGAGGATGAGACCATGATCCTTGAACCCGCAGGGCACGGGGCCGATGACTTTCGACGGCAGTTTCGTTTCGCCGCGGAATACGCCCGGGCCAGCGGCGTGCGGGTATGGCTGGTGACAACCGGCAGTCAGGGCGCCCATGAGAGAGAAGCGGTGGATGTTTCCGCAAGGACGAACGATCCGCCCGTAGAGGTCGTTTCCATCCCCGGCTGGGTAGGCGGCCGCAGGAGGGACCCGTCGGCACGGTCAGCCTATGATCTCCATGACCTGTACGCACACTGTGACCTGGTCATCCTTCCCGCAAACGGGGAAGTGCTGGGAGACCCGGTACTGGAGTCGGCTATGCACCGCAAGCCGCTGCTGGTCTCCGATCATCCCGCGCTGGAAGAGTTGCGTGCCTTCGGTTTCCAGTTCCTTAATATGGATCCTGATGCCGTCGAGTGCTCGTGGCGGCTGATGGAGCATCCCCAGTTACTGGAGGAGATGCTGGGCAGGAACTACGACCTGGGCAGGAAGCATTTCTCGCTGGAGGAGATGAGGCGGCGGCTAACCGATATACTGGAAGCGACCCTGGTAAGGGATTGACGGTGCCTCAGTTCTTCAGATTGACCGCCGAAGCGATACCGATGGCCAGCACCAGCCCGCTGTATCCGTTGTAACCGTATACATATAGAGAGATGGCCGTGATGGCACAGCCGATGGTTATGATCAGGTAGGCCACCCTGGGCATTTTTCCTCATTTCCTGGTTCATCAGCGTACATCGTTTAGCTGCTGGCATACGCATCATATTATACTAGGGGCTGTCCATACAGACCCGCCCCGGTGAAGCCGGGGGGCGACATTGAAAATCAACCGTAAGAGATGACGGCGATGGATGAAAGAAGAACCAGCAACAGGGCGGTTATCGCGCTGGATGCCATGGGCGGTGACCAGGCTCCCGAGGTGGTGGTGGCGGGGGCCGTGTCAGCGGCTGGTCCGGATATCAAGGTGATCCTGACCGGGCGGACGGAAGAGATAGAAAGATGCCTGACCGGTGTGGACGAGGAGAAGCGGCGTCATCTGGAGGTCGTCGACGCGCCGGATGTAATCGGCTTCGATGAGGAACCGGCGAAGGCCGTAAGGGGCAAGCCGCGTTCATCCCTGGTGGCCGCCGTGGAAACAGTGGCTCAGGGACGGGCCGGCGGTATCGTCTCGGCGGGCAGCACCGGCGCTACCATGGCAGCCTCGCTGATAAAGCTTCGACGGCTCAAGGGGCTGAAGCGGCCGGGACTATGCGTGGTTATTCCCACCCCCGGCAAGCCCACGGTGTTCATCGACGTGGGCGCCAATTCGGAAGTGAGGCCGGCGCACCTGCTGGAGTTCGCCAACATGGCCAGCATCTTCGCCAGCGAGGTACTGGATATCTCTGATCCCTCCGTCGGGCTGGTATCCATCGGTGAGGAGTCTATCAAGGGCAATGAACTGGTACTGGAGGCTCACCAGCTACTGGCCGCTTCCCCCACCCTCAACTTCTACGGAAACATCGAGGGTCACGACATAGTCAACAACCTGGTTGATGTGGTAGTGACCGACGGTTTTACCGGCAACGTCTGCCTCAAGCTGATGGAGGGCACCTCGCTGGTGGTCATCGAGGAGATAAAGAAGGCTGCCCGGAAAGGCATCGCCAGCAAGCTGGGCGGTCTGCTGCTCAAGAGAAACCTGGGCGAGCTGAAGGAGAGTATCGACCCGGAGGTCTACAGCGGCGCCTATCTGCTGGGAGTCCGCGGTCTGGTGGTGGTCTGTCACGGCAACTCCAGCAGCAAGGCCATCGCCAATGCTGTCAGAATCACGGCGCGGGCGGTCGAACACGAGGTAGTCGGCAGGATCGGTGACCGTATCGCCTCCCTGGCGCGGACTTCCCCCTGAGCCGCTTCGACCCTTTTGAAAATAAACCGCCGAAGTGTTAGATTCCTGCGGAGGGGTTTCCGCCCTGAACATAAGCTACTGGAGGTATGTATGACCAAGGATGAGATCTTCGGGCAGGTTAAGGAGATAATGGTCGAACAACTCGGCGTGGATGAAGCGGAAGTGACGCTGGCGGCGTCTTTCCAGGACGACCTGGATGCCGACTCCCTCGACCTGGTGGAACTTATTATGGAAATGGAAGACAAGTTCAGTATCAAGATATCCGACGAAGAGGCGGAAAAGATAAAGACCGTCAACGACGCCGTGGAGTATGTAGCGGCCAACAGTTGATCACACTCATTTGGCATCACTTGCACAACTAACCAACGAACTGGAACCGGAGCTCGCCCGGCAGGTATTCACGCACTCCTCATGGGCGCCGGAACGGACACTCTCCTACGAAAGACTCGAATTTCTCGGTGACAGTGTCCTCGGCCTCTGTATCAGCACCGATATCTACTCGCGTTACCCCGAATATAATGAAGGTGAACTGGCCAAGGTGCGTGCCTACGTGGTCAGCCGTCACACCTGCGCCAAGGTCGGTGAGCAGCTTGATCTTTCACGCAAACTGATTGAAGCCGCGAAACAGGCGGACGCCGCCAACATCACCTCACTGGCGGCCAATGCCAATGTCCTGGCGGCGATGGTGGAGGCGCTCATAGGCGCCCTCTATCTGCAGTTCGGTATGGAGGTTGTCCTCGGCGCGGTGCTGGAGGTGTTCAACGAGCATATCGAATACGCCGCCAGTGAGCACATCGACTTCAAGACCGAGCTGCAGGAGGAGGCGGCCAGAAGGAACCTGGAGGTAAACTATGAGGTGGTGGCGGTCGAGGGGCCCCCGCATTCGCGGATGTTTACATCAGAAGTGTCCATCGGCGGCCGGGTGATGGGCAGCGGCCGGGGGAGAACGAAGAAGGTTTCCCAGCAGGGGGCGGCGAAAGAAGCATTGAATGCTCTCAGGGTACGGGGAGAAGCGGATTCCTGAGCCCGGCGCCCGCGGCCCCACGGCTTGCGGGCTTTTTTTAAAGACCGGCGGCCGTCGCGGCCGGCGGCGTCAAGCAGGAAAGGAGAGGGATGTATCTCAAGTCTGTGAAGGCCAGGGGCTTCAAGTCGTTCGCTCGACCGGTGGAGTTCGCCTTCGAGCCGGGCATCACCGTGGTTGTCGGGCCCAATGGCAGCGGCAAGAGCAATATCGCCGACGCTGTGGTATGGGCCATGGGCGAACAGAGTCCCTCGGCTGTTCGCGGCGCCACCATGCAGGATGTCATCTTTTCCGGCAGCGACCAGATGGCGCCTTCGGGAATGGCCGAAGTGGAGCTGGTCTTCGACAACAGCTGCGGCACCATCCCTCTGGATTTCTCCGAAGTCATGATCTCGCGCCGGCTCTATCGTGACGGTGACGGCCAATACTTCATCAACAAGTCCGGCTGCCGTCTGATCGACGTGGGTGAACTGCTGTCGGACGCCGGGCTGGGGCGTGACAGCCACTCCATTATCAGTCAGGGCAAGGTGGATGCCGTCCTCGAAGGCAGGCCCACGGAACGGCGTGCTCACATCGAAGAGGCTGCGGGGCTGGGCAAGTTTAAAAAACGCCGTCGCCGCGCTGAACGTAAACTCGCCAGGGTGAGGAACAACCTGGAGAGGCTGGCCGACGTGGAGGAGGAGGTCCGGGTCAACCTGGGGCCGCTCAAGAGGCAGGCCACGGCGGCGGAACGGTCCGCCAGACTGGACCTGCAGATAGCCGTGGCCCGTGCCCGGCTGATCAAGGGGGTCATCGCCGGACTGGGGCGGGAACTGTCGCTGGCTGAAGACGCGTCACGGCAGGCCGTGGAACGCCGGCGGCGGTACGAGAAACAGCTGGCGGATACGGCTGCCGAGCGGCGTCGCACCGAAGAGTTGCTGGCCGCCTCTCTCAAGGAACACAAACAGATGGCATCCCTTTTTTACAGCGTAAAATCACAGCAGGAAGGCACGGAACAGCGCCGGGATGCTTTGAGCCAGCGGCGGCGTATGCTGGCCCAGGCAGGCAAACGCGCCCAGGCCAGGAAAGGCAACCTTCAGGGTCAGATCGAGCGGGTCGAGGCCGAACTGGAGCGGGCACGTACCGACCGCAGCGACGGCCTGATCCACCTGCGGAAAGTGGAGGTGGAGCTGGAGGCCAGGCAGCTGGAGCTGGCACAGGCAGAGGCCGAACTGGAGCGGCGGCGCCACGCCAACGAGGAAAAGAATCGCAGGCTGGGAGAGCTGGACGCCCTCAGGGAACGATGTATACACCAGCTCGATTATCTGGCGCAGCGCCAACAGAAACTGACCGCCGACATGGAGCGGGACACCGGAGGACTGGAGAGGGGCAGACGCGAACTGGCTGAGCTGGAGCGTAGGCTCGACGGTGAACTGGAGCTGCTGGAGATGGAACGGCGGAAACTGGATCAGGCCCGGACGGCGGCGACAGAGGCTGCCGCCGCCCGTGACGGGATCGGGTCCAGGCGTGATCAGACCACCAGCGAGCTGCGGCGGGTAAGCGAGGATCTGAAGATAGCCAAAGCCAGGCTCACCTTTATCAGCGACAGCGATCGTGACAGGTCGGGTCTGCCGGCGGCGGCCAAGAAGCTGGCCGCTGAGCAGCGGCTGCAGGCTATCATCGACCTCATCGAAGTGGAGCCCGGTTACGAGCGGGCCGTAGCGGCAGTGATGGGCCGCATGTTGTTCGCCCTGGCTGTCGGCGACATGGAGGAGGCAGGCAGCCTGTTGGGCGCGGTACGCGAGGAGAAAATGGGAAGCGTGGAGTTCATGCTGCCCGGAGAAGCGCCGCCCACCGCCCGTCGCGAAGGAGAAGATTACCTGGCTGACCATGTGCAGGTACCGGAACAGTGGGCGCCCCATATAAGCGATGTCCTGGAAGGTGTGCGTGTGGTGGAACATCCATTACGGGACCCGGGATCCGCCGGTGACGATTGGGTCACGCGGGACGGGGTGGTATACCACGCCGGGAGACGGTTGCTCAGCTACCGGGCGGAAACACCCACCTCCCTGGTACTAAAGCAGCGTAACGAGCGCCGTCTGCTGGAGGAGGAGCGGCGGCAGGCGGAACAAAGTTTCGGCAAACTGGAGGAGAAAAAGGCGGCCCTGGACGTCGAGTACGAAGATGCCCTCAGGCGCAGCCGTGAAACCGAGGAAGCCGCCCGGGGTGCATCCATGGCACTGCGAGAGCTGGAGGAGGCGCTGGCTGCGGGTGAACGCAGACAGCGGATACTGGAGCAGGAGCTGGAGCTTAAGGAGAACAGTCTCAGCCATCTCGGGGCCGAAGCCGGGAAGATCGACGAGCAGGAAAAAGACGCCAGGGAGCAGCTGGCCGAGGCGGAGCGTTTACTGGCGCAGCTCGGTGTCGAGGCCGGCTCTCCGCAAGGAGAGGAATCAGGATTTACCGAGGCGAGGGCGTCCCTGGCGAAAGATGTGACGCAGTTGCAGATCGAGGCCGCCCGGGTGCGGGAGCGGGAGCAGATGGCCGCCCGTACCCTCGACAGGGTCGGGCCGGCCCTGGAGCGGCTGGGCGACGATCTGGACGATTCCCGTTTCCGCTATGCCGTATACCGCCGTTTCGAGCCGGTATGTGAAAGGCTAATGACCGTTATCGGAAGTCTGAAATCATGCTACGACCAGGCGATCGGTCGCATGGCGGAACAGCTCAAGGAGGCAGAGGGGCTAAGCGACAAGCGCTCGGCCAGCCTGAGGGAGCTGTCCCGGGCAGAGGCCGGATTGCAGCAGAAGCTGAGCCAGGCCAGCGACAGTTCGACGGAACGCGAGGTGGGGGTGGCCAAGCTGCGCGACCAGATGAGTGAACAGGAGGCGCAGCTGGAAGGTCTGAAGCAGAGGTTTGACGACGCCGGTATCGACGAGGTGGAGGCGGCGTCCGCGGAGGAGCAGGATGAAGTTAAGACACAACTCGAACGCCTGGAGCGGCGGCGGGAGAACATCGGTCCGGTGAATCCTCTGGCCCAGCAGGAATACGAGGAGATGCTGGAGCGTCAGGAGTTCCTGGCTGAACAACGCCAGGATCTGGAGAAGAGCATGGCTGATCTGGCCGGACTGATCAGGGATCTGACCGGCAGAATAGAATCAACTTTCAATGCAACCTTCGAGGCGGTGCAGCAGAACTTCTCCGAGGTTGTGAGTACCCTGTTCCCCGGTGGCGAGGGACGGCTTACCCTGGTCAAGCCGGAGACAGACGGCGCCGACGGCGTCCGGGAGGACGGAGGCGGCGGAACCGATGACGGTGGCGGGGTGATGACGGAAGAGGAGGAAGAGGACGCCGCCGCTGGTATCTCCATCGATCAGCGGGGAATAGAGATCTCGGTCAAGCCGGCGCGCAAGACCGTGCGCAGCCTGTCGCTGTTCTCCGGTGGTGAGAGGTCTCTGGTGGCCATAGCTTTCCTGTTCGCCATATTCCTGGCCCGGCCGGCACCCTTTTATATTCTGGACGAGGTCGAGGCGGCGCTGGATGACACCAATATCGACCGACTGCTGATCATGCTCAGGAGCTTCCAGGATCGTACCCAGTTCATCGTCATTACCCACCAGAAGCGGACCATGGAAGTAGCCGACACTCTGTATGGCGTAAGCATGGGCGCGGATGGCACCTCCAAGATACTGTCGCGGCGCATGAACGGCGATGACGCCGAGCTTTCCGGCGTCGAGACTATCGGGGATGAAGAGCCGGTGGAGGAGCCATCCCGGCCGGCGACTCTGGCGGGATAGGCCCTGGTTATCATGGCGCGATCATGGCATGAAGTATTCAAAGGGGTAGACGAGTCATCCGGCGATGCGGCCGGGGTCGCGGTCCGGGAGCAGGAAGAGGAAAAGAAAGGCTTCTTCGGGCGTCTCAAGGCCGGCATGTCCAAAAGCCGCAAGTCGATGCAGCAGCATCTGTCGGTGGTGATGTTCGACAGGCTGGACGCTGAACTCTGGGAGAGCCTGGAGGAGACGCTGATTTTCGCTGATTGCGGCGTCAAGAGCACGGTAGCTATCGTCGATCGTATGGAGAAGGCTGCCAACGAAGGTGAGATCCGCAACCGTGAGCAGTTTTATTCCCACCTGGAGCAGGCGCTGGTGGATGTGTTCGTCGACGGGGACTATCAGATCGATGTTTCCCACAAACCCTCGGTGATGCTCATGGTGGGCGTGAACGGTACCGGCAAGACCACCACTATCGGCAAGATAGCCTGGCACCTGCAGCGGGAGGGCAAGAGCGTGGTTATGGCGGCGGCCGACACTTTCCGCGCCGCGGCCATCGAGCAGCTGAGCGAATGGGGCGAGCGAGCGGGATGTCCCGTTATCAAACAGGAACGCGGCAGCGACCCCGCAGCCGTGGTCTACGACGCCATCTCCGCCGGCAGGTCGCGTGACGCCGATGTGATCATTGTGGATACCGCCGGGCGGCTGCATACCCAGGTCAACCTGATGGAGGAGCTGAAGAAGATCCACCGGGTTATCGGCAAGCAGATCCCCGGCGCTCCGCACGAGACCTTGCTCACCGTCGACGCCACCACCGGTCAGAACGGACTTACTCAGGCGCGCCTGTTCGGCGACTCCGTCGGTGTCAGCGGCGTGGTGCTCACCAAGCTGGACGGCACCGCCAAGGGCGGCATCGCCGTGGCTATATCGCACGAACTGGGCCTGCCCATCAAACTCATCGGCGTTGGCGAGCAGATGGAGGACCTGAGGCCGTTCGACGCCGGTGATTTCGCCCGGGCCCTGTTCGAGGACTGAGGCCGGCCGGGAAAGGAAATATCTTGCAGAAACTGTTGATGGTAGGCTTGGGAGGTTTCCTGGGCTCAGTAATGCGATACTGGATCGGCGGCCTGGTGATGGACCGCGCCGGTACCACCTTCCCCTGGGGAACGTTCGCCATCAATATCTCCGGCAGTTTCATGATGGGGATACTGTTCGCTGTGGCCCTGGAGCGTTTCGCCGTCGGCGAGGGCACGCGTATTTTCCTGGCCATAGGTTTCCTGGGCGCGTACACGACCTTCTCCACGCTGATGCTGGAGTCTTATACAATGCTGGAAGCGGGAAAGTTCCTGCTGGCGGGCGTGGATATCGCCGCCAGTGTAGTCATGGGATTCTTCGCGTTTTATCTGGGTCTGGTCCTAGGGAGGCTGGTATGAAGTTCGAGGGCAAGGGCAAGCTCATCAGGATATTCATCGGTGAATCGGACAAGCGGGGGCGGCACCTGCTTTACGAGGTCATCGTCAAGCTGGCCCGCCAGCGGGGGATGGCCGGCGCCACGGTCTTCAAGGGTGTCGAGGGGTTCGGCGCCAACAGCCGTATCCACACCACCAGGGTGTTGAGGCTGTCCGAGGACCTGCCGGTGATGATCGAGATCGCCGACACCGAGGAGATGATCAGGGACTTCCTGCCCCATTTGGACGAGCTGGTCACCGAGGGCCTCATCACCATGGAGAACGTTGAGATAATCAAGTATTCCCATAATGATAGCGACGAGCAGGGATGATGCTGAATCTAAAGGGGACGCTCCTAACTTACTAAACTTCAGCGGATTTTAAATAATGTTGTCAGTATTGTATACTAGGCAGCATGCCGAGGAAGCCAAGGATCGATCAGCCGGGCCTGCTGTACCACGTGATCGCCAGGGGTATCGAGCGCAG
>BDUA01000025.1 GCA_002897715.1 bacterium BMS3Abin01
TCGATAACCGTCTTTTTGTTGATCTCCGCTCTTTGGACCACGTTGTCCCGGGGGATGAAATGGATTAGCTGACTGCCCAGTTCCTCCGCGAAGGCGGTAAGCAGCTCCAGCTCACCGTCCACATTCCTGCTGTTGCAGATGATGCCGCCCAGGCGGGTGCCGCCGGTGTTGGCGAATTTACGGATACCCTTACAGATGTTGTTGGCGGCATACAAAGCCATGAGCTCTCCCGAAGCCACGATGTATATCTCCTTGGCCTTGCCTTCCCTGATGGGCATGGCAAAACCGCCGCAAACAACGTCACCCAGCACGTCGTAGAACACGTAGTCCAGTTCCTTCTCGTAGGCGCCCAGGTTCTCCAGTATGCCGATGGAGGTGATGATACCGCGGCCGGCGCAGCCCACGCCCGGTTCCGGGCCGCCTGATTCCACGCAACTTATTCCGTTGACGCCGCTCTTCATGACGTCTTCCAGCTCGACGCCCTCGGCGCCCTCTTCCCTCAGGGTGTCCAGAACCGTCTGCTGGGCCAGACCGCCCAACAGCAGCCTGGTGGAATCCGCCTTGGGGTCACAGCCTACGATCATGATCTTCTTTTTCAACTCCGCCAGAGCCGACGTCAGATTCTGGGTGGTAGTCGACTTACCGATGCCGCCTTTACCGTAAATGGCAACCTGTCGCATGCCTCTCACCTCATCCTTGGTTGTGTTTAATGATTGAAGCCTACTGGAAGGTGAACGCATGCGAAATTGACAAAGGCATAAACTTTGTAGGCGGAATATGGTACTTATGAACAACAGGCGGGTGGGGAACGGCGCCACCGGGGGCAACCAGGCCGGTGCACGGGTCGACCCTGGATGCAGCCTCCGGCCGGCCGGAGGCTTCCAGCAGGCCACCGTTAACGGTGGAGACCTGAGAAATGATTATACTGACACCGGTGAATGAAGCCTGGGGACGCTGACATATCCGTTTGTACAATGATCAATTATGATATTATGTACGCTTGTGCAGCCCCTTTTTAGGGTCTTTCTTTATACAATGGTCTAGATTCTTCCTGGTGGAGAAATGTGCTCTCTTTGGGTTCAACCCGGCCCCGGGTTGTTTTTTTCAACAGAAAGCGCTTTAGACCTGTGGAGAAACAAGGGGATGGTTCAACACCGAGGTATTATATGTGTCGCCTGAGCGCCATAACATCAAGTGAATATTTCTCGCCCATGGAGAACATCCATGCCCTGGACACGATGAAGGAGGGGCATGACGGCTCGGGCCTGGGCCTGGTGCTCAAGGACCTGGGCGGCGATTTTCAGAGCTTCAGGGGCCGTCCCATCCTCTCCGGCATCTGCTCCCACCAGGGGCTGGAGGAGCTGGACGCGCATATGTTTAAAAAAGGCTTCAAGGAGATCTATTTCTGGGAGCCGGAGATCAATCCGGACTTCACGCCGGAGACCGGCAGCCGCGACCACTACTTCGCCAAGGTCTACAGCTACCCCAAGGGCATGGGGAGCAGGCCCCTGGCCGAGAAGGAGGATCTGCTGTTAAGGACGCGACTGGAGTTGAGGGCCATGGGCGAGGAGGATGAGTCCATCTTCGTCTTCTCCTTCTATCCGGACGTGATCTCGCTCAAGGAGGTCGGTGACCCGCTGGAGGTGGCCGAGTACTTCAACCTGGAGAAGTCCGGGCTGGCGGCGAGGACCATCTTCGCCCAGGGGCGCCAGAACACTAATTACACCATCTGCCTGTATGCCTGCCACCCCTTCTTCCTGCAGGGATACTGCACCATGACCAACGGGGAGAACACCGCCTTCGTGCCCATCCGCGAGTTTCTTTCCGGCCGCGGCTTCCCCGGATATATGGGGTACAACAGCGACAGTGAGGTGTTCACCCATATCCTGCACTATACACAGCGTCAGCTGGGCTACCCCCTGCGCTATTACAAGGATGTGATCACGCCGCTCAAGGAAGAGGAGATGGAGGAACGGCGCGACCGCGAGGCGCTGCGACTGTTGAAGAAGTCGCTGCGGCCGCTGTGCATCGACGGCCCCAACTGCACCATCGGCTTCACGCCGGACGGCACCTGTTTCATGGTCCAGGACGCCAAGAAGCTCCGGCCCGGCGTGGTGGGCGGCTACCCCGGCAAGTACGCACTGATGAGCGAGGAATGCGGCCTGGACCGGGCCATCCCCGACCGTGACAAGTCGCTGGATTTCTCGCCCATGAAGTATGACATGGTAACCATATTGCCCAAGGCAAAGGAGATGAAGGTATGGAGCCAGCTGAGCGCGTAGACGCCAATTACGAGCTCCCGCTCCGTGAGTTCCCATATATCATCCGCTGGCGTGAGGACCGCTGCACCCGCTGCGGCCGCTGTACGGCCGTATGCCCGGTCAGCGCCATCGAACCCGGCGTACAGGTGCAGCGTACGGTGACATCGGAAGGTTCCACGCCGGTGCCGGTGGCCCGGCGCGATCTGATACAGGTGGTCCGCCAGGTGAACGATATCGATCGCTACTGCACCGGTTGCAGCGCCTGTGCCCTGGTCTGTCCCAACACGGCCATCGAGCCCGAGTACAACCCGCAGAACAAGTTCCTGTTCTTTAAGAACCGTGGCGGCGCCGCCTACCGGCGCGGCGGACGGCGGAATGACACCGGTCCGTCCACGGTGGACCAGCTCAAATTCGTGCGTATCTCCATGCTCACCGACCCGGCGCTGGACGCCGGGCGCCACGAGTTCCGTATCCGTACTTACCTGGGGCGAAACCTGCCGGCGGAGGCGCTGCCGGTGACGGTGAAGCGGGGCCGCCTGGTGAGGGACAAGGACGCCTTCATCCCGCCGGTCAGGGAGATATACCCCATCCGCATCGGCAGCATGTCCGTGGGCGCGCTGTCTCCCCATATGTGGGAGGGGCTGGCCATGGGCGTGGCCTACCTCAACGAGGTGGAGGGTATGCCGGTGGTCATGTGCACCGGCGAGGGCGGCATCCCGCCGCGGCTGCTCAAGTCACGCTTCGCCAAATATTTCATACTGCAGATCGCCTCCGGCTATTTCGGCTGGGACGAGATAGTGCACGCCATCCCCGAGATGACCGAGGATCCGGCGGGCATCGAGATCAAGTACGGCCAGGGAGCCAAGCCGGGGGACGGCGGCCTGCTGATGGCCTACAAGGTGCTCAAGCTTATCGCCCAGATCCGTGGCGTGCCCGAGTTCGTCGACCTGGCCTCGCCGCCGACGCATCAGACCAAGTATTCCATCGAGGAAGCCGTGGCCAAGATGATCCAGTCCATGTCCATGGCCTGGGGCTTCCGCGTGCCGGTCTATCCCAAGATATCGGGAACCACCACCGCCCAGGCGGTGCTGAACAACGCCGTGCGCAACCCTTACGCCGCGGCGCTGTGCATCGACGGCGAGGACGGCGGCACCGGCGCCGCCTACAACGTCTCCATGGACAAGATGGGACACCCCATCGCCTCCAATATCCGCGACTGTTACCTGGACCTGGTAGCCCAGGGCAAGCAGAACGAGCTGCCGCTGATCGCCGCCGGCGGCATGGGCAAGCGTGGCGCTCTGGCGGCCAACGCCGCTGCCATGATCATGCTGGGCGCCTCCGCCGTGGACAGCGGCAAGTACATGATGCAGGCCACCGCCCAGTGTTTCGGTGACGAGTATAACCGTTGCAATCTCTGTAATACCGGGCGCTGTCCGCGGGGCATCACCACCCAGGACCCGCGTCTCTACCGGCGGCTGGACCCGGACAAGGTGGCTGAGCGGGTAGTGGACGTGTTCAAGGCGGCGGACATGGAGCTGAGGAAGATCTTCGCGCCCATGGGCCGCAGCACGGAGCTGCCCATCGGCATGTCCGACGGGCTGGGTTGCTCCAGCCGGGAGATCGCCGAGCGCCTCGAGATCAAGCACGTGGTGTAGATGATTATCAAGGGAAACATAAAAGGCCTGCGCGTCTCCTCGCGGGAGCTGGAGGAACAGATCCAGCAGGCCATAGCCGACGGTAATTACCGCCTGACCATCAAGGCCGACGGTCAGCACGGCATCGGCGGCCGCATCTGGCCGCGGGGCAGGAAGGTGCACGTCACCGTCGACGGCCCCGTAGGCCAGCGTCTGGGCAGCATGGGCATGGAGGGGACGGAGATACTGGTGCGGGGCTCCGCCTCCGACGACGTGGGCTGGATCAACTGCGGCGCCAGGATCACCGTGCTGGGAGACGTCACCAACGGCGCTCACAACGCCGGCGCCCAGGGCGTCCTGTATGTGCAGGGGGGCGCCGGAGCCCGCTGCGAGACCATGACCAAGTACAACCCGCGCTTCGAGCCGCTGCAGTCCTGGTATTTCCGGGGTGTGGGCGACTCCTTCGCCGAGTTCAAGGCGGGAGGCATCGCCGTGGTCTGCGGCGTGGAGCCGCGCAACCCGGATAACATCCTGGGCTATCGCCCCTGTGTCGGCATGGTGGGCGGCACCATCTATTTCCGCGGTCCCATCCAGGGCTACAGCGAGAACGACGTGCGCCTGCTGGAGATGACGGAACAGGACTGGGAATGGCTCACCACCAACATCAAACCTTACCTGAAGGCCGTCGACCGCCTGGATTACCTGAAGGAGCTGACCCGCTCCCCCGCCGACTGGCGCAAGTTCATCGCCTACACCCCGGCGGAGAAGGCGGCCCGCAGTCCCATGAAGATAAGCACGCCGGAGTTCCGGCGCACCGTCTGGGAGCCCGGCGTCGGTGAGGGCGGCATCTTCGGCGAATACCTGGAGCATGATCGCACCCTGCTGCCCTACATAACCACCGGCGAGGACCGTCGTTACCGGCCTTCCTGGAACAATAACAAGTATCTGCCGCCCTGCGCCCATGCCTGCCCTTCGCGCATACCCTCGCACCAGCGCAGCCTGCTCATCCGTCAGGGAAAATTACAGGAAGCGCTGGAGCTGGTGCTCAGGTACAGCCCCTTCCCGGCTACGGTCTGCGGGCAGATCTGTCCCAACCTCTGCATGGATGCCTGTACCCGCGGGGTGGTGCTGGACCAGCCGCTGGATATCCAGAAGCTGGGACGCCTGAGCATGGAGCTGCCGGCGCCGGAGAAGGCCGGGCCCACCGGCCGCAAGGTCGCGGTCATCGGCGGCGGCCCCGGCGGCATGTCCGCCGCCTGGCAGCTGGCGCTCAAGGGTCACGACGTTGATCTCTACGAGGCCACCGGCCGGCTGGGTGGCAAGATCGAGTGGTGTATCCCGCGCTCACGCCTGCCGCAGGAGGTCCTGCGCAAGGAGATCGAACGCTTCCAGGCGCTGGGCGTGAATGTTCACCTCGATACCAGGGTCAACCGCAAACTGTTCGACCGCATATACAGGGAACACGAGATGGTGATCATCGCCACCGGCGCCCACCAGGCGCGCATGATCCGGTTCCCCGGCTGGGAGGATGTGATTCCCGGTATCGACTTCCTCAAGTCGGTCAACCTGGAGCTGGAGCCGGAGTTCGACTTAAAGGGCAGGAAGGTAGTGGTCATCGGCGCCGGCAACGTGGGCATGGATATCGCCAGCCAGGCCTATGATCTGGGGACGGAATCGGTGGTGGCCGTGGATATCCAGCCGCCGGCCAGCTTCGGCAAGGAACAGGAGATGGCCCGTGAGCGCGGCACCAGGATACTTTGGCCCAAGGTTACCAGGAAGTTCGACCGGAAGAAGGGCCGGCTGTATTTCGAGGACGGTACGGACATGGCGGCCGATGAGGTGATCATTTCCATCGGCGATGTGCCCGTGCTCGATTTCCTGCCCCAGGGCATAAACACCGAGCGCGGACACATAACCGTGAGCGATAACGGCCAGACCACGGACGTAAAGGTCTTCGCCGTGGGCGACGCAACCCGGCCGGGCCTTGTCACCGACGCTATCGGCCAGGGCCGTACCACCGCCGAGACGGTCCATTCACTGATGATGGAATATGACATCGTACCCGAGCTCAGACAGGTGATCCCCTATGAGCGCATCCGCTCCGCCTACTACGAGAGCGAGCCGCTGGCTGAGTTCGAGCCCCGGCACGAGGCCGACCGCTGCATGTCCTGCGGGCTCTGCCGTGACTGCGGCATGTGCGAGGTCACCTGCTACTACGACGCCATATCCCGGGTCGAAGGTGAGAACGGTGTCTTCGCTTACGAGGTCAACGACCAGCTCTGCATCGGCTGCGGCTTTTGCGCCGGCACCTGCCCTACGGGTGTCTGGGAGATGGAGGAAAACATCTAGGCCCTCCGGCCCCAGCCGCTCGATCACCTCGCCCAGGCGCTCGCCGTCATCAGCGATCTCTGGGTACCGGGTAAGGATCGCGTCGATCTCCCGGATCAACTGTTCCTCGGTGGGATGTTCCGCCAGGAGCAGCCCTCCAGCGGTTCGATGCCGCCGCGGCCGCCGATGAACAGGTCGAAAGAGGTGGATTTGACCTCGATGGTGCCGGGCCGGCGTCATTTAATAAACCGGTTATCTCCCCCAGGTGCGACCGTTCCACATCAGGTATCTCGATGGTCTGGCGGGGGGGTGACGTGCACCTTGCCGGAACCGTACCCCTCGGCGATGATGCCGTTCTCATCCAGATAAGACCACCCGATAAATCATTGATTCCCAAGCAGGAGGAGAAGCTTTATATACTATTCCCCCGCCGGGCGGACCGAAATCGGACCCGGCCGCCATATCCAGCGGCCACACTCTGTAATAGTCTTGCCGCCTGTATTGCGTTTGTACGGCGCGCAGAATAATCTACGAGTCGACAATGCCGGCCTGTTCAATGCTGGCGCTTCTGGAAGTTACCGGACATGGCAGGCAGATGAACAGAGAAGACCTCTTCAATCCCAAAACCCTGGTCAATGACGCGACCGCCGGATTGACGCTGGGGATCGAGAGCATCCCGGACGCCATGGCTTCCGCCCTGCTCGCCGCGGCCAATCCCATCAACGGTCTATACGCGGTGATGCTGGCTACGCCGGTGGGCGCACTGTTCGCCAGTTCCGTCTTCATGAGCGTGCAGACTACCAGCGCCATGTCCCTGGTGGTGGCGGACGTGCCTCAGGTGCATACCAGCGACGATCCCACCGGCGCACTGTTCATGCTGGCGATCCTCACCGGTATCATCATGCTCACCATGGGGCTGCTGAAGTTGGGATTCGTGCTGCGATTCGTATCCAACGCGGTGATGACGGGCTTCATCAATGGCGTGGCCCTGCTGATCATCCTGGGGCAGCTGGATAACCTGACCGGATTCTCGAGCGAGGAATCCAACAAGATCCTGCGGACCTTCAACCTGCTGCGGAACCTGGGAGAAGTCCACTCGCAGACACTGATCATCGGGCTGGTCACCATCCTTCTGATCGTGGTTCTCAGCAGGACGAAGCTGAAGAGCTTCGGTATGGTATTGGCATTGATCGTGGCCTCGCTGATGGTGCCGATCTTCTCCTGGGATACGGTGGCGCGGGTGGCCGATATAGCCGAGATACCCAACTCCCTGCCGCACCCGGTGCTGCCCTCGTTCTCCATGATACCGGCGCTGCTGATACCGGCTTTCTCGCTGGCTTTCGTCGGCTTGGTGCAGGGTGCCGGTGTCAGCCAGAACTACGTGAATCCCGATGGGGAGTACCCGGACTCCTCCGGTGATTTCCGGGGGCAGGGCGTCGCCAACATAGCCGCGGGTTTCTTCCAGGGCATGCCGGTGGGTGGCTCGCTGTCGGCAACCGCCCTGGTCCACAGCAGCGGCGCCAGGACACGCTTCGCCAACATCTTCGCGGGAATCATCATCGCCGTATCGCTGCTGCTGTTCGGGGACGCCGTGAGCGCGCTGGCCATGCCCTCCCTGGCCGGCCTGCTGATAGTAGTGGGTTTCCAGACGCTCAAGCCCGACGATATCGTGCAGGTATGGAAGACAGGACAGGTGCAGAAGCTGGTCCTGGTTACTACTTTCGCCTCTACCCTGATCATACCGTTGCAGTACGCGGTGCTGCTCGGTGTCATCCTGTCGACGGTCCTGTTTGTCATCCGCCAGTCCAACAAGATAACCATCAAGCAATGGGTTTTCGAACCAGGCCAGGTACTGCCGATCGAGAAGGACCCCCCCGAAGTCCTTCCATCGAACCAGGTGACCATTCTCAGGCCTTACGGCAGCCTGTTCTATGCCGCCGCCTCGGTGTTCGAGGAACAGCTGCCCGAAATCATGGATGACACGCGCCACGCGGTGATGATACTCAATCTTCGCGGCCGCGAAGAACTGGGAAGTACTTTCCTGGAGGTGATCGAGCGCTATAGTGACAATCTTAAACAGCAGGAATGCCGGCTGATGCTGTCCGAGGTCAAACCCGAACTCTACGAACAGATGCGTGACACGGGGCATGTGGACGCGTTCGCGATCGAGAACTTCTTCATCCGCACCCGGAAGGTGGGCGAGGCCACCATCGCCGCCTACCGGCAGGCGCTGGACTGGGTCGAGGCGGTTTCGGAGCGGAAGCCGGAATCTCCATGAGACCCTGAGACGACCGGTGTATGACCCGTGTCCTACTTGTGCCGCAGTTCGGCTATCTGATCCTCGATCTCCAGCATCTGGAAATCAATGGCATGACCGCCATGGGAGGATTTGACCTTGCGCAGGTCGGACAGCTCCTGTTTCAGTTCCTCCAGGCGTTTTTCCCGTTCCTCAGGCGTCATGTTGTCACCTCCCGTCATACCGTGCCCCAAAGCTTCCATCATGGGCCTCGGGTGTTGTTAATATTAGATGCAGAACCCGTCAGCCGGGTTCAAAAAGGTAGAGACGGTTTTACGCCGCCGGCGGCTCCGCCCGTTCTTCCCCGGCGGTCCCTGATGTGAAAGAATCGTGTCCAGTCGAGGCGCTTCCATTACCGAACCAGCGAGGAATAAAATGGCAGAAAACAGAAAGCGGCCGGTACTCAAAGCCTACGAGAACCTGGACTTCCTCAGGTCCCGCGAGGGGCGTCTGGTCAGGATAGTCTCCGAATATCTGGAGACTCAGGGCAGGCTGGAGCGGCACAGGATAGTCGATACCATCGTGTTCATGGGTTCGGCGCGGGTGATACCGGAACAGCAGGCGCAGGAGGAACTGCGGAAGGCCCGGGGGAAGAAGGACATCGAGCGGGCCGAGATGCAGTTGGAGATGTCCGCCTATTATGAAGCGGCGAGTGAGCTGGCGGCGCGCCTGACCCAGTGGTCCAAGGAGCTGCATGACGCGGAGCACCGTTTCGTCGTATGCACCGGCGGCGGCCCCGGTATCATGGAGGCGGCCAACCGGGGAGCTTCACAGGCGCGCGGTGTCAATGTCGGCATGTCCATCTCCATCCCCAACGAGCAGTCCTATAACTCCTATATAACCCGCGACCTCATATTCCATTTCAATTACTTCTTCATGCGCAAGTTCTGGCTGGCGTACCTGGCTAAAGCGGTCATATACTTCCCCGGCGGCTTCGGCACCCTGGACGAGCTGTTTGAGTTCCTGACGCTGCTGAAGACGGAGAAGATGAAGAAACACCTGCCCATAGTGCTGTTTTGCAAGAAGTTCTGGCGCGACGTCATCAACTTTGACGCACTGGTCCGCTACGGCACCATCGATGAACAGGACCGGGATTACTTCATCATCACCGATTCAGTGGACGAGGCCTTTGCCCATATCACCGAAGAATTGAAAAAATACGCGCTGGCGGAGAGGGAGCCGAGTCTTTGATGATAATCGCCAGAGCCGGTGACCGTATCGAGAAGTGTATCCGCAGTCAGCCCGGGGAGCAGGCCGGTCCGGACGAATGAGGCCGGTGCGCCGGCAAATGCAAACGGCGCCTGGAGGGAGGCGCCGTTTGCTGCGATATAGGCTAAGTGCTTAAAGAGGATGAAGGGTTTTCTTTAAGTACAACGCTATTATTCCATATCAATGTGAAATCCAGGTTTATTTGATGTTAAGCAAAGTTAAGTGCCGGCAGCGTGAAAAACAGGGGGAAGCGGGAACCTTTTCGCGATTGGCGCCGGAGCTGGTTGGCAGTGCGACCATATTTATCGTATAATTTCACAAGTAAGCATGCGCAAGACTCGGTTTATCCTCTTGCTCCCTTCCTTTTCTTTGGTCGAGCTATTTTGGATCAACTGCGTCTGCAAATCGCGTCCAGCGCGATATGATCCAAAAGGACCACTGAAAAGGAGAAAAATGATATTCGAAGATTTAGGCTTGGAAAAATGCCTGCTCAAGGGCGTCAAGGACATGGGCTATCAGGAGCCCACCCCCATCCAGCGGGAAGCGATTCCGCTGGGTCTTGAAGGCCGGGACATCGTCGGCTGTGCCCAGACCGGCACCGGCAAGACAGCCGCTTTTATTCTGCCCATCCTGCAGCGCCTGCAGAAGGGTGGCGGCATCAAGGCACTGGTAGTTACACCCACCCGGGAACTGGCACTGCAGATCGACGAGGTGGCCCGTTCCTGCTCCCGCTATTCCGGCCATCGTTCCATGGCTGTATTCGGCGGTGTGGGCTACACTCCCCAAGCCAAAAAGCTGCGCAAGGGTGTGGAACTGCTGGTGGCCACTCCCGGCCGTCTGCTGGATCTGCAGCGGCACGGCGACGTCAATCTCGGCAAGGTGGAGATCCTGGTGCTGGATGAGGCCGACCGTATGCTGGACATGGGCTTCTGGCCCGATGTCAGGCGTATTATCAACCTTCTGCCGGAACAGCGCCAGAACCTGCTGTTTTCGGCGACCATGTCACCCAAGGTGCTCAGCGTGATCGGTTCCGCCCTCACCCGGCCGGCACGGATAGAAGTGGAGCGGAGCGCCACTCCGGTAGATACCGTTGACCAGTCTGTGTTCCCTGTAAGCAGCATGCAGAAGACAGAGCTGCTGGTGGAGCTCATCAGGAAACGTGACCTGGACAAGGTGCTGGTATTCACGCGGACCAAGTACCGGGCCGACCGCCTCTGCCGCAACATCAAACGCAAGGGTATCAAGGCGGCTCCCATCCATTCCAATCTCAGCCAATCGCAGAGGCAGCGGACCCTGGATGGCTTCAAGAAGGGCAATATCAGGATTCTGGTCGCCACCGATATCGTCGCCCGCGGCATCGATGTAGTGAACATATCCCATGTCATCAATTACGATATGCCGTCGGACGCAGAAGTATATGTACACCGTATCGGCCGCACCGCGCGGGCCGGGGCCAGCGGGACTGCTATCAGTTTCATGTCACCGGAGGAGCTTTCGGAGCTCAGCTCGGTGGAGGGGCTTATCGGCTCCACGCTGCGTTGCGAGGACATGGAAGACTTCGTCTATGCCCACCGGGTTATACCCAGCCCGGAAAGGGAGGCCAAGAAGATCTCGCGCATGGTCTATAACGGCGGCGCCAAGTCGGGAAGAAGGCGGCGGCGTCCCCGGCGGCCGGCGGCGGCACGCGCCTGATCACTCCGGACATAATCATCAGGATTTATCGAGGCGGCCTGCGGGCCGCCTTTTATTTTCCCGTATGTTATGATATATTTTCATATGGAAATATTTCAGATGAAACGATATTCGATGGCAGACGTGGCCGGGGAAGAGAACAATGGGAAAAGATACAAAACCACCGGCTGAGCTGGCCGCACGTTTCGTCGAATCGCTGGTCATGTTGCTGTACGGGCTGGGAAACCCGTCAGATGAAGAGAAGGAGGAGCTGGAGCAGATCCTTCAGCCGCTGGCTGGCGGCGACCCACATGCCTGCAAGATGACGGATCCCGTCCTCTTCTTCCGCATCAGCCATATCCTTTCCCGCGGCCGGACCCCCACCATGAGCCAACTGAGCGGCGAGCTTATGATCCCTCATGCCACGGCGACACGTCTGGCGGAGCGGCTGGTGCAGCAGGGGCTGGCCGAACGCCTGGCCGATCCGGACGACCGCCGTATAGTGCGGGTGGCTCTGACCGGTCGCGGCAGGAAATTCCACGAGGTCATGAAACGGTTCGCGGTACGCCGGGTCGAGAAGGTTCTGGGAAGCCTTTCCCGGGAAGAACAGGAAAAATTCGTAGAGCTACTGGACATGCTGGCGGCCAACGCCGGCCGAGGATAGAAGGGAAACAGCATGAAACAGGTCTTCAGGCGGCTGGGAATCTTTATCGAGAACCAGCATGTGCTGGTGGTGGTCGTTTGCTTCCTGCTGGTCATCCCGGCCATCTGGGGTGCGCGGCAGATAGAGATGTCCAGCGGTACCGAGACTTTCGTCTCCACGGATTCGGAGTTCTACCGGGATTTCACCAGGTTCAGCGACAGTTTCAGTGGCGAGGTCATCGTGGTGATGATCAAGGGCGATAATCTTCCGGCGCTGGTCGGTGACGGCAACCTGGCGGCCATGGAGGATGTCCAGCGGCAGCTGGATGCCGACCCGGGGGTAAAATCCGTCATAACTCCCGCTCTGTTCATCAGGCAGGCGATGGCGGCCCAGGGTGGTGAGGCCGCGCTCCCCGAAGACGAGGGCATGCTGATGGGGGTCATAACCGACCCGGAGACGGGCGCCATACGGCCGCAGTTCGCCCAGGTGTTCCCCGACGACCAGCATTCCCTCATGTTCGTGGTGCTGGACGGCGGCCTTGATATGGACCTGCAGGAAGCCCTGGTGCAGGATACCCGGAACGCGATCGACGCCGCCGGCTTCTCCGGAGTGGAGACCGTCGTCACCGGCCAGCCGGCGATGTATTCGGAGATGAACCAGCTGATGAACCAGAGCCTGCGCTCCATGATGATAGCCTCCGTGGTGCTGATGCTGCTGATCCTCGCCCTGCTCTTCAAGGTTCGCAACTTCTTCGCCTGGCGTTGGTTGCCGCTGGGAATCGTCATCATCGGCATCATCTACGCTTTCGGCATCATGGGCGTACTCAGCGTGCCTATGACCATGGTGACCATGGCGGCTTTTCCCGTGCTCATCGGCCTGGGGGTGGACTATACCATCCAGTTCCACAACCGCTACGACGAAGAAGCGCGGCGAGGGGAGAAGGTGGCCGACGCCATTATCGATTCCATCACCCATATCGGCCCGGCTATCGGCATGGCCATCATCGTCGCCTGCCTCGGCTTCGCGGCGCTGTTCTTCTCGCCGGTGCCCATGATCAACGACTTCGGCTACACGCTCATCATCGGTGTGGTCAGCTGTTATCTGCTGGCCATGTTCCTGCTCCTGGCCATCCTGTACTGGCATGACCGGCACCGGCAGGAGAAACAGGACGGCAGGAAGACAGCGGAGGTGGCGGCTGACAGCTCCGGCGATACAGGCGGTTCCGTTGAGCCGGCAGGCTTTGTGGAAAGGGCTCTGCGGCGGATGGCTCCCGGCATCATCAAGAGCGCCGCCATCATCATTCCCGTCGCCCTGGTGCTCAGCGGTGTGGGCCTCTACCTGGACTCCCGCATCGGTACCCAGTCGGACCAGTCCCAGTTCATGTCCCAGGACCTGCAGATGTTCAAGGATCTGGGCGAACTGGAAGCGGTAGCCGGCGGGCAGAGTTCAGCAAACCTGTTCGTGGAGGCTGACGATGTCACCGACCCGGAGGTCCTGGACTGGATGGCGGATTTACAGGGGCGTATCGTTAACGAGCAGGCTCAGGTTGTGACCGGCACGAGCAGTGTGGTCGACATGCTCAGGCAGGCGGGCGGCGGTGCGATCCCCCGGGATCCGGCGGCCATCAGGCAGATCCTGGATTCGATGCCGCCGACGGTGAAGAGCAATCTGCTCAATGAGGACTTGACCGCGGCCAATATCATCATCAGTGTCGGCAATCTCGACAGTGAACAGATAGAGGAACTTCTCTCGGCGATGGAAGGCTATCTCGGCGAGGGTGTCCCCCCGGGGGTCGATGTCACCATCACCGGCGGCATCGTCATGCAGGATACGGTGGTCTCCGCCCTGACCGAGGGACGGGAGAAGATGACGCTTATCGGCATCGGCATGGTCTTCGCCGGCATCCTGCTGCTGTTCCGCTTGCGGCTCAAGCGGGCCCTGGTGGCCGTCCTGCCCATAGGTCTCATCATCGGCTGGTCGGCGATAGTCATGTATCTGCTGGGGATCGACTACACACCCATCACGGCCACGCTGGGCGCCCTGATAATAGGCATCGGCGTGGAGTTTACCATCCTGCTGATGACCCGTTATTACGAGGAGAGGGAGAAGGGGGAGGGCCCCGAGGTGGCCATGACCACTGCCATGACCAAGATCGGTCGCGCCATCATCGCCTCGGGGCTGACGGTAATCGCCGGTTTCGGCGCCCTGCTTATCGCCAGGGATTTCCCCATCCTCCAGGACTTCGGTATCGTCACCATGATCAACGTCCTGTTCGCCCTGGTGAGCACGCTGCTGGTGCTGCCGCCGCTGATCGTGTGGGTGGACTCGCGCCGCGGGGGGAGCTAGGCGGCCTCAGCTCATTCCTCGACGGTGATCTTCCTGGTTCCCTCCCACATCCCATGAAGGTTGCAGCGCTCGACGGCCCGCAGCGTGATGTCGTGGTGGACCCCGCCCTTGACCAGGACCACCGTTACCTCAGCCCTGGTGAACACGGGGGTCAGGTCGATCCGGGCGTTGTAGTTCCGACCGGAGTACAGTTCCAGCCACTGGATATGGTGGCCTTCCTCCATCACGTGGGGTATCTCGCCGATCTTGATGGTCACCTGGAACGGTTCCCCGGCCTTCACCGTATCCGGGCATTCGATGACCGGGATGTGCTTCTTTTCCGCTTCCGTCAGGTTTGCCGGGTCCGCCGGCTCGTTGATGCCGCAAAACGGTCCCTTGTCAGTCATGGTGTCTCCTTTCGTAGGCGCATCGCCTTTACAGTCATAGTGGTTCAGCCCTGTCAACGGGGAAGGCCCGGGCCGCCGCCGGATGAGTCTATCCGTTCGAAATCGCCCTTGGGGGCGTCACAGACCGGACAGGTCCAG
>BDUA01000026.1 GCA_002897715.1 bacterium BMS3Abin01
AATAAACGCGGCCGGGAGGCTGGAAGATCCCGGCAAGGCCCTCTCCCTCCTGCTGGCAGAGAGTGAGGAGGAGGCCGGGGAACTGGCTGACGTGCTCAACGGTCTCAACCAGCAGCGGCAGCGGATCGAAAACCAGATGCTGGCAGAGGCGCAGGAGATGGTCAACCGCTGGCCGGAGGAGGAAAAATCCCTGCGGGGATACGTACTCAGTTCTCCCGGCTGGCACGAGGGCGTCATCGGCATCGTCGCCTCGCGGCTGGTGGAGATCCATCACCGCCCGGTCATCATGATCGCTGAGGACGGGACCCTGGGCAAGGGGTCCGGCAGAAGCATCCCCGCCTTCGACCTGCACGGGGCGCTGTCAGAACTTGGCGGCCAGCTGGCGACGTTCGGCGGCCACCGCGCAGCCTGCGGGCTGACCATCGACCTGCAGCATCTGGAGGATTTCCGCCGGGGCTTCGCCCGGCTGGCCGACGAATCGCTGGGCAAGGACGACCTGCGTCCCAGCCGTCATGTCGACGCCCTGGTCCTGGGGAGAGAGCTTACCCTGGACCTGGCCGAGGAGCTGGCGAAAATGGAGCCCTTCGGCCTGGGCAACCCCTCGGTGGACCTGCTGGCCGCCGGAGCGCGCATCGACGGCGGCCGCAAGACGCGAGACGGACAACACCTGCAGTGCCGGGTGGAATCGGGTGGGGCCAGCTCGCAGGCCATCGGCTTCGGCCAGGCGTACCTGCTGGAGCATATTAAGCCCGGTACCAGCTGGGACGTGGTCTTCCGTCTCGAGCGCAATGAGTTCAACGGGTCGGTCTCCCCCCAACTCAACCTGCGCGCCCTCTATCCCAGAAGCGTCGAACCGGAGCGGACAGGCGACGCTGACTGCACACACTGCGACTCCAGCTGCCCCGGACGTGTTCGGGGAGAGGAGTTCTGGTCCCTGCTGTCCACCGGCGCCCCCCTGCCGGAGCCCTGGCTGGCGGCGGACAGTGGCGGGGAGGCGATGGACGCAGCCGCGCCGGTGGTAAATGAGTCCGACGACCGGGTCATCGACCGCCGCGACTACGGAGCCGTTCCCCAGCAGATAGCCCGGATCATCGCCGGCGGCGAGAGCGTGTTGCTCCTCGTTGCCGACTCCGCCCGGCGCCGGGAGCTGCTTTTCCGGGAGACACCTCTGGCTGGAGGGGTACCCGGGGATGCGCTGGTCGTGGGCGTGCGCTGCAGCCGGTCCATTATCGCCTCTCGCCTACGGGCCGTGGCAGACGGCAGCGACGCTCCGGCGCTGATGATGGCTGATTTCGTCACCGCGGCGTCTACTCCGGGCCTGGTGGACGCCTTCGATCACCTGGTTTTCGTCGACCCCCCGTTCAGCTCCGCCGTGTTCGCTTCGCTGGCGGCCCTGGCGTCCCGGGCCTGGCTTCATTTAATCTACTGTGGCGATGAGGTACAATTTACTAAAAGGGTGTTGGAGCACGAATACAGCCTGCGTGCGTCCCTTACCGGGCTCTACCAGCGCCTGCAGGCAGAGCGGACTCACCCCCTCGACGAAACCATGGAAAGGCTTGTCCTGGGCGGAGGCAGATATCTCCGCAATCCGCAGACGGCGGTCAGGGGTTTGAAGGTCCTGGAAGAACTGGGCCTGATTTCAATCGAGGATTCGAGGGAAGAATCGATATTGACGATGCTTTCGGTGGAGAGGACCGAACTGGAGAGGTCCCGAACCTTCCAACTGAGCCAGGGGTTCCACGACAGATGTCAGAAGCAGTTGAACAGGTTGCAAAAAACAAGGACGACGTAGCAGCGAACGAGGCCGCGCTCGAGGACCTCTTCTGCGGAATCTCCTCCTATAACCCTGATTTCGAACGGGACCTGATCTCCCGCGCTTACGCCTACTCCAAGAGCCACCACAAGGGTACGCTGCGCAAGAGCGGCGAGGATTTCATCTCCCACCCCCTGGGCACCGCCCGTATCTGCGCCGACCTGATGCTGGACAGCGTCACCATCGCCGCGGCGCTGCTCCATGATGTGGTCGAGGATACGCCCTCGACGATCCCCGAAGTGAAGAAGCTGTTCGGCGACGAGGTCGCCGAACTGGTCGACGGCCTTACCAAGCTGCAGAAAGTATCGCTCAAGAGCGAGGAGGAGGAGCAGGCGGAGAACCTGCGCAAGATGATCGTCGCCATGGCCCGGGATATCCGCGTCATCCTCATCAAGCTGGCGGACCGGACCCATAACATGAGAACCATCTGCTACATGGACAAGCATAAACAGATCCAGAAAGCGAAGGAGACCCTGGAGATCTACGCCCCCCTGGCGCATCGCCTGGGAATCTACAGTATCAAATGGGAGCTGGAGGACCTGGCCTTCGCCGCCCTGCACCCGCGCAAGTATTCCGAGCTGCAGCAGATGGTCTCCCAGCGCCGGACCGATCGTGAGTCATACGTGGACATGGCCGCCCTGCAACTGGAGAAAGAACTGAATAATGTAGGCATCCAGGTCAAGATCGAAGGCAGGGCCAAGCATTTCTACAGCATCTACACCAAGATGGTGCGAAAGGGCAAGGAGTTCAACGAGATCTACGACCTTACCGCCATGCGGGTGCTGGTGGGCACCGTCAAGGACTGCTACGGCGCCCTGGGTATCATCCACTCCATCTGGAAGCCCATGCCCGGCCGTTTCAAGGATTACATCGCCATGCCCAAATTCAACATGTACCGGTCACTGCACACTACGGTTATCGGGCCGCAGGGCAAGCCGCTGGAGATACAGATACGCACACAGAAGATGCACCAGACGGCAGAGTACGGCATCGCCGCCCATTGGCTCTACAAGGAGAAGGGATCGTCGGCGAGATCCAAGGAACAGGCGGCCGACAAGCTGGCCTGGCTGAGACAGATGATGGAATGGCAGAGCGAGACCGACGACCCCAAGGAGTTCATGAAGACCCTGCGTATCGACCTGTTCGAGGAAGAGGTGTTCGTCTTCACCCCCAAGGGGGAGGTCATCAGCCTGGCTTCCGGCTCCACGCCCATCGACTTCGCCTACGCGGTGCATACCGACGTGGGCCATCATTGCGTGGGCGCCAAGGTCAACAACCGCATCGTACCGCTGCACCATACCCTTCACAGCGGCGACTTCATCGAGGTGCTCACCTCCAAGTCCAGCCACGGCCCGTCGCGGGACTGGCTCAACTTCGTGCAGACATCACGGGCCCGCAACAAGATCCGGCAGTGGTTCAAGAAGGAGCGGCGGCAGGATTCGGAACACATCGGCAGGGAACAGTTGCAGGAAGCACTGAGGCGCAAGGGCCTGGCCAGCCAGAAGATAGTGGCCTCGCCGGAGTTCACCGAACTGACCCGCAGCATGGGCTTCCTCAAGACCGAGGACCTGTACGTCAGTCTGGGGACAGGCAAAACCTCGGCGCAACAGGTGGTAACGAGGATCACCAGGGACATGGACGGCGTGCCGGACCTCGCCAGCACCACCCGGCCGTCGGAGCTGCCGGAGAAAGAGAAGGAGACCGTCTATACGCCCAAGAATCTGGGCATCAGCGTCGACGGCGTGGACGATGTGGGTGTCCGCCTGGCCAAGTGCTGCAAGCCCCTGCCGGGGGACAAGATCGTCGGTTATATCTCCCTGGGCAAGGGAGTAAGCATCCACCGGAAGACCTGCCCCAATGCCCGCGCCCTGGAGAAGCGGTCCGGCGAACGCTTCATCAATGTCTCGTGGAAGGGTTCGTCCGAGCAGGCCTTCAAGGCGGAGTTCCTGGTGGAAGCCATGGACCGCAGCCACCTGCTGGCGGATATCTCGCGCACCCTGAGCGAGTCGGGGATCAACATCATCTCGGCCCAGCTGCATACTTCCGGCGACCGCCTGGTGAAGGACCGTTTCGTGGTGGAGATCGGCGACGCCAAGCTGCTGGACACGGTGCTGGAGGGCATCAAGGATATCGACACTATCTTCGACGCCTACCGCATCACACCGGGGCAGGAAGAAAATTAAGAAGAGCGGGAAACTCCTGGTTATCTACATCCTGGTCGCCATCGGTGTCGCCCTGGTAGCCCTGAGCGCCGGCATCGGCATCTGGAAGATGAGCCGGGGTTCCGGCGCCGGGGAGCAGCCCGCCAAAGAATACAACCCGCCGGATGATGACACGCATCCCTCGTTGACCGGCACCGGCTTCAGCCGAATATCTTTCCCGGGTTCATTATCCCCTCCGGGTCGAATAGCCGCTTGATCTCCTTCATCTTGCTGAGCGCCTGTGCCTGAATGGCGCCGTCCATGAAACCGGCCTTGGCAAGGCCGATGCCGTGTTCGCCCGACAAGGTGCCGCCCAGTTCGATAGCGGCGGCGAACAACTCCTTGATGGCCATATCGGCCCGCCTCATCTGCTCCGCGTCGCGCCGGTCGGTAAGGATGTTGGGATGGAGGTTGCCGTCGCCGGCATGGCCGAAGACAGCGATGGTGAGTTCATGGTCGGCGGCGATGGCCTGTATACGGCCGATCATCTCCGCGAGACGCGCCGGCGGCACGCTGATATCCTCGCCTGTCTTGGCCGGCGCCAGCCTGCCCAGCGACGGTGAGATGGCGCGGCGTGATTCCCATAACCCTTCCGCCTCCTGTTCATCAGACGCGGTGAATACGATCTCGCCACCGGTCTCCTGACAGGCGGTCCTGGCCCGTTCCAGCTGCGCGTCTACGCCCTCGGCCTCACCGTCCACCTCCAGCAGCAGCGCCGCGGCCGCGCCGACCGGCAGGTATCCCGGCCGGTACTTCTCCACGCATTCGATGGTAGTGCCGTCCATGATCTCCAGGGCAGCCGGCGTGACGCCCGACGATGCCATCGCCGCCACCGCGGCGCCGGCACCCGCCAGCTCCCGGTACGAGAGAAGGACGGTGCGCCTGGCCCGCGGTCTGGGCAGCAGGCGCAAGGTCATGGCCGTGATCACGGCCAGGGTCCCCTCTGAGCCCACCAGGAGGCTGGTGAGGTCATAGCCGGCGACATCGCGGCGGTTACGCCCGCCGGTACGGATGATGTTGCCATCGGGGAGCACAGCCTCCAGCCCCAGCACGTAATCCCCGGTGACGCCGTACTTGACGCCACAGGGGCCACCGGCGTTCTCGGCGACGTTGCCGCCCAGGGTGCAGACCCGTGTGGAGCTGGGATCGGGAGGATAGAACAGGCCCTCTCCGTCAGCGGCGGCCTTCAGGTCCCAGTTGATGACGCCGGGTTCGACCTCGGCGATGAGGTTTTCCCTGTCGATGCTCCTGATGCAGTTCATGCGGTTGAGATCGATGACGATACCACCGGCGGGCGGCACCGAACCCCCGGAGAGCCCGGTGCCGGCGCCCCGCGGGACGACCGGCCTGCCGGCGGCCGCCGCCGCGCGGATCATCTCCGCCACCTCCTCCGCCGAGGCGGGATGCACCACGGCATCGGGCGGCGCCCCCCTCTCCAGACCGTCGTAACGGTAGCAAAGCATGTCCTCCGGAGAGCTTTCCACGTTACTCTCTCCGGCTATCTTCCTCAACTTGTGCAGCAGCTGTCTCTTCATGAGGAACGGTACCTTCCCACGAGCCGTTAAAACCAGGTTACATCGTATCCCTTTTTACCCGGAAGCGCCGTATTTGTTGGTGAACTTCAGCGTGACCAGGGATAGCTGTAAGCCGAAGCAGTTTTGATTAATACTTCTTAATTTGACCCACGGCGACTGGTGATAGATTATCGTAAACAGAGGATGGCGAACCGGTGGAAGTATCGCTGTAAAGGTTGCGCTGTGGTAGAGGGGATTTGGTAGCGGGGGCAGGATTTGAACCTGCGACCTTCGGGTTATGAGCCCGACGAGCTACCAGACTGCTCCACCCCGCGTCACCGGCGATATTATAACACAAAGTAATTGACGCGTAATAAGCAGCTATTTCCCCCTCTTTGCAGGAGTTTTTCTCACCTTTAGTTATCGGTGAAGATTCCGATAAGGATTTATGTGCCAATGAACCGATCCTGTGAACATAACAAACCCGTCTTCTTGTGCCTGAAAACGCCCAGGCTCGCCGCTACGGTCCTGCTGGGACTGGCGGTATCTCTCTTCTGCGCCGGCCTGGCCTGGGCCCAGCCCGACGACGTGGTCCTTGAAGGTGATGTACTCCAGCAGGTGGAGGGCCTCCGGGAACGCGCCGGCACCGTTCAGCAGGATATAGACAACCTGGACCTGGACCTGGAGCGCATCGTTGAGGAGCACAACGCTACCAGGGTCAATCTGGACCAGTTGACAATGGCCCTGGCCGACAGTCGTATCCGTCTGGATGAGGCCCGGGCCCTCCGCGAACGGCAGGTGGAGCTAATCTCCCAGAGGATGGTGGCCGTCTACAAAGCCGATGAAGTCACCATCTTCAGCATCCTGCTCGACAGCACCAGCTTCAGCGATTTCTACGACCAGACGCACTACATGATGAAGATCGGCGAGCAGGATGCCAAGCTGGATAAACAGCTGCGGGAAACGGCCGATGAGATCAGCGACATCACCGATGAGATAGACAGCAACCGCGCCGAACAGCTGCACCTGGAGCAGAGGCTGGGCGACCAGGAAGCCATGATCAAGGCCAAGATACAGGAACGGCAGACGGTGTACAACGAACTCGACGGCGAGACGCAGCGTATCATCAACGAGGAGGCGGAACGGCAGCGATTACAACGCGCCAGGGCGGCCGAGGAAGCGGAGGCCATGCTGCGGGAACTGGACGTCAATATCAGCGACGCCACCCAGGCGCAGGTAGTCCATACCGCTTTTCAGTACCTGGGTGTGCCCTATGTTTGGGGCGGCGAGAGCCCATCCGGGTTCGACTGCTCCGGCCTCACCAAGTATGTCTTCGCCCAGCACGGCGTCCAACTGCCGCATAACGCCGCCATGCAGTACAACCTGGGCGTGCCGGTCCCCGACGACCAGCTGCAGCCCGGTGATCTGCTGTTCTGGGGTCCGGTCAACCCTCACCATGTGGCGATGTATATCGGCGGCGGCATGTATATCGAAGCGCCAACCTTCGACGATGTGGTCAGTATCAGCCAGCTCACCTTCGGCGGCGATTACGCCGGAGCCAGGCGCTTCCCCCTCCAGTCCAGGGATGCCTCTTAAGACTGCGGTCCGCGGGCCCGTCCAGCTTCTGTTTCCCTCCTGTCTGATGTAGCATACAGATACCTGATCATGGAGAGGGAATGCTACTGATAATCGAGATAACCACGGTCATCCTGTCTTTTCTCACGCTGGCCTACACCGGTGTCAGGGTGGGCCGCAGCGTCGCCGGATTCGGGCGGACAGCGCAGCGGTTCCAGCAGCAGGTGGAGCCCAAGGCCGCCAGATTGACCCGGCAGGGTGAGACGGCACAGAAGCTGGCCTTTCGCGTCATGGAAAGGGCCGAGGTTCTGGAACAGCGGGTGGCGATACTTACGATCTCCATGGAGAGGATGATGGTGCTGGCATCAGCTGCCGCCGAAGCCAGGAGAAAGATCGGCAAGGTTACCGGGTATATCGGCCTTTAGCGTTTGTTAGCATTTACCCCGCCTGACGGCGAGGAAGCCGTGGCACCGAAGCGATCAGCTCCTGCGTGTACGGATGCCGGGGACCGGACAGCACGGCGTCGGTGGGCCCTGCTTCGACAACCTCTCCCCGGTACAGGATGGCCAGTTCGCTGGTGAGTTCCCGTACCATGCCCACGTCATGGGCGATAATGACATAGGACAACCCCCGCTCTCCGCGCAGTCGCTCCAGCAGCCCGATGATCTGGCGCTTCAACCGCGCATCCAGCGCCGACGCCGGTTCGTCACAGATAAGCAGGGCGGGCTCCAGGGCCAGGGCGCGGGCGATTACCGCCCGCTGCAGTTCGCCGCCGCTCAGTTCGTGCGGATAACGCCGTGCCAGCGCCGGGCTCAACCCCACCTCCTCCATCATCCCGCTGATGGCCTCCGGCCGTCCTCGCTCCATCATACCCTGGATACGGAAGGGTTCGGCAAGGGCCGCACCGATCCTCATTCTCGGGTCGAGAGAGCCCGCGGCATCCTGCCAGACAAGCTGGACGCGGCCGGCCATCTCCGCCAAGGTTATCTGTTCTCCCACCACAGCTCCGTCCAGCCGAACCTTGCCCTGGCTCGGCTGTTCCAGCCCCACTATCAGCGAAGCCAGCGTGGTCTTGCCGGCGCCGCTTTCACCGATTATCCCCAGGGAGCCGCCCTTCTCCAGCGTGAGACTGACGTTATGCAGCGCCACGTTGCCACCCGCCCCCCTGCTGCCGGAACGGCCGGGAAAGATCTTGCTGACATTTTCCACCTCAAGCAGGGGCAACGGTGGCGCCTCCTCTTTCCTGACCGTCGGCGACGGCGGCGATCATCTCCGCGGTAAACTGATGAGAAGGGTTGGTAAGCACCTGGCGGCAGGCGCCGTGTTCCACCACTCCCCCCCGGTACATGACCATAACCTCATCGGCGACGGTGGATACCAGTGGCAGGTCGTGGGAGATGAAAATCATGGCTATGTCATCCTGCCGGCAGCGTTCCCTGAGCAGAGCGACAACCTGCGCCTGGAGCGTGACATCCAGGGAGCTGGTTGGTTCATCGGCGATGAGGAGCCGTGGTCCACAAGCCAGGGCGGCGGCTATCATGGCCCGCTGACACTGACCGCCGCTCAGCTGGTGGGCGTAGGGGGCCGCTTCCAGCAGCTCCGGTTCGATACCCACCTTTCTCAGTTCACCGCCGGCCAGACTACGAGCCTGCTTCCTGTCCAGGCCCCGGTGCAGCCTCAGCGTCTCCGCCACCTGGTCCAGAACACGCATGGCCGGGTCCAGCGAGGCCACCGGGTCCTGGAATATCATAGCCATGCCGCTGCCGCGGATCCGGCACATCTCTTTTTCTGAAAGCCCCAGCAGCTCCCTCCCCTCGAACCGGGCTTCCCCGGCAATACGCGCCGAGGCGGTATCCAGCAGGCCCATCAGTGCCAGAGCCAGACTCGTCTTACCCGATCCCGATTCTCCAATCACACCCAGTACGGAACCGGCGACCAGATTGAAGCTTACATCTCTAACGGCCGCCGGAGCCGCCGCGGCGGGATAGGCGACGCTCAGACCCTTGACCTCCAGCAACATCCCGGTCATGGTCATGGTCATCACCTTCCCCCGCTCCGGTCACGGGGGTCCATGGCCCGGGTGGCGGCGGCGCCCAGCAGGATGAACGACAAGGAGGTGAGGGTCACCGCCAGACCGGGCGCCAGCACCAGCCAGGGGGCCCTTTCGAACAGTCCCATGGATTCCGCCAGCATCAGGCCCCAGGCGGGATAGGGGGGCTGCACGCCCAGACCGATAAAGCTGAGCCCCGCCTCGGCGAGGATGGCTCCCGCCACGGCCATGGCGGTGTAGGTAATTAGCGGACCGGCGGCATTGGGCAGCACATGTGTGAAGAATATGCGTCTCTCCGAGGCACCCAGCAGGCGCGCCGCCTTGACATATTCCCGCTCCCGGACCGAGAGGACCCGGGAACGGAATACCCTGGCGAAGATGGGCCAGGCGAAAAAGGCTATGGCGAAAAAAACATTCCTTCTTCCGGTACCGAAGATGGCGAGGATGGCGATGGCTCCCAGGATAACCGGGAAAGACAGGAAGATGTCGGTGGTCCGCATCAGCACCGGGTCTATATATCTGCCACCGTAACCGGCAAGACCACCTACGGCCACACCGGCGACAAGAGCCAGCCCCGTGGCAAACAGCCCCACCAGCAACGAGGTGCGTGAGGCCCAGAGCACCCGGGACAGCTCGTCGCGTCCGTGCAGGTCGGTCCCCAGCAGATGGCCCGCTCCGGGCGCCTGGAGAACATTGGTGTAATCAGGCAGGAGCGGGTCCTGGAGAGGCAGCAACGGCACCAGCAGTGCGGTCAGAGCGATGGTCAGCGCCAGGACGCCGGCGAAGATGATGGTGCTGTTACCGCGCAGATGTCGCCATATTCCGGCATCGGAAAGCTCCGGTCCGGAAGCCGGACCCCAGGCGGCCGGTATCTGGCCGGAGTTATCCACGAGCCCCGTCCTCCAGACGCACGCGCGGGTCCAGAACCCGGTAGAAGATGTCCGCCACCGTGTTTACCACCACGAAGATGGTGACCAACACCAGCACGATACCGATGATCAACGGCACATCCCTGGCGCGAGCGGCGAAGAACATGGTGCGGCCCAGGCCCGGCCAGGCGAAGACTATCTCGGTGATGATGGCGCCGCCCATGAGAATCCCCATGTCGATGGCCAGAAGTGTGACCACCGGCCCCAGCGCGTTACGCATACCGTGGCTCCAGATGGCCCGGCGCCGGGTCAGGCCACGGGATCGGGCCGCCAGAAAATAGGGTTTGCCCAGCTCCGCCGAAAGCGAGGTGCGCATTACCGCGGCGATTATCACCGTCTGGGCCGCTGCCAGGGTAAGGGCGGGGAGAATGACGTTGGCCGGGTTCCAGCCGCCCAGACCGGATATGGGAAGCACCCCCAGCCAGCTGCCGAAGATGCGTTGCAGCATCATCCCCAGGAAGAACACCGGCACCGCCAGTAACGCCGCACCCAGCACCGATGAGAACATCTCAGCACGGGCGGTGTGACGGGTGGCCATGATCGTTCCCCAGCCGAGGCCGAGGACGGTCTCGATAACCAGTGCGGACGTCGCCAGAAAAGCAGTGGCGGGCAGATGGTCCAGGATCACATCCAGTACATCGCGGTTCAGTACATAGGAAGTGCCGAAGTCCAGATGGGCCAGATGCCAGAGGTAGATACCATATTGCACCCATACGGGCCGGTCCAGCCCCATCTCATGCCTGAGGCTTGCCAGCGACTGAGGTGTGGCCCGGCTGCCCAGTATGGCCTGAGCGGCATCGCCGGGGACCAGGAAATACAGGACGATGAACAGGACCGTGACGGTACCCAGCAGAACCAACAGCATCTGCAACAGTCGATGGAATATAAATCGGTACATATTCATCCGGCTGAAGGCAGCCCTTGGTATCGCCGGGGAGGGCTCCGGTTGAAGCCCTCCCCCGGATATATCTCGGTCCGCCTTATTTCGAGACGATAATCTCGTTGAGGGCGATATCACCCAGCGGCGTGATCACGAAGCGGACCACGCTGGGGGAATAAACCATAACGGCCTTGTCGAACGTCATGGGGATGATGGGCGCGTCGGCCATTATCTTCCGCTCGGCTTCGTTATATGTCTTCACACGCTCCTCCGCGTTCATGTCGGAGCGAGCCTGATCCAGCAAGCTGTCTACTTCACTGTTGTCGTAATTCGCCACATTGGGCCCGCCGATATTCATGGAATGGAACAGGGTATAGAGGAAGGTATCCACGGTCGGATAGTCGGCGCTCCAGCTGATGATGAAGAAAGACAGTTTGCCCGACATCATGTCATCGAGAAAAGCGCCGAACTCCATGCCGTTGAGCTCGACATTGACCCCTACCTCCTTCAGTGAAGCCTGTACGGCCTGGGCGACATCCCCGGCCGGCCCCTCCACCGGGTAGGTGAGCGTCAGTGGCGGCAGCCCTTCGCCTCCAGGGTATCCAGCCTTTACCAGCATCGACTTGGCCATCTCTGGATCGTGGATGTATGGCATGGCATTACCCTCACCCTGATAGCCGGGAGAGGCCTTGGGCACGATGCCGTCGGCAGGATCCGCCTGACCCTGCAGAACAACGTTAGCGATCACTTCCCGATCGATGGCCCAGTTGAGTGCCTGTCTGAGAGCAACATTATCTTTCCAGGGATCGACCTCGTTATTCATGGCAATGAAGCGGAGTACCGCTACTTCCCTCTGCTCCAGCGTTACCGACTGGTCATCAGACAGGGTCGCGGACTGGGTGGGAGAAACGGATTTGACGGCATCGAGATTGCCAGCCTTGAGTTCAGCAACAGCCGTGTCGGCGTCCGGGATAATCTTGACTACCACCTGCTCCACCTCGGCCTTGTCGCCGAAGTAGTCATCATTACGCACCAGTACTATCTGCTCGTTGGGACTCCATTCGCTGAGGACGAAGGGACCGTCGCCAACCGGCATCTGTGAATAATCCACGTCCGTCCGTTCCACCTCTTCCTGCGGAACCGGCGCTGCGACCGGATGGCCCAGGTAGGTCACGAACTCGGCCATGGGATATTCCAGCGTCACCTTCAGCGTCTGATCGTCCACGGCCTCCACGCCTGCCAGCGAATCAGCTTCGCCATTGGCCAGCGCCATGGCGCCCTTTACCGGCCCCAGTACAGTCGTGGCCATGGGAGACATGGTCTCCGGGTTCAGCGCCCGCGTCCATGCATAGACGAAATCCTCCGCGGTCACATCGCGGCCATTGGAGAATTTCACGCCGTTCCTCAGATGGAAAGTGAATTCTGTCGCATCATCATTCACGTCCCAGTCCCTGGCCACCGCCGCAACCGTATCACCTGTCTTGGAATCATAAGTGACCAGCCCGGTAAACAGATAGCGGGAGATGTTGATACCCACCGATTCCTCAACCAGCGCCGGATCGATGGCCGCAGGATCGGCCAGCTCCGAATAGGTGAATGTCGCTTGTGAATCTCCGCCGCCGCCGCAACCTGCGGACAGCATGAACATGGCCAGCGCTAAAAGAAGTATGGCACTGTAAATGTAAATGTTTTTCTGTTTCATGTGATTTCTTAACACATTCCCTCCCACATCAGGAAATAAGCACGGCTCACCCACTCAGACATGCTCAATTCGGCGATGGCAGCCGCCCGGTCTTGCTCTATTTACACATCGAGCCTTTGAATCCTTCTATACATGCATAATAGGGACTCTTTGAGTTGGATATCTCTCTGTGGCGGGCCCGGTTATCTGAACTTGATTGCCATGGATAACGGCGCGCGCTGCCGGCGGTGACTACCATCGTTTCGGGTAGGCCGATCGGGGGACTATACGGGTGGACGGCCTGTCGATTGTAATAGGTTCGAGCCCATAGTAAAATTGTTCATTAATTGCACGTGGCCCTGTAAACCTGCCTCCCTGAGTTGAACCTAAATGAACCCTTTCCCTCCGGATGATACGGCACATTCCGCGGGAAGCATGGAATCGCCCGGGGGAAGACTGTACCTCTACCGGTTCCTGAAACAGCTGGCCTCGCACGGGTCAGGGGATAGCGACCCACTGGCCCTGTCCTATGACGGGGCAAAGCACCTGGCTTCACGCCTGGAGTTGAACCGTCCGGAGAAGCTGGTGCGCCTTTTCGATGACCTCGGTCTGGGGAACTTGAACCTGGAAATCAACGAAGGCTGGCTGAAGGTCATTCTCTCCTCCCGTAATAAACCGCGGAACGCGGATGCCACAGTCCCCGTGACGGGCGGATGTGAACTGGAGCGCGGCCTTATCGATAGCTCTCTGGAATCGATAACCGACCTGTCGGTGGCTACGATTGAAACCAGCTGCAGATTCAAGGGCGACGAATTCTGCTGTTTTGAGGCTAGCAGCGAGGTCTATAACGGTATTCATTCCTATAAACCTCGCGCCCCCGCACGCACTACCAGGGAAATGCTGGCCGCCGGAGAGCCGTCACGTAAACCCATAGCATCCCCTGCGGATGTCTCTGAATTGCGAGCCTGGTATCTTGATTCGGTAAGCCGTGAGCTGGCGCGTTCCCGGCGCCACGGCCGTTCTCTTTCCCTGCTCTACATCGATGTGGACAACCTGGGTGATATCAATTCATCCAAAGGGAGAGAGACCGGTGACCAGGTCATTAACGCCGTGGCAGCCTCCCTGGGCCGCTGCCTGAGGACAGAGGACTTCCTCTGGCATCACGGTGAAGATGAGTTCATCATCGCTCTGGTGGAGACAAAGATCGGCTGCGCGGAAGTAGTGGCAAAAAGGCTCAGCACGGAGATCCTGTCAGCAGCAGAATACCTGGAGGTGGCCGCTACTGTTTCGGCAAGCATCGGCTTCTCGACCTTTCCCACCCACGCGGACAGCCTGGCCTCTCTTCTCACCAGTGCCCGAGCCGCCCTGTACCTGGCCAAGTCTCTCGGCAAGGCCAGGTCTCAGGCCGCCTGGGAAGAGGACGAACTGAATGTGACGACCCGGTCACCTGAGTGCGAACAGCTTGATGATGAGATCTTCGAGTGGGCCGTGAATCACCCGGCAAGGCGGAAAACAGACGAACCTCTACCTAAACAAGAGGTTGAAGAACCCATGTATAAAGCAAAGGGGGAGGCTGAGAAGAAACCCCTTTCAACCGCTGATCGGGATATGGCGCCTGAGGATATCCCGGAGAAGACGGACCGGGAGGAAATATCAGCGATAATCGCCTCCTCCGGCCCCCTTCTGCTTGCGGGCATAAAACAGGTGCTGTCTGCCAGCGAGGACATCACGATCATCGGTGAAGTCGATGATCCGGAGAAGTTGACCGAGACGGTATCGGACCTTAGGCCCGACCTGGTATTCACGGACATGCAGATGGCCGCGGCTATGAGGTATTCGGTGCTCAGGCACATCAGGGAGGAGAACCTCCCCTGTAAATATGTGGTGTTTGCCTCTGATGTCGATCAGAGGGTCCTGAGAGTAGCCGCTGATTTCAGCGCTGACGGGGTGATCATGCAGGATTCAGCACCGAAAGAGGTATTGTCGTCTTTGCGCAGCATATATCGAGGCCAGACGCTGCTACCCGAGAAAGTCCAGGCAGCCATCAACGAGCTGGAGAACAACCGGCGCCTGCTACGGGAGCTTTCGGGAAGAGAGATAGAGGTACTCCGGCTGGTAGCCGAGGGAAAATCCAACTCCCAGATAGCCGAAGAACTTTTCATCACGGTAAACACGGTCCGTTTCCACCTGGCAAACATCTACCAGAAGTTGAACGTCTCCAACCGCACCGAGGCAGCCAACTACTACTTACGACAGGGACTGGACGCTGACGGCCAAACCAAGCTGCTCTAAAATTCCCGCGGCTGTCCGTTACAGACAAGCAGACGGGTAGGGATGGACGGTCAACCCTCGATTAATGGCTGAGTCTTTTTCGCTGCCGCCACCCATTGGCTCCTGCCTTTTTCCAGCATCTTGTACGTTGCAGCCGCTGTCACGGCGATTTTATCCAATATATTGAGCCCCTTCCACAGGTAAAGCAGTAACCGTCCTTTACCCTCCCCCTCGACCGTCGCTTTATACATACCATACCGAGCTACTTCGATTTAAGCTTTAGCCTGATTCTGCGTGCTGTATATATATCCGCCCGGGACTTACTGGTTGGAGGAAGGCGCAGGGTTGGTATAAAGGCTGGATGAACCCGTGTATCAGCCTTGGCAGCGACTTCGAGTCAATCGAAGATTTG
>BDUA01000027.1 GCA_002897715.1 bacterium BMS3Abin01
GGAAACCGGCCCGCCATCGGCCCAGCGATGTTCGGGAGAGGAGAATAATATCAGCTCATCCTTCTCGATGGCATCCTTGATCAGGGCCGGATTGTTCACCTCATGCTCGACGACGGCCAGCGGAAATATTGCCGATATGATCTGGTCCTCGATGATGCGCGTGTTCTCCACTATCAGCGACACCTTCACATCGGGATAGCGCCGCTTGAACTCCCCCAGATAGAAAGGCATGAGGTAGTTACCGACGGTGGTGCTGGCCCCCACGTGCAGCTCTCCTCCCTTGAGACCCCTCAGCTCGTCCAGCTCCTGGTTTATCTGGTTCTCGATAGCCAGGATCTTTTTTGCTTTTTCATAGAGGATCTTGCCGGGCTCGGTCAGGGTGGCGCCCTTGCTGCCCCGGTCGAAAAGCACTACGCCGTAGCGGCGCTCCAGCGCCTGGATCTGCTGGCTGACGGCGGACTGGGACATGAACAGGTCCTCGGCGACAGCCGAGAAGTTACCTTTTTCCGCTATTGAGCAAAACGTTCTGAGCTTGATAAGATCCATTGGACATTCCCATGCGATGGCACAATTTTGGAGGCCCCTTGATCAGGCAATTTATTATAACAGATAAGAAGTGCTTATCACCTGCATACCACCACACTACTCGACTTATGGATAAACATCCCCCGACCTTATCCTTCGGGTTGACCGGTGAAATATACCGAGGATGAAGCGGCAGCCTGCCTGTTTATATATTGAATAATGTAGATATGTACATTATAATTCCTGGCTCGGCACACTGCTTATGAGTACTGAAGAGAAAAAACCGGAAGAGGGCGGCGTGGCCGGCGAGACGGATGCCGGCTCCTGCGACTGCGACTACCGGACGCTGGTGGGTGTATTTAAAGCGCTCTCGGACGAATCACGGCAGAAGATCCTGCTGGCACTGGAGGAAGAGGGGGAGATGCGAGTAGCCGACCTGGTCAAGCGCTTCCACATCTCCCAGCCGACCATGTCCCACCACCTGGGCGTACTGAGAAACTCCGGCCTGGTTAACGACCGGCGGGAGGGACAGTCCGTATATTACTCGGTGAACCGCCGCTGGCTCTCCGACTGCTGCGGCGGCTACCTCTCCCGTTTTGACTTCGATGAGGATTGATACAGCACCTGTTCCAGACACAGCCCTCCCGGAGGCGCCGACTCGCCGGCCTGGGACCGTTCGCCCCCCGCCAGCAGTTCCCTCAGGTCCCTCAGCGGTCGCCGGCCCCTGCCTACCTCCAGCATAGTGCCCACCAGGGCGCGTACCATGCCGCGCAGGAAGCTGCTGGCTTCTATGGTGTAGACCAGCAGGTCAACATCCTCATGCCATCGGGATACCATGATCTCGCGCTGGAAGTAACTGTGCTCCGTGACCGTGGGCGTGAAAGCACGGAAGTCATGCCGGCCGGCTATGGCAGCCGCGGCGCTGTGAAGCAGGGCGGTGTCCAGTTGGCTACGGATGAAGTTGACGAAACGGTGGCGGTATGCCGAAGGCCAGGGACGGCAGAGCAGGGTGTAGGAGTAGGAACGGGAACCGGCGCTGCGGCGGGCATCGAAATCCAGTGGTGCTTCCGTGATGCTGCTTACGGCGATAGTATCCGGCAGCAGGCCGTTGACCGACCAGCGCAACCTGCCGGGCTCCATGCCGGACCCGGTAAGAAAACTCACCACCTGTCCGCGGGCATGGACGCCGGCATCGGTCCTGCCGGCCACCGTCAGGCCCACCTGTTCCTGCAGGATACGACCCAGCACCTGCTCCAGGGTCCCTTCTATGGTCTGAAGGCCCGGCTGTTTCGCCCAGCCGGCGAAGTCACTGCCGTCGTATTCCAGGTCCATCCTGAGATTTCTTTTCGGCCGAGTCATGGTCCATCGATATTCTAATGGTTTTACCTGAACCTGCCCAGCCACAAAGCGGCGCCCAGCAGGGCGATGATGATCAGCGCCAGGGCCACGTCCAGTCGGCCGAAATGGAGCTTATGGCGCAGCGTCCTGCCCTTGCCGCCGCGGTAGCAGCGGGCTTCCATGGCCAGCGCCAACTGGTCGGCGTGGCGGAAGCTCATCACAAACAGCGGTATCATTATGGGCAGCGTGTTCCTGGCGCGTGTTATAAGGCCGCCGTGGGTCACGTCCGCACCCCGCGCCATCTGTGCCTTGATTATCCGGTCCAGTTCCGCCAGTAACGTTGGGATGAACCGGAGGGCGATGGTCATCATTAAGGCCAGCTCGTAGGCAGGGAACCTCAGCCTGGCCAGCGGCGCCATCAGCCGGCCCAGGCCATCGGTGAGCCGCACCGGCGGCGTGGTGAAGGTGAGCAGCGAACTGGAGATCAGCAGCAGCAGGAACCGCAAGGCCAGGAATCCGCCCCGGAGTACCCCTTCCCGGTAAAAGGTAACCGGGCCCAGCCGCCACAGCACATCACCGCCGTAGAGGAACAGCTGGAAGAGGAAGGTGATGAGCACCAGGAACAACACCGGCCGGATGCCCCGGTAAAGCCAGAGCATCGGTATCCTGGCGACGACGATGCCGGCAGCGGCGCCGGCGCCCAGCAGGACCAGCGCCGGCAGGCCGCTGACCATGAACAGAACCACCACGTAGAGGAACGCGGCTATTATCTTGGTGCGCGGGTCAGCGCGGTGGAGGACGGAGTCCCCCGGATAATACTGACCGATAACCAGGTTGGTGAGCTGCATCTCTTATCCTCCCGGTCCCCATCCCATGATCTCCTGCAACAGGTTTGCCGCCTGTTCCTCATCAAGCACAGCAGCGAACTCCCTGCCGGCGCAGCCGGACAGAAGCCGGCACAGCCTCACTGTTCCCGGAGCCTCCAGACCGTACCGCTCCAGCAGGGCTTCGTCCTTCAGAAGCTTGTCGGCGGGTCCGTCGGCCGCCACCCGGCCGTCATCCATGATGACCAGACGCTCGGCGAACACCGCCAGCTCATCCATGTCGTGGCCGACAACGACCATGGTCGTGCCCCGCTCATCGTTCATGGCCAGCAGACGTTCCAGCAGGTCCCGGCGCGTCGCCGGGTCCAGATAAGCGGTGGGCTCATCCAGTAACAGCACCGCTGGTTCCGCGGCGATCACGCCCGCCAGCGCCACACGCCTCTGTTCTCCCACGCTCAGGGAGAAAGGTTCGCGGGTAGCACTGGCGGCGGCATCCAGGCCAACACACTCCAGCGCCCACATCACCCGTTGCCCCAACCGTTCGCCATCCAGACCCATTCGCCGCGGCGCAAAGGCGACGTCATCGAAAACGGTCTTCTCAAAAAGGCAGTTCTCGGGCGATTGCAGCCCCAGACCGATACGGCCCGGCTGCAGCCTGGGTTTGCGTGACAGCGCCTGGCCGTCGTGCAGTACGCGCCCTGCCGCCGGCCTCAGGATGCCGGCCATGACGCCCAGCAGGGTGGACTTGCCGGAGCCGGTGGACCCGGCTATCGCCAGTCGCTCCCCCGGCCTCACCATCAGCGACACCCGGTCGAGGGCCTTGACCGCAAACGGCGTCCCCGGCTGGAACGACAGACTGATGTCATCCAGTTCTATCCGCATATCTCCTCCGCCAGCTGGCTGAGGGTCAAGGGGACCGGACTCAGCTCGCAGCCGCGGCGGGCCAGAGTGCGGGCCAGCCGTACCGCCAGCGGCGGTTCCAGGCTGATACGTTCCAGCAGCTCATCGCTACTGAAGATATCACGTGGTCTGCCGTCGAATACCACCCGTCCCGCGTCGAGAGCCAGTATGCGGTCGGCAAACGCCAGCTCATCCATCAACTGGGTGATATATATAATTGTGGCGCCGCCGCGCCACAGATCTTCCACCAGTGAATGAAACCGGCGCCGCGAACACGGATCCAGCATGGATGTGGGCTCGTCGAGTATGAGGACCCGCGGCTCGAGGGCCACCACCCCCGCCAGCACCACCCGCTGTTTCTGCCCGCCGGAGAGCCAGTGGGGCTCCCGTTCCAGCAGGCCGGCGACGCCGAACCGGCGGGCCGCAGTGGTGATGCGTCTTTCTATCTCCTCCACCGGCAGCCCCAGGTTCTCCAGGCCGAAGGCGATGTCGTCCTCCACGCTGGTGGCCACTATCTGGCTGTCCGGGTTCTGGAAGACCATGCCCGCGGTCTCGCGGATACGATTGTGGTTAGCCCTGTCGCTGGTAAGCAGGCCGTCCACGCGAACCTCACCACTGACGGGGACCAGCAACGCGTTCAGCATCCGCACCAGGGTGGACTTGCCGGAGCCGTTGGCTCCCACCAGGCCGATAAATTCACCCTCCCGGATATCCAGCGTTATGTCGGAGAGGGCCACCCGCTGGTCACCGGCAGCATGGGGATAGGCATAGGAGACGTTCTTGAGCGAGATTATGGACTGTTCCATGGTGGCTACTTTATCAAAACAACAGCATCTCCATCGGGCCATGCAGGCATCAGATGGCTCATGAATAAACAGCATTTTGGCGGCCGGGGCTTCTACCGAGCACTATCGGAGCGCCAGCGGAGCGAGTGCGAGGGAAAACGCACCCGGCCGTAGAAATAAAAAAGAGCGAGGCTGTCCTCGCTCCCATTCAGCAATTATCACGAGTTTGATAAAATCCCGTTATTCCACGAACTCCAGGTAGACCATCTCGGCGGCGTCGCCGCTGCGCAGGCCCAGTTTCAGGATACGGGTATAGCCGCCCTGCCGGTCCTCGAACTTGGGGGCTACCTCGGTGAACAGCAGATGGACCGAATCCTTGCTGCGCAGCCTCGCCAGCGCCTGCCGCCTGGCGGTCAGGTCGCCACGCTTGCCCAGGGTCACCATCTTCTCCGCCAACGGCTTTACCTCTTTGGCCTTGCTGATGGTGGTCTTGATACGGCCGTGCTCGATAAGCGAACAGACCATGTTACCCAGCATCGCCTTGCGATGCGAGGCGCTGATATTCAGTTTCCTTCCCTGCCGCGCGTGTCTCATTGCCTGTTCTCCCTAGCTTTCCGCGTCCCTGAGCGACAAGCCCATCTTGGCCAGGTTCTCCTTGACTTCCTCGATGCTCTTCTTGCCGAAATTAGGCGTGTTTAGCAGTTCAGCCTCGCTACGTTTGACCAGGTCTCCCACGGTCTGGATACCTTCACGCTTGAGACAGTTATAGGAGCGTACACCTATCTCCAGCTCCTCGATGAGGATGTCATCCTCACCACCGGCCTGTTCCTCTTCACTGTCGGAAATGGCCAATATGTCGGTCAACATGTCGACCCCTTCGCTGCTCTCGTGCTCTCCTGTGAATATCTGCAGCGAGGAGATGAGGATACCGGCGGCTTCCCTGAGGGCCTCGTCCGGCGGCATGCTGCCGTCGGTGATGATCTCCATGGTCAGCTTGTCGAAATCGGTGCGCTGTCCCACCCTGGCACGGTCCACTTCATAGGAGACGCGCCTTACCGGCGAGAAGTTGGAGTCCACCGGGATGACGCCGATGGCGGCGCCTACCAGCTTGTTGGCCTCAGCCGAAGCATAGCCGTGGCCCTTGCGGACGGTAAGCGTCATCTCCAGCTTGGCTTTCTTGCCCAGGGTGGCGATCTGCAGATCGGGGTTGATTATCTCCAGCTCCGCTGGAGCATCGATATCCCCGGCCGTGACGGCGCCGGCGCTGGATTTATTCAACTCCACCTCCACCTCGTCTATGTCACCATGCAGAGCGCAGACGATCTTCTTCACGTTAAGAACGATGTCGGTGACATCCTCCTTGACTCCGGTGACAGTGGAGAACTCGTGCGCCACTCCTTCGATCTTCAGCTGGCTCACGGCGGCGCCTCCCAGCGATGAAAGCAGTACCCGCCTGAGCGAGTTGCCGAAGGTATGCCCGAAACCGCGGTCCAGCGGCTCCACCACAAAGACTCCCTCGTTCTCATTTACCTGTTCGTGAGTTATCTTGGGAACCTGGAAAGTCAGCAATTCTTCCTCCATGTTCGTAGGTTGTGAACCCGGCCCCGCGGCCAATCCGGTTTCCACCGGCGCCAGGGGGCTCATGGTCTCACCTTTTGAGCTATCATCACTTCGAGTACAGTTCCACGATGAACTGTTCCTGCACCGGGACGTCTATCTCGTCCCGCTCCGGGTACTTCAGGATCACGCCGGAGAGATTGTCGTGGTCCGCCTGAAGCCATGGCGAGACCGAAGCCGTCAGGTCCGTGGCTTCGCTGATAGAGTCGCGAGCGGACGAGTTCTCCTTCACCGCCACCATATCGTCAGGCTTGACTCTGTATGACGGGATATTGACGCGTCTGCCGTTCACGGTGAAATGACCGTGCAGCACCAACTGCCGCGCCTGGCGGCGTGATACGGCAAAACCAAGGCGGTAGACTACGTTGTCCAGCCGCGTCTCCAGCATTTTAAGCAGGTTCTCGCCGGTGATGCCGCTCTGTTTGTTTGCCTTTTCGTAATAATTGCGGAACTGTTTCTCCAGCAGTCCGTAGTAACGGCGTGCTTTCTGTTTCTCCCGCAGTTGCATCAGGTACTCCGTCTGCTTCACCCGACGGCGTCCATGTTCGCCCGGTCCATAGGACCTGCGGTCGATGGCGCAATGGTCCGTGAGGCAACGTTCCCCCTTGAGGTACATCTTCAAGCCCTCGCGACGGCACTGTTTGCATGCCGGTGAAGTATCTTTAGCCACTGGTCATTCCTCTCATACTCTGCGTCTTTTTCGCTGACGGCAGCCGTTGTGAGGCATGGGCGTCACGTCTTTGACGCTCATTACCTCCAGCCCCGCGGCCTGCAGCGAACGGATGGCCGTCTCCCTGCCGGAGCCCGGCCCCTTAACGAGGACATCCACCTTCTTGAGGCCGTGTTCCATACCCTTCTTGGCGCAGGAGTCCGCCGTCACCTGAGCGGCAAAGGGCGTGCTCTTGCGCGAGCCCTTGAAGCCGGCCGAGCCGGCGCTCTCCCAGGCGATGACGTTGCCCTCCTTGTCCGTCAGGGCGACGATGGTATTGTTGAACGAAGTCTTGATATGGGCCTGGCCCACGGGAACATTCTTCTTCACCTTGCGGCGCGAGCGTCCCTTTCCTGGTTTTGGAGTTGCCATGATATACCTCTGCTAGCTAGCTTTGCGTTTGACGCCGACGGTGCGCCGAGGTCCCTTGCGGCTTCTGGCGTTGGTCTTGGTGCGCTGTCCCCGCACAGGCATGCCCCGCCGGTGCCGGATGCCCCGGTAGCTGCCGATCTCCATCAGCCTCTTGATGTTCTGCGAGCGCTCGCGCCGGAGGTCGCCTTCGACCACCACGTTGGCGTCCAGGTAATCCCTCAGCCTGGTTATCTCCTCGTCGGTAAGATCCCTGACATAGGTATCCATGCTGATGCCCAGCTCATCAAGGATCTTGCCCGCCAGCGAGCGTCCCACTCCATAAATATAGGTGAGTCCTATCTCCACCCGCTTTTCGCGGGGTATATTCACTCCGGCAATGCGCGCCACTTTGACCTCCTGGCTGTTTCAGTCGACCCCTGCCCACCGCTGCAAACGCAGCTTCCGGCGTCAGGGCCCGTTTTCCCTATCCCTGGCGCTGTTTGTGCCGAGGGTTCGAGCAGATAACCAGCAGCTTTCCCCGCCGGCGGACCAGCTTGCATTTCTCACACATCGGTTTTACTGATGAACGTACTTTCATGGCTATTTGAACCTGTATGTAATCCTTCCCCTGGTAAGGTCATAGGGTGACAGCTCGACCTTTACCCTGTCTCCGGGGAGGATGCGGATGTAATGCATCCTCATCTTACCCGATATATGTGCCAGTACTACGTGGTCGTTATCGAGCCTTACCTTGAACATGGTATTGGGCAGGGCTTCGATAACCTCGCCCTCAAGTTCTATGGCTTCTTCTTTTTGAGTCATAATCTCTCTCAGAGCCAACCATGGATGCTACCATAACATGGAGGCTGTATCCAAATTGGAACGGTCAAAGGCCGTTCCTGCCGTCAGTATCTTCGGGCCCTCTCGCGAGAGCGCGACCGTATGCTCGAAATGAGCCGACAAGCTTCCGTCCGCGGTAGACACCGCCCACCTGTCGTCGCCCACCTTTACCCGGTGCTCGCCCACGTTTACCATGGGCTCGATGGCGAATACCATTCCCTCTTCCAGTTCCGGCCCCCCACCGGGGACACCGAAGTTCGGTATCTGCGGCTCCTCGTGCATATCCCGCCCTATGCCGTGCCCCACCAGGGAGCGAACCACCGAGTAACCGTTATGCTCCACATATTCCTGTACCGCTGACGATATGTCGCTCAGGTGGTTACCCTGCCTGAAGCGGGATATCGCCTTCAACAGCGAGGTCTCGGTGACATCCATCAGCCGCCGCGCCTGACCGCTCACCTCACCTACACCTACCGTGGTGGCCGCGTCGGCCACCCAGCCCTTCAACGTCACTCCCACATCCAGGCTGATGATATCACCTTCTGCCAGTATATAGTCCCCTGGTATGCCGTGTACCACCACCTCATTGGGTGAAGCACAGATCGAGGCGGGAAAGCCCCGGTATCCCTTGAAAGTGGGGATACCACCCCTTTCCCTGATAAACCTCTCAGCGGCGGCGTCCAGCCCGGCCGTAGTCGCTCCCGGCCGGCACTTCCCGCGCAACATGTCCAGGCAACCGGCGACAATCTCTCCGGCCCGGGCTATCTTGTCTATCTGGGCTGGAGACTTGCGAATAATCACTACTTTAAAAATCCTTCGTAATGTCTCATCAACAGTTGCGATTCCATCTGTTTCAGTGTCTGCAGCGCCACGCCCACCACGATCAACACCGAGGTGCCCCCGAAGTAAAAGGTGATATCGCTCCTGACAGCGATGAGTATGCTGGGCAATACGGCGATCGCCGCCAGGAAGATAGCGCCCGGCAGGGTCAGGCGCGTCAGCACCCGGTCCAGGTATTGAGCCGTGGGCCGCCCGGGTCTGATACCGGGGATGAAACCCCCGTTCTTCTTCAGGTCATTGGCCCGTTCAACGGGATCGAACTGCACCGCCGTGTAAAAGTAGGTAAAACCGATGATGAAGATAGCGAACATGATCAGGAAAGGCGCTCCCCGCGGGTTGAAGAAATCGGAAAAACTCTTCATCAGGTCGCCGGGAAAGAACTGCGACAGCGTCGGCGGGAACATGAGGATGGCCGAGGCGAAGATCACCGGGATGACGCCGGCCATGTTGATGCTCAGCGGCAGGTAGGTGCTGCCACCAGTGGTCATCTTCCGCCCTATCTGGCGCTTGGCGTACTGTATGGGAATACGCCGTTGCCCCTCCTGCACCATCACGATGCTGATGACCACCAGCAGAGCGACACCCAGGAAGATGACAGTGGATACCAGCGTCATGGTCTGGAACTTCATCAGCCCCGGCACCAGGCCGGAGACGATGCTGGCGAAGATGAGCAGCGAGATACCGTTGCCGATACCGTGCTGGGTGATCAACTCACCGATCCACATCAGCAGGGTGGTGCCGGCGGTGAGGGTGATGACTATCTCGTAAAAGGTAATGACACTGAAATTGGGCAGCGCTCCCTGCGTGCGGAAGAGCATGGTGTATCCCACCGCCTGGGCCAGCGCCAGGACGACCGTCAGGTAACGGGTGTACTGGGTGATCTTCTGCTGCCCCGCCTCGCCCTCTCGCGCCAGTTCTTTCAGCGAAGGGAAGGCCATGGTCAGCAGCTGCAGGATGATGGACGCGGTGATATAGGGCATGATCCCCAGGGCGAACACCGCGAAGCGGGTCAGGGCGCCGCCGGAGAACAGGTTCAGGAAGCCCAGGACCCCGGCCTGTCCGTTCTGGATAAAGTCCTGGATGGCTTGTATATCCACACCCGGCACCGGGATATGGGCGCCGAAGCGATAAACCACGATCATGGCGGCGGTAAACAGAAGCTTGGCCCGCAGTTCGGGGATCTTCCAGGCATTGGCCATGGAGGCGAACAACTATATGACCTCCGCCTTGCCGCCGGCTGCTTCGATCTTCTTCCGGGCCGACTCGCTGAAACCGTCCGCCCTTACGGTGAGAGCGACCTTCAGTTCGCCATGGCCGAGTATCTTCACCGGTGTCTTGGTATTCTTGATGATCCCGGTCTCCACCAGCGTATCCGGCGACACAGTCGTCCCCTCGGCGAAACCTGCCAGCCGCGAGACATTGACGCCCTCCGTCGCAGTGCGGAAGGGACCCATGGGCATGCTCATCTTCTTGTTGGCGCCGCGCAGCTTGCCCAGTCTCATGTAGATGGGCATCTGGCCGCCCTCGTAACCGGGCCTGACACCGCCACCGGCGCGGCTGTTGAAGCCCTTGTGGCCCCGCCCGGCGGTCTTGCCGTGGCCGCTGCCCTCGCCGCGCCCGATCCGCTTGCGCGGCCGGCGGGACCCGGGGGTGGGATGGAGGCTGCTGAGGTTGACCCCGGCCGCCTTCTTCTCTTCTTTTTTATCGTCTGAGCTCAATAGTGTTCCCCTGGTAAAAGATCAGTCCGCCGAAACCGCTTCCTCAACATCCACCATGAAGCTGACCTTGTCGATCATTCCCCGGATCTGGGGCGTATCATCATGGATGACCGAATGGCCGATGCGGCGCAGTCCCAGCGCCCGTATGGTCCTGCAGTGGCCCTTCTGCCGGCCGATCAGACTCTTTCTCTGTGTCACTTTAAGTTGTTTCAACCTGCTTCTCCGTCTCTTCCGTCTTCTCCGGCTGGTCCTGCTTGCCGGCTGCGGGCTTGCTGTCTTTGTTTTCGGTGCCCAGGATCTCGGCAACGGTCTTGCCTCTCAGGGCCGCTACCTCCACCGGATCCTTGAGTGAACGTAGCCCCTCCATGCTGGCGCGGACCATGTTTATCGGGTTGGTGGTCCCCAGGCATTTGGCCAGGATATCATGGATACCCGCCAGCTCCATCACCGCGCGTACGCCGCCACCGGCGATGATTCCCGTACCGGGCGATGCCGGCTTGAGCATAACCCGTCCGGCACCGTAGTGGCCGATCACCTTGTGGGTGATAGTGGACTTGTACCGGGGCACCAGGAAAAGATTCTTCTTGGCGTCCTCGACCGCCTTCTGGATAGCCAGGGGTACCTCCTTGGCCTTGCCGTAACCGACGCCGACCTTGGTCTTACTGTCACCCACCACGACCAGAGCCGTAAAGGAGAAGCGCCGTCCGCCCTTGACCACTTTGGCCACGCGGTTGATGGCCACTACCTTTTCCTTTAATTCCGGTTTCTTGTTGTCCAGGTTAAATTCTTTTCGCACAACTCCACCTTGTCAGAATTGGATGCCGCCTTTGCGGGCGCCCTCGGCCAGGGCCTTGACGCGACCATGGTAAAGATAGCTGCCGCGATCGAAGACCACGCGCTCGATATTCTTCTCCTTGGCCCTACCGGCGAGCAACTCGCCCACCTTCTCCGCCTGCTCTCTCTTGCTGAGCTTGGAATCCTTCAGTTCCGCCGACGAGGCGCTGGCCAGCGTCCGGCCCTCCAGGTCATCGATGACCTGGGCGTAGATACCCCGGTTGCTGCGGAAAACCGTCAACCGGGGACGCTCCGGCATACCTGCCACCTTACGGCGGACACGATAATGCCGCCGCTGCCTCATTCCCTGCCTTGCTATGAGTTCTCTGGTAGTCTTGGCCATGTTAAGCCCTCTTGCCAACCTTCCTGCGGATGTGTTCCTCGACATATTTGATGCCCTTGCCCTTGTACGGCTCGGGCGGGCGGATCGACCGTATCCTCGCGGCCAACTGGCCGACGACCTGCTTGTCGATGCCCTTGATGATGACCTGCGTCTGCTTGGGCACCTCGAACTCGGTGTCCGGCTCCGGCTCGATAGTAACCGGATGGGACAGCCCCACGGCCAGATCCAGGCTCTTGCCCTTGAGGTTGGCACGGTAGCCTACGCCGTTGATCTCCAGCTCACGCTTGAACCCCTGCGTGACACCTTCAACCATATTGGCAATTAGGGACCGGGTCAACCCGTGCAGCGAGCGGTGTTCGCCCTTGTCGGTAGGACGCTTCACCACGATGGTGCCGTTTTCCCTGGTTATCTCCATATCCGGCGAGAAGCTGTTGGAGAGAGTCCCCTTGGGGCCTTTCACGGTCACGTCGCTGCCGTCGATGGTGACATCAACATCGTCGGGTATGCTTATGGGTGCTTTTCCTATGCGTGACAATTCATTACTCCGTTTGTCTTGGACTCCTTATGCTTTCTGTTCCCTTCCTACCAGATGAAGCAGATGACCTCGCCGCCGATGCCGTCCCTCTCGGCCTGCCGGCCGGTCATCAGGCCCCGCGAAGTGGACAGGATACTGACACCCAGGCCACCCAGGACCCGGGGGACGCTGTCCTTGCGGGCATAGACCCGGCGGCCGGGCTTGCTTATCCGCTTCAACCCCGAAATAACCTTTTTCTTGTTTTCCCCATACTTGAGGTCGACCACCATGTTGTCATAGCTCTCGCCACGCATAATCGCGTAATCGAGGATATAACCTTCCTCCTTGAGCAGTCTGGCGATCTCCATCTTCATGCGTGACACCGGCATCTCCACGCTCTCCTTCAGCCCCGTGTTGGCGTTACGGATGCGGGTCAGCATATCGGCGATTGGATCTGTAACAGTCATCCGGCTTCCTCCTACCAGCTGGACTTGGTCAAGCCCGGTATCACGCCACTGTGCGCCAGTTCGCGCAGGCAGATGCGGCAGATGCCGAACTTGCGGAAATAGCCCCGGGGGCGGCCGCAGCGGCGGCAACGGTTATATCCCCTGGTCTTATACTTGGGCTTGCGGCTGGCCTTTACCTGTAGTGATGTCTTAGCCATAAAAACTCCTTAACGTTCCCGGAAGGGCATGCCCAGCTTCCTGATGAGCGCCCGCCCCTCTTCGTCTGTATTCGCAGTGGTCGTGATAGCTATATCCAGGCCCCTGGTCTGGCTGATGGAATCGTAATCGATCTCCGGAAAGATGATCTGTTCCCGGATACCCAGGGACATATTGCCCCTGCCGTCAAAGGACCTGGGGCTGATGCCCCGGAAGTCACGGATGCGCGGCAGGGCTATGGAAACCAGCCGGTCGAGGAACTCGTACATCCTCCGGCCCCGCAAGGTGACGGTGCAACCCACGGGCATGCCCTCGCGCACCTTGAAGCTGGCGATGGACTTGCGCGCCCGGGTGACCTTGGGCTTCTGTCCGGTGATCACCTGCAGCTCCTCGACAGCGGCGTCCATCTGCTTGGCGTCCTCCTTGGCCTCGCCGACACCCATGTTCACCGTTATCTTGCTGACGCGGGGAACCTGCATGGCGTTCTTCAACCCCAACTCTTCCTGGAGCTGTGAGACTATCTCTTTTTCGTACCGTTCCTTGAGTCTTGCCATCTTGGTTCCTATCCTGCTCAGTCGATTTCCGTGCCGCACTGCTTGCATATACGAATCCGGTCATCATCTACACGCTTGATGCCCAGCCGTACGCCCTTACCACAGCGCGAACAATAATACATCACGTTGGAGGCATGTACCGAGGCTTCGCGTTCCAGCATCCCCTGCGGGTTCTGGGGGCTCGGCCGCTTATGGCATTTGACCATGTTGAGCCGCTCGATGACCACCCGGTTCTTCACCGGATCGACGCGGAGTATCTTGCCGGTCTTGCCTCGTTCCTTGCCGGAGATCACCTTGACGGTGTCTCCTTTCCTGATTTTTATCTTGTTTGTGCTCAAAATCCGCTCCTAGAGTACCTCTGGTGCCAGGGACACGATCTTCATGAAGTTCCTGTCCCTCAGCTCCCGGGCCACGGGGCCGAAGATGCGCGTGCCTCGCGGGTTCATCGACGGGTCTATCAGTACCGCCGCGTTCTCATCGAAAGCGATGAAGGTGCCGTCCTTGCGGCCGAACTCCTTGCGTGTACGGACTACCACCGCTTCCACCACCTCACCCTTCTTGACTGCGCCCCCGGGCACCGCGACCTTCACCGTTCCCACGATGGTATCGCCCACCCGGGCATAGCGCCGCCGCGAACCGCCCTTGATCCTGATGCAGAGCAGTTCCCGCGCGCCGGTGTTATCGGCCACCTTTAATCTTGACTCTACCTGTATCAATGCAATCTCTCTTTACCTTACCGGGCCTTGTCGACTATCCCCGCCAAGCGCCAACGCTTGGTCTTGGACAGCGGCCGGGTCTCGATGATATCTACCGTATCGCCCACACTGGCCTCGTTTTTCTCATCGTGCACGGACAGCTTGCTGGACCGGCGCATGATCTTGCCATAGCGCGGATGGGCCTTGGTGGAGTCGATGCGCACGGTGATTGTCTTGTTCCGTCCATCGCTGACGACCAGACCCCGCCGCTGTTTGCGGTTTGTCTTTTTTACGTTATCCTTTTGCGTCACAGCTTCCTCCTAGCCCTCGGCCTCTGAGATACCCATTTCCCGCTGGTGCTGCACCGTCATGATCCTGGCGATGTTCTGCCGCACCTGCCGCAGCTTCCTCGGATTGTCCAGCTGCCCGGTGGCATGCTGGAACCTGAGGTTGAACAGCTGCTTGCGCGTCTCGCTCATCTTGTCGTCAAGCTCTTCGTCCGTCATGTCGATGAGTTCACTATCCTTCAAGGAAATCACCCTCGCGTGTTACGAATTTACATTCAATGGGCAGCTTGTGCGCCGCCAGCCTCATAGCCTCCCGCGCCACCGGCTCCGAGACCCCCGACAGCTCGAACATGACGCGGCCGGGCTTGACTACGGCCACCCAGTTCTCCGGCGAACCCTTGCCGCCGCCCATCCTCGTCTCCGCCGGCTTCTCCGTCACCGGCTTGTGGGGAAAGATATTGATCCACACCTTGCCGCCGCGCTTGATATGGCGCGTTATGGCGACCCGGGCGGCTTCTATCTGGCGGTTGGTGATCCAGCCCGGCTCCATCGCCTTGAGGCCGAATTCACCATACGCCACCCGGGCGCCGCCCTTGGTCTTGCCCCGCATGCGGCCGCGATGCTGTTTGCGATATTTTGTTTTCTTGGGTAGAAGCATGCTGTCGCCTTACCGCTGCTTGCGCCTCTTGGAATCCACTTCGCCCAGCCGGCTCTCGGCCTTCCTGTCGCCGGCGTAGCCGGCAGGCATGATCTCGCCCTTGTTGATCCACACCTTGACGCCGATGCGCCCAAAAGTAGTGCGAGCCTCGGTAAAACCGTAGTCGATGTCGGCCCTTAAGGTATGCAGCGGCACCCGGCCTTCGCTATAGCCCTCGGTACGCGCCATCTCCGCTCCCCCCAGGCGCCCGGCGCAGGCGACCTTGATCCCCTCGGCGCCGGATCTGATAGCCGAGGTCAGCGCCCGCTTCATCGCCCGGCGGAAAGCCACCCGGCCTTCCAGCTGCTCGGCGATGGACTGGGCCACCAGGTTGGCATCCAGCTCCGGACGCTTCACCTCGATGATGTTGGCCTGGACCGCCTTGCCGGTCATGGCGTGTATCTCCTTGCGCATGGCATCCACTTCGGCGCCACTCTTGCCGATGACGATGCCCGGCCTGGCGGTATAGATGTCCACGGTGATCTTCTGGGCATCCTTCTTGATGTGGATGTCGGATAGCGCCGCGTGCCGCAACTTGTTGCGGATATGCTTGCGGATCTTCAGGTCCTCGATTAAAAAATTAGCAAACTCTTTCTCGCTGTACCAGTGGGATTTCCAGTCATGGATGATCCCCAGCCTCATTCCTCCCGGATGTACTTTCTGGCCCATGCTATC
>BDUA01000028.1 GCA_002897715.1 bacterium BMS3Abin01
GGAATGTGGACGGTGAGCTGGAGCTGCTTACCGCCTTCGCGGAGGAACTGGGCAGTCAGCTAATCCATTTCATCCCCCGGGACAACGTGGTCCAAAGAGCGGAGATCAACAAAAAGACGGTTATCGAATACGAATCGGATTGCGACCAGGCGGACGAGTACCGGGCGCTGGCCAAGAACATCGACGGCAATGAGATGTTCGTGATTCCGAAGCCCATGTCCCAGGACCGCCTGGAGAAGATGATGATGGAGTTCGGCATCCTGGAAGCAGCTTAAGTCAAAGAAGACACGCATGGAGGATATGTCATGGAACTGGTGAGGGCCGTTATCAGGCCCAACTTTACCGAGAAAGTAGTATCCGCCCTGGAGGAGGCCGGCTTCATCTCGATGACCAAAATGAATGTTTACGGCCGCGGCAAACAACAGGGCATCAAGGTCGGCGAGGTACATTATGACGAGCTGGCAAAAACCATGTTGATGCTTGTCGTCAACAACCGGGATACCCAGAGGCTTATCGATACCATCATGGAGGTCGCCAAGACCGGCAGCTTCGGTGACGGCAAGATATTCATCAGCCCGGTGGACGCGGTGTACACCATAAGAACCGGCGAGTCCGGGCTTTAAGGGGGACGGCTTGAAAGAGATAACGGCGATAATCAGGACCAACAAGATACAGCGGACCAAGGACGCCCTGGTCGAGGCCGGCTATCCGTCCATGACGGTAAAAGAAGTCATGGGCCGGGGTAAGCAGAAGGGCCTGCAGCAGGAGCTTTCCCTCTCCGAGGCCGAGCTTCCGGACGAAGCTGAAGTCCAGGTCCATTTTATACCCAAGAGGATGCTGACCCTGATGGCGACCGACGACAGCGTGGCAGAGTTGGTCAAGATCATTACGGAGGTTAATCAGACAGGTTATGTCGGAGACGGAAAAATAATCGTGTCGCCGCTGACGGACGCCGCCCGCGTCAGGACCGGCGAACTCGGCGACTCAGCACTTACATGAGGAAGAAAAATGTCTGACCAAAAACCGGAAGCCGCCGACCTCGGCGGACTCAAAGACAGGATCGTAGAAGCATATCCCGAGAAGGTCGGGAAAAACCGGGCCAAACACATACTGGTCAAGGATGGCAACGGCGGAAACAAGATAGACGCCAACGCCAAGACCATCCCCGGGATCATCACCACCAGAGGCTGTGCCTTTGCCGGCTGCAAGGGTGTGGTTCTGGGGCCCATCAAGGACGTGGTCAACCTGGTCCACGGGCCGGTGGGCTGCTCATACTATTCCTGGCTGACCCGCAGAAACTTTGCCAAAGCTGATGATAACGGCAAGAACTTCCTGCAATACTGCGTCACCACCGACATGCAGGAAGGCGACATCGTCTTCGGCGGCGAGAAACGGCTGATGCAGGCTCTCCGCGAAGTCAAGGAGGCCCTTGACCCGGAGGCGATCGTTATCAGCGCCACCTGCCCCGTCGGTCTCATCGGCGACGACATCTCCACGGTGGCCAAAGAGGCGGAGGCGGAGCTGGGGATAAAGGTCTTCTCGGCCAACTGTGAAGGCTACAAGGGTGTCAGCCAGTCGGTCGGACATCACATCGCCTGTAACGCCCTGATGGAGAACGTGGTGGGCACGGAGGAGCCGGAGGACGCGACTCCTTTCGACATCAACATCTTCGGCGAGTACAACATCGGCGGCGACCTGTGGAACATCAGGCCGCTGCTGGAGCGTATCGGCTACCGGATCCTGTCGACCTATACCGGTGATGCCTCCATCCATGATATCGCCAAGGCCCCCCGCGCCAAGCTGAATGTGCTCATGTGCCACCGTTCCATCAACTACGCTACCCAGATGTTCTGGGAAAAGTACGCGCTGCCCTGGCTCAAGGTCAACTATATCGGTGTGGCGGAGACGGCCCGCTCCCTGAGGGAGATGGCCGAGTTCTTCGACGACCAGACCCTGACTGAAAACACGGAGAAGGTCATCGCCGCGGAGATGGAACGGATAACGCCGGCGCTGGAAAGGTACCAGGAGCGGCTGGACGGCAAGAGGATAATGCTGTTCGTGGGCGGTTCCCGGTCTCACCATTTTCAGCATCTGAGCGAAGAGCTGGGCATGAACGTGGTCATGGCCGGCTACGAGTTCGCCCACAGAGACGACTACGAAGGCCGGCAGGTCCTGGCCGATATGAAGGAGACCGCCATCAGCAGGGTGGTGCCGGACCTCCACTACGAAAGGGAGAGCGGTTGCGAACCTCCCGCTGACCTTGAACAGAAAAAGGATGAGCTCGGCGGCCACCTGCTGGACTACGAGGGGATGATCGCCCACATGAAGAAAGGGGCCCTTATCGTGGACGACCTCAATCACTTCGAGACCGAGGCCATCATCAGGGAGCTCCAGCCCGATGTGTTCTGTTCGGGGATCAAGGACAAGTACGTCGTGGAAAAAATGGGCGTTCCCTCCCGGCAACTGCACTCTTATGACTACAGCGGCCCCTATACCGGTTTTGACGGAGCGCTCATCTTCGCCAAAGACATCGATATGGCGGTAAGCACCCCGACCATTAAATACATGAAGCCCCCGTGGCGGAAAAAGGAGAGCGGCAGCGATGCTTAACCACACCAAACAGGAGCTCATGGAGAGAAAAGGGGTGAAGATCAACCCCACCAATATCTGCCAGCCCATCGGCGCGGCCCTGGCCGCGGCCGGCATACATAACTGCATGGCCCACAGCCATGGCTCCCAGGGATGTTCCTCATACCTGAGGACGCAGTTGACCAGGCACTACCGGGAACCGGTCATGGGGACCAGCAGTTCCTTCTCGGAGGATACGGCGGTCTTCGGCGGCGGCGGCAACCTGAAGCAGGCCATCAGGAACATCGTCCATATCTACCGGCCGGAGGTGATCGCCATCCATACTACCTGCGTGGCCGAGACCATCGGCGACGACGTTCACAGTATCGTGGAGGAAATGGACATCGACGGGGATATCCCGGAGAACGTGCGGATCATCAATGCCAGCACCCCCAGCTACGTGGGAACCCACCTGCTGGGCTACGCCCGCATGGTGGAGTCCATGGTAAACAGCTTCGCCACCAGGAGTGAGGACTCCGGGTCGTCCAGGGTCAACATCATCCCCGGCTTCAACGCCGAGCCGGGGGATATCAGGGAGATCAAGAGGCTCCTGGCGATGATGGATATCGACTCCATTGTCTTCCCCGATATCAGCGGCGTCCTCGACGCCCCGCTGACCGGTGAGCTGGAACTCTATCCGGAGGGCGGCACCACTATCCCCGAGCTGGAGGATACGGCCAACTCCCTGGCCACCTTCGTCATCTGCCGGGAGTCGGGAGCCCTGGCGGCCGGCGCCCTGGAGGACAGATCCGGCGTGCCGGCGGTGCTGATGCCCACACCCATCGGCATCGCCAATACCGATAGCCTGGTCATGAGGCTGTCGGAAATCACGGGCAAAGCCATCCCCGGGGAGCTGGAGCGTGAGCGGGGACGGCTGGTGGACATGATGCATGACGCCCACCCCCACTTCCACGGGAAAAAAGTCGCCATCTCCGGCGATCCGGATATCGTCAGCGGCATGACCAGCCTGGTGATCGGCCTGGGGATGGAGCCGGTGCATATCCTGTCCGGCACCAAGAGCGCGGCCTTCGAGGCGGAGGCCGGTGAACTGGTCTCCGGGAAGTATCCGGATGCCAATATAATCAACGGCGGTGATCTGTTCACCCTCCATCAGCTGATAAAGAACCAGCCGGTGGATCTCCTGCTGGGCAACACCCATGTAAAGTACATCGCCCGGGCCGAGGACATCCCGCTGATACGGGTGGGGTTCCCCATATCCGACCGCGCCAACCTGTTCCATTTTCCGGTGATGGGATACGCCGGCGCCGCCCGCATGGTGGAGAGGATCGGCAACACCCTGCTGGAGCGGCTGGACCGGGACGCGCCTGAGGAGAGGTTCGAGCTGCTCCTCTAGGAATGAGGCAGCCAGACACCATGACTGAAATAACGGAAAAAAACCACTGCATCGATGTCATCTCGGGAAGAGAAGGCCATATCCTGCAAAAGACCGGCGGCGGCGAAACGACGGCCATGGCCTGCGACGCGGACAGCGTGGCGGGCGCGGTCAGCCAGAGAGCCTGCGTCTTTTGCGGCGCCAGGGTAGTGATATACCCCATAGCCGATGCCCTGCACCTGATCCACGGACCCATCGGCTGTTCCACCTACACCTGGGACATCAGGGGCAGCCTCTCCTCCGGCCCGGAACTGCACCGGTTCAGTTTCTCAACGGACCTCCAGGAGCAGGACATTATTTTTGGAGGAGAGCCCAAGCTGTACCGGGCCCTGTGCGAGCTGATCGACAAGCACCAGCCCCAGGGGGCTTTTGTGTACTCCACCTGTATCGTGGGAGTCATCGGCGACGACCTGAAGGCCGTGTGCGCCCGGGTGGAGCGGGAGAAGGGGATAAGGGTCATCCCCGTCCAGTCGGAAGGGTTCAAGGGGAACAAGAACGCCGGCTACAAGGCGGCCTGCCAGGCGCTGTTCGAACTCATCGGCTCCCGGGGCGAGGGTACGGTCCCGTTGTCCATCAACATCCTGGGCGACTTCAACCTGGCCGGCGAGATCTGGATCATCCGCGAGTACCTGGAGAAGATGGGGATCAGGGTGGTGGCCAATATCAGCGGTGACTCCCGGGTCGCCCATGTGGCCCGGGCCCATACCGCGGCCCTGAACGTGGTTCAATGCTCGGGCTCCATGATGCATCTGGCCAGGATGATGAAAAAGGAGTATGGCATCCCCTTCATCCGGGTCTCCTATTTCGGCAGCGAAGACATGGCGGCCAGCCTGCGTGATATCGCCGCTTTCTTCGGCGATGAGGGCGTCAACAGGAAGACCGGGCAGTTGATAAAGCACGAACTGGACCGGCTGCTGCCACAGCTGGAGTTCTACCGGGAGAAACTTGCAGGTAAAAAGGCGGCGGTTTACGTAGGCGGCGCCTTCAAAGCCATATCCCTGATCAAGGCCTTCCGGGATATCGGCATGCAGGTGGTGGTGGTGGGCTCCCAGACCGGCAAGGAACAGGACTACGAAGATATCAAGGATGAGGCCGATCCGGGAACGGTCATCATCGATGACGCCAACCCCCTGGAGCTGGCCCAGCTGATGAAGAATCAGGGCGTGGACATATTCGTCGGCGGCGTCAAGGAAAGACCGGTGGCCTACAAGCTGGGGATCTCCTTCTGCGACCATAACCACGAGCGCAAGCTGCCCCTGGAAGGATTCGTCGGCATGCTTAATTTTGCCAAAGAAGTTTATGGCTCTATCGCCAGCCCCGTATGGCAGTGGGTTCCCCGGGCGAACCTGGCGGACGGGGTGGAGAGGCATGGCTAACAGCCACGCTTCCACAACCAACCCCTGCAAGATGTGCCGACCCCTGGGAGCATGCCTGGCCTTCAGCGGGGTCGAGAACTCCATGGTGCTTCTCCATGGCTCCCAGGGCTGCAGCACCTACATGAGGCGGTACATCTCGGGCCACTACAACGAACCGGTTGATATCGCCTCCTCCTCCCTGAGCGAACAGGGAGCAATCTACGGTGGCGAGGCCAACCTGAAACAGGGCATCAGGAACGTGGTGGCGAAATATTCTCCCTCCGTCCTGTGCGTGGCCACTACCTGCCTCACCGAGACCATCGGCGACAACGTGAAGATGATCATAGATGACCTCCTGGAGGAGGAGCCGGGCCTGAGGGATGTGAAGATCATCCCCGTATCCACGCCCAGTTACAGTGGCAGTCACACGGATGGCTTCTATGATTCCTGTGTCGCCATCCTCGACCGGTTCGCGCGCGGCGGTGAGGATAACGGAGCGGTCAACCTTTTCCCCGGGTTCCTCTCGCCGGCCGATATCCGGTACCTGAGGGAGGTCATGGATGATTGCCAGGTGGAGTCGATGATCCTGCCTGACTGCTCCGGGACACTGGACGCCGGTATCGGCGATACCTTTTACCGGATCCCGCGTGGCGGCACCAGGTTCGAGGATATCGAGAGGGCGGGTTCCTCCTCCTGCTCCATCGAGTTCAACCTGGCCGGCGACGCAAATCAGTCCAGCGCCCGGCTGCTGGATGATCGTTTCGGCGTCAGGGGATACCGGCTGCCGCTTCCCATAGGCATCAGGAACAGCGACCTGTTGTTCAACACTCTGAGCGAGGTGACCGCCGGGCCGACGCCGCAGAAATATCAGGATGAAAGAAGCCGGTTGCTGGACGCCATGGTGGACGCTCACAAATATCTTTTCGGCCAGAGAGCGGTTATCTACGGTGATGCGGAATTCGTCATCGCCATGACCTCGTTCCTGGTGGATGCCGGAATATTTCCGGTCGTATGCGCCAGCGGCGGCGGCAACGCGCGGTATGTGGCGGAGATAGAGACGATAACCGGCAGCCTGGATACGCCGCCGGCCATACTCAGGGAGGCTGATTTCGATGATATCTACGATCATACCCTGGCGGCGGGCGCGGACCTGCTGATCGGCAACAGCAAGGGGAACCATATCGCCAGGAGGATCAACGTCCCCCTGGTCCGGGTGGGATACCCCATCCATGACCGCATCGGCGCCCAGAGGATATTGCATACCGGTTACCGGGGGGCGATGAACCTCCTGGATATCTTGACCAACACTATCATCGCCAGGAAACAGGACGACCTGGGTTACGGTTACAGCTATATGTAGGTCGGGAGCCAGCCATGAATAAAAAAATACATCGAATAACAGACCATCCCTGCTTTAACGCCGACGTGAAAGGAAAGTACGGCCGCATACATCTGGCGGTGGCTCCCCGGTGCAATATCCGGTGCAACTATTGCAACCGGCTTCACGACTGCCCCAACGAGAGCCGGCCCGGTGTTACCAGCAGGGTCTATACGCCGGCGGCGGCGCTGGCGCACCTGGGCAGGGTGATGAAAAACATGCCCCATATCTCCGTGGTGGGCATCGCCGGACCCGGGGACCCGCTGGCCAATCCCGAAGATACCTTTGGAACGCTGGCGCTGGTCAGGGAAAGGTATCCGCAGCTACTGCTCTGTCTCTCCACCAACGGCCTGCTGGCGGTCGACCACCTGGACGACATCATCAGTTCGGGCATCAACCACCTTTCCCTGACTGTTAATGCCGTCGATAGCGAGTTGGGAGCAAAAATCTACAAATGGGTCCGGCTGGACGGCAGGACCTACCGGGGCGTGGAAGCGGCGGAGGTCCTGCTTGAGCGACAGCTCGATGCCATCAGGCGCCTGAAACGGGCCGGCCTCACGGTAAAGATCAACACCGTGGTGATTCCCGGCATCAACGACTTCCATGTCCTGGATGTGGTTAAAAAGATGCGGGGACTGTCGGTGGACCTTCTGAACCTCATGCCCCTGTATCCGGTGGAGGGGACAGCTTTTCAGCACGTCCCCGAACCCAGCCACTGTGAGATAATGGCGCTCCGGCGGAAAGCCCGGGCTTATATCCCCCAGATGTCACACTGCTCCCGCTGCCGGGCTGACGCCGTGGGCCTTATCGGCAAGGACGATCCGAAGGATCTTAACGAAAGTCTCCTGGGAAAACTGGCCTGCAACTGAACCCCGGGGTCTCTGCTACCGGCGCAAGAGCCGCATGGCCTTGAGGCCGAATCCCAGCTTCTCCTGGTCCTCGCTCTTGTTGACATTAAGGCCGGTGAGATCGGCGATACGGCCCAGGCGGTAACGTATGGTGTGGCGGTGGGTGAACAGCGACTCGGCGGTGGCGGCGACGCTGCGGTTATTGGCCAGGAAGGTCTCCAGCGTGCCCACCAGGTCGGTCTTGTGTTCCTTGTCGTAGCGCTGTATTACGGCGATGGTCTCCTCGTAGAAGTTGCGGACCTCTTCCGGGTCCTCCTCCAGGGCGCTCAGCAACAGCTTGTAGATGCCCATGTCGTCGAAAGTGGCGATGGCGCCGGTCTCTCCCAGGCGCTGGCTGACCCTCAGCGCCGTCTGCGCCTCGCGGTAAGCACGGCCGGTCTCGCCCGGCTTCTCATGGAACCGTCCCAGACCGATGGAGACGGTCAGGTCCGGAAGCAGCTCGCGGCAGGTGAGACGGATCTTGGCGGCGGTGGAACGCGCCACCGATTGCAACTTGCCCTCTTCTCCGGCCAGGGGCGGCAGAAAGGCAATTACGTTATCGCTCCTGGGTGTGAGCAGCGCCTTCTCGTGGTAGGAGCGGATCACCTGCTTGATGCCGCCAAAATAGCGGTTCTTGATCCTCTGTACCTCCGGCTCCTTGAGCTTGTTGTTGATGACGTAGTCCCCGAAGGAATCGATATCGGCGATGAGCACCATGCATCCCCGGCTCAGGTCGCCGCCCAGGTAGCTGGCGCGCTGCAGCATGGTGGGCCCGGCATTGAACTCACCGGCGAGCAGGTCGTCGACGAAGTCGCCGCGCAGGCGGTTCTCGGTCTCCATACGGACCAGTTCGCGCCCCATCTCCAGGGCGGCTATGGTGGCGGCGCTTTCCAGGGCGATAAGGTCAAGCTCGTTCAGCGCCGAATCAATCTCAAAGCTGGAGACATAGCCCAGCACATCATGGCTGACCACTATGGGAACGGTGACCTTGGCGGGAAACTCCTTCTTCTGCTCGAGGTTGACGCGCTGGTATCTCTCCGACCGGGACAGGCCCTCGGGACGGACCTCCCTTCTTCCCGTCTTCCTCATCTCATCAAAACTGTCGATGATGCCCGTATCGCTCCCTTCCGGCACGGCGTTGGCCAGAATGTCGAAAAAGGAATCCTCCAGCAGCACCGGTCTGCCCAGCAGCTCAACGGTGGTATCGGCTATGGACTGCCAGCTGCCGCCGTTGATAACCACGTCCAGCAGCTTCTGATGGATGTCGCGGGAACGTTCCAGGAGGGAAAGATGCTCACCGACGATGCGCTCGGAGATATCGGCTATGACATGGGTCCAGCGCACCTCGGCGGGTACTTCGATCACGGGAAAGCTGTTGCGGTCGCCCAGGGCGATCATCTCCGAATCCACCGCCTTGATGAAACGCTCGGGCTTGAGCAGCAGGCCGGCGGCGCCGGATTTGATGATCTTGCGTACGAACTCGGTCTGCGCCTCGGGGGTGGTCTCCACTCCGAAGAAGGTGGACAGCACCAGTTCGCTGCCGGTGAGCCAGTCGCCGATGTCGGGGACTTCGCCGACGGTGACCTGGGTTACCTGGCGCGACATGCCATCCTTGCCGGCAAGAACCTTGGCCTCGGCAAGGATGGGTAGTTCAAGGATGTCGGAAACAGTTAGTGCCATGGCCGGATGGATAATTCCCCCGCTGTACGTGTAGACTGTCTGCCTGGATAATAGGCCCTTCTGTACAAAGATATATTATACAAGTGTATAAAGAATACCTAGTATCATTGTACAAGTATGCCAAATGGGCCGGCAGCGTCCCCCGGACGTGGTTCAGTCCTCGAAGGGAAATACCATCTTGATGGTCTTCACCTGAACAATAGTGCAGTCCGTATGCACCGGTTTCGATGAAACGGATGCCCTGTTGGTGCACTTGGCCTGGGTCACCGGGATGAAGGCCGAATCGGGAGCGCTCAGGATATCGGACACCTTGCCGCTGTCCATGCCCTGCTTGATGTGGACGTTGCCCTCTATCTCGAATCCATCCGTGAGGATCCTTGCCCTGACAAGATGGGTCCGGACCCTGTCGTCATAGACCACTTTGATCACCTCCCCCTGAGATGAAGTGAGCCAGCCTCGATAAACAAGTATCGGAAGGTCGCGGGTATTGCTTTACCGTTCAGCTCCAGCCCACGGCCCGGCTGAACTGGTTGACCAGACCACCCACCAGTACCGCCAGGACGATGGTGAAGGACATGATGGCCAGGGACTTCTTCCAGCCCAGCTCCCGGCCCAGGGCGGCGATGGTGGCGACGCAGGGGATGTAGATAGCCGTCACCAGCGCGAAGACGAACAGCTGCTGTTTGGTCATCAGCAGCAACAGGTTATCCCGTGCCGCGTCCCCGTATTCCACAATGGCCAGCGTCACCAGCAGCTGCAGCGCCAGCTCTTTACGCAGGATGCCCATGATCAGCGTCAGCCCGGCAACCGCCGGCAGTCCCATCCAGCCCTCGATCACCGGCGACATGGGCGTCGTCAGGTCCCATAGCAGGCCCGTGTTGTACAGGGCTCCCAGGATGACGCTGCCGAAGATCAGGATCGGCGCCGCCAGATAGATGAATGCCTTGAAGCGGAACCAGGTCTTCCTGAGGATGGTTTTGAGATGAGGCCTGCGGAAGGGGAACATCTCCATCACCAGACCCGTGGATGCCCCGGGCATTATCCTGTTCAGACCCAGCCCAACCAGCACCCATAGTACCAGTAATATTCCATATATCAAGAGAGCATACTGCCAGCCGGCATAATAGGCCACGGCGCCGAAGATGACGGCGGTGCGGGCGCTGCAGGGGACCAGTACGATTAGGATGCCCGCCAGCAGCCGCTCCCGCGTAGTGGTCAGCACCCTGGTGCCGATAATGGCGGGAACGTTGCAGCCGGCGCCGGCGATGATGGGGATGATAGCCCGGCCGTGCAGACCGAAACGGTGCATCACGGCATCGGTGAGGAAGGCGACCGAATTGAGGTAGCCGCTGTCCTCAAGCACAGCCAGGATCAGATAAAAAGTCAATACGTAGGGTATGCCGATAGTCAGGGCCGCCTCGACCCCTTTCACCACCCAGAGCAGTGTCATCGAGAAAACGTTCTCCCCCAGCAACGCGAAGAGAGCGTTGCTGATGGGTGCTTCGATATAGGTAACCCAGGCCTGGCTCATGACGGTCGCCAGGTTGTCACCGATGAAAAACATCAGCACGAAGATGGCCGCCAGCACGGCGAACAGGATAGGCATGCCGGTTACCGGACTGGTGGTATAACGCCACAACCGTTCTCCCAGCGGCGGTTTCTCCGGCTCCTCAACGGTCTCCACCTCCGCGGCGATCATTCCCGCCAGGGCGTGGCGTTCGGCGGCGACGCGGCTGCAGGCCGGCTGGCCGTGCTCCCGCTCGATGTCAGCGCGCAGCTCCGCGGCCAGCTCCAGCACCGGACCCCAGCCGGGCATGGAAGCCGTTATCTCCAGGAACTCGGAGTCCTTCTCCAGCAGCAGCATCGCCAGGGCCCGGTGTGGAAGACCGTATGGATCCTCCAGGTCCGCCGAGGTGATGGCGTTGGTCAGGCGGGCAATCTGCAGCTCGATATCATGGCCGTAAACCAGCCCCTGGGGCGAGGGGTTCTGCCGGGCCCGGGCCACGTCGACCGCCATCTCCATCAGTTCTTCCAGTCCTTCACCGCGGTTAGCCACCGTGGGTATGATGGGAATGCCCAGGTGCCGTGACAGGGCCTTGATGTCGACGTTCCTCCCCTGGCGGCGGGCGACATCGACGACATTGAGGGCAGCGACCATAGGGTAGCCCAGTTCCAGGAACTGGATGAGCATATAGAGGTTGCGAGCCAGCTTGGTGGCGTCGAGGACCATCACCACCACATCGGGGCGGCCGTCCAGAACCCCCTGCCGCGCCACCCACTGGTCTTCGGATACTGTCCCCAGGGCGTAAGTGCCGGGCAGGTCGATGATGCCGATAATGGTGTCATCCAGGGTGGTGGTGGCCATATTCACTTCCACCGTCATGCCGGGATAGTTGGCCGTATCGACGCCCATACCGGTAAGGCTGTTGAAGACGCTGGATTTGCCCACGTTGGGATTGCCCGCCAGGGCGATGGTGAAGTCGGTTTGCTCGTGGAGTTTATGCAGGGCGCTGTGACAGGAAAAAGCCAATACTTAAGCTGACCTCACCATTATCTTGGACGCCACTTCCTGACCCAGAGCGTACTGGGCGCCGGCCACCTGCACCAGCAACGGACCTTTGAACGGCGCTATCTCCTTGATGCTGATGTGGGCGTCGGGCAACAGCCCCAGGCTGGCCAGGTACTGGAGCAGTTTGGGCTCCTCTTCGGTCACCTTGGCGATGACCGCCTCATCGCCGACGCACAGGTCTGACAGCGGCTTGTCACTGGCCGACCGGCGAGCCGCCTTACTGCCGGGGATGGGATGACCGTGGGGACAGGTCTCGGGGTCGCCCAGCATCGCCGCCAGCTTTTCCTCCACCTGGTCGCTGATGGCGTGCTCCAGTTTACACGCCTCCTCATGCACCTGGTCCCAGTCGAAACCGAGCACATCGGTGAGAAAACGCTCCCAGAGCCGGTGGCGCCGCACCAGGGTTTCCGCCATCTCCCCGCCCTTGTCGGTAAGACGTACCCCTTTCTTGCGCGAGACCTTGACGAAGCCGGCCTCCGTCAGGCGACGGAGCATATCGGCCGTCGTGGGCGGTGATACCCCCATGCGCTCCGCCAGGCGGGCGGCGATGACCGGCCCCTCTTCCAAAGACATCTTGTAGATGGTCTCCAGATATTCCTCTACCGCTTCAGTTATCATTATGCCTCCAAGGCAAAATCGATAAATAGAAATTATTAAGTTAGATAAGCCTAATGGTACAAAATTGATTTTACTAATACAACCGGTATGGCGCCGGGGGCCGTTTCGTTTATGATTAAACCAGTCACCGTACAGTCCAGCCGGAGGGACGGAGGCAGATGTGCACCGGCAGTTGCCCGATTATCATATCCACACACCGTTCTGCGGCCACGCCGGCGGCACCATGGATGAATATGTGCAGACGGCCCGGGAGCAGGGCCTGCCGGAGATGGGATTCGCCGACCACCTGCCGCTGTTCCATATAGACGACCCCACCCTGGCAATGTCCCACGACGACCTGCCGCGCTACATCGAACAGGTGCAGCGGCTGCAGCAGGCCAATCCCGACTACCCGGTGCGCCTGGGCATCGAGGCGGACTTCATCCACGACCACCTGGAGGATGTGGCCGCGGTGCTGGCCCGTTATGAGTTCGATTACATCTATGGCTCGGTCCATTTTGTGGGCGGCTGGGGCTTCGATCAGTCGCGCTTCAAGTTCGAGTTCGAAAAAAGGGACATTGACGATATCTACGAGGAGTACTTCGGGCTGGTGATGACGGCGGCCCGTACCGGCCTGTTCGACATCATGACCCACCTGGACGTAGTCAAGAAATACGGTCATCGTCCCCGGCGCGACCTGGCGGAGCTATACAGGCGGGTCGCCGCAACGCTGGCCAAAAGCGATGTGGCCATCGAGCTCAACTCCTCGGGCCTGAGCAAACCCGTGGGCGAGATCTATCCCAGCCTGAAGATACTCAGGATAATGAGGGAATACGACGTCCCCATCACTTTCGGCTCGGATTCGCACAAGCCTTCCCAGGTAGGCCGGGAGTTCGACCAGCTGCTCCAGCTGGCCCGCGACGCCGGTTACAGCGACTATGTCCGGTTCGCCGGACGTCGGCGCCTACCGATGCCGCTGCCATAGGATGATGGTGTGACTTCCTGGAAAGCGGGCAGGTCGATGGCTGTATTTCCCCTGATATATAATCCCGTTGCCGGTGGGGGTAAAAGGGATATGGGCCGCGATCTGACGGCGGAGTTCAGGAGGCTGGGCGTCGAAGTGGAACTGCTCCGGACCACGGGAGCCGGCGACGCTACACGGCTGGCCCGGGAAGCCGTCCGGGCGGGAGTGGCGCGGCTGGTGGCGGCGGGCGGGGACGGCACCATCAATGAGGTGGTGAACGGGCTCGCCGGTAGCGAAACGGAGCTGGCCGTCATCCCCATGGGCACGGCCAACGTGCTGGCGCTGGAGCTGGAGATTCCCGTTGCGCCGGCCAGGGCATGCGAACTGGCTGTAAAAGGTAACAGCATCACCGTCGATCTGGGCCTGGCCGGAGAGCGGTATTTCATCCTCATGGCCGGCGTCGGTTTTGACGCCCTGGTGATCAAGAACATCAACCCGGCGCTCAAGCGCACCATCCGACGGGGGGCGTTCCCCCTGTCGGGCCTGAAGACCTTTTTCGGCGAAAAACTGTCCTTGCTGACCATCAACGCCGACGGGCGGAAAACGCATGGCTTTTTTGTCATCGCCTCCAATTCCAGGTATTACGGCGGCAGGTTCGGCCCCACGCCTCTGGCCAGCATGGCCGACGGCCTGCTGGACATCTGCGTGCTCAAGGGGAGGAGCCTGCCGGAGATGATCAAGTTCTGGATCGGCGCCCTGGGGAAGGGAACGGTAGATACAGCCGTGGCCGAGAGCTTCCGCGCCACCGGGATCCGGGTCTCCTGCGAGCCCGGCGTCCGGGTACCGGTACAGACCGACGGCGAGGTCGTGGCTGAACTGCCCGTCAGCATATCGGTGGCGCCGGCGGCCCTGAAGATATGCGCGGGAGGACAGGCATGGTCATAGTCCCCGCGCGCCTGCCTGTGATCATCAGGCTGCTGGACGAGAAGTACTTCCGGCCCCGCTGGTCTCCCCGGTACGAACCGGTGGAGGAACTGGTCTATACCATACTGTCGCAGAACACATCGGACACCAACTCGGAGCGGGCGCTGCGCTCCCTGCGGCAGGAGTATCCCACCTGGGTGGAAGTAGCCGCCGCCCGGCGCAGCGGCATCGCCGCCGCCATCCGCTCCGGCGGCCTGTCGGATACCAAATCGGCTTACATCAAGGACGCCCTCAACCGCCTGCTCCGGGAGCACGGCGACCTGAACATGGACTTTCTGGGTGAGATGGATGATGATACGGCCATCGCCTACCTGACCGGGTTCAACGGCGTCGGCGTCAAGACCGCCTCCTGCGTGCTGCTGTTCGCCCTGGGCCGGCCGGTGATGCCGGTGGACACCCACGTCTATCGCGTCTCGAAGCGGCTGGACTTCATCGGCGAGGACGCCAGCCGTGAAGATGCCCACAAGATACTGACGGCCATAACACCGCCGGAAGACATCTTCGCCTTTCACATCAACCTGGTGACCCACGGGCGCCGCGCCTGCAAGGCCGGCAAACCCCGCTGCGGCGATTGCGTTATCGAGCCGCTCTGTCCTTCCAGCATAGCTTACGAGGATATCTGGGGAGTGGAAGACCCGGGCGCCTGAACGAAGCCCTGGTCCCTACGCCTCGAGGGGACGAGCATTTTTCGCCCGCGCCGGCGGGCGTCAGGTTTGCATTTGATAAACGAATAATTGAGAATGTTGGCTTATCCGGACCACAACTATCCCCCGGAGGAACTTCCCGTGATGCTGGTCCCCCACACCGGAATCAACGCGGCCGCGGGACGCCTGTTCAAACGCCCGCTCGTCGCCTTTTCCGCCGGCCTCGCCGGCCATGCCCTGCTGGATCTGGTGCCGCACAAGGATATCTCCGCCCACAAGGCCGAGGGATTCATGGTGATGCTGATGCTGGGCCTGGTGGGCAGCAGTTGCGGCTGGCGGTCAACCGCCTTCTGGTGCGCCATGGGAGGAGTGCTTCCCGACGTGGAACAGGTACTGCCCTGGACGGATCCGGCCCGCGGCCGCCGGCGTTATTTTCCGACACATTCGCGCCGCTTCCACTCGCTGCCGGTCCCGGGGGCACGCGAGTACCGGACTTCCCTGTTCCTGCAATCAGCGATCTCGCTGGCTGCGCTCACAATCGCCATTACCGGGTGCCGACCGGACAGGTGCGGTCGCTCATAGCCAAATCACCGGCACAATCAGGATAAAGGAGAACGGATGATCAAACTTCAGGAAACAATCGCCAACGTCAAGGCTCTCGACCTGGAGGCCATGGAGTTGGCCGCCGCCAGACAGGATCAGCTTACCAAGCCCCAGGGCAGCCTGGGGGTACTCGAGGAACTGTCCATCAGGCTGGCGGGGATACAGGGAAACCCGTTGCCCGCCATCAACCACAAGGTCATCATCGTCATGGCCGGCGATCACGGCGTCGTGGCCGAGGGCGTCAGCGCCTTCCCGCAGGAGGTCACCCCCCAGATGGTCGCCAACTTCGCCGCCGGCGGCGCCGGCATCAACGTGCTGGCGCGGCACACGGGCGCCGAGGTGCGGGTGGTGGACATGGGTGTGGCCGCGGAGATCAACCATCCCCTGGTGCTGGACAGGAAGATCAAGCCGGGGACGGACAACATGGTGAACGGTCCCGCCATGAGCCGCCAGGAGGCCGTCGCCAGCATCGAGGCCGGCATCCAGGTGGCTGAAGACGAGATCGCCGCCGGTGCCGACCTGCTGGGAACGGGCGAGATGGGGATCGGCAACACCACGCCCAGCAGCGCCATACTGGCCGTTTTCTCGGAAGTGGGCGTAGAGCAGGCCACGGGACGGGGCACGGGCATCGACAAGGGCGGCCTCAATGTGAAGCGCGAAGTGATACGGCGCGCCCTGAAGACCAACCGGCCGGACCGGGAGGACGGGTTGGACGTGCTGGCCAAAGTCGGCGGCCTGGAAATAGGCGGACTGGCAGGGGTCATCATCGGCGCCGCCGCCAACCGTGTCCCCGTGGTCATCGACGGGTTCATCTCCGGCGCCGCGGCGCTGATCGCCGCCAGCATCTGTCCCGCCGCCAAGGATTACATGATCGCCTCGCACGTAAGTGTCGAGCCGGGGCACAAGCTGATCCTTGACCATCTGGGCCTCAAGCCCATGCTGTTCATGGATATGCGCCTGGGCGAGGGCACCGGCGCCGCCCTGGCGGCAAACCTGGTGGAGGCAAGCACCAAAGTGCTCAGTGAGATGGCGACCTTCGCCGACGCGGGAGTTTCGGAGAAGGAGGAAAAACAAATGGATAACGCCGAGTAGCATTTCGACCACACCTGCAAACACGGGGGTCCATGAACTCCGATGCAGCCCGGGGGTAATGACAAGGGAACGGTATTCATAACCGGCGCCGGCGGTTTCGTCGGCAGGAACCTGGCGTCCCGGCTGGCATCCGGGGGCTACCGGCTCCGGTGCCTGGTGCGCAATACCGGTGAACCGGAGGCTGACTACCTGCGCAGCCTGGGAGCGGAACTTGCCGCCGGTGACATCATGAACGCCGACGCCATCGCCGCCGCCGCCAGGGGCTGCGATATCTTTATCCACCTGGTGGGCATCATCTTCGAGCCCCGCGGAGCCACCTTCGAGCAGATCCATGTCAGGGGGACCATGAACGCCCTGGCCGCCGCCACCGTGACCGGAGCCCATCGCTACCTGCACATGAGCGCCCTGGGCGCCGGGCCAGATGCGGAGACGGAATACCTCCGCACCAAATGGTCCGCCGAGGAAGCGGTTCGCGCCAGCGGCCTGGCTTACACCATCTTCCGCCCATCGCTCATCTACGGCCCCGGCGGCGATTTCACCAATATGCTGTTCAAACAGGTGCGCACCCTGCCGGTGATACCGGTGCCGGGCAACGGCCGTTACCGCCTGCAGCCCGTCTCCGTCTTCGACGTCGCCGCCTGTTTCGCCGGCGCCATGGAAAACCGAAAAGCGGTTAACAGGGAATACGAGGTATGCGGCCCGGAGGTCATGGACTATAACCAGCTTGTCGACGCCGTCTGTCGCGTCCTGGATAAAAAACGGTTCAAGGCCCATGTCCCCCTGGCCGTGGTGAAACCCATGGCACGACTCAGCCAGCGCCTGATGTCCCGACCGCTGCTGACGCCGGACCAGTTGAAGATGCTTCTGGCCGGGAGCCTGTGCGCCAGCGATACGGTCAGACAGGATCTGGGCCTGGAACCCATGCCTCTCGATGAAGGTTTGAGGTTACTGATATAATAAGTCACCCATGGAAACAGTCCTAGTCCTAGATTTCGGCGCGCAGTACAGCCAGCTCATCGCCCGGCGGGTCCGTGAATGCCGGGTTTATTCCGAGCTGATACCCTACGATACCCCGGTCGACGATATAGCCGCCCGTAAACCCAAGGGGCTGATCCTGTCCGGGGGCCCCACCAGTGTTTACGCCGACGACGCCCTGTCCATCGACCCCCGGATATTCGAGCTGGACATCCCGGTCCTCGGCATCTGCTACGGTATGCAGCTGATGACGCATGCACTGGGCGGCACGGTGACCAAGACCGGCAACAGCGAGTTCGGCAAGACCGAGCTGCGGCTCTCCCGGGAAGGCATCCTTTTCGACGACCTGCCGGAACGGCAGACCTGCTGGATGAGCCATCGCGACTCGGTGACCGATCCACCCGCCGGCTTCGAACCCACCGGCTCCACCGACAGCTCTCCGGTGGCAGTGATGGAGAACCCCGGCCGGCGCCTGTTCGGTATCCAGTGCCACCCTGAGGTGGTGCACACGCCCCACGGCACGGATATCCTCAAGAATTTCCTGTTCAACGCCTGCGACTGCTCGCCCACCTGGACCGTGGTCTCCATCATCGAGGATTCGGTGGCGGCCATCCGCGAACAGGTAGGCGACCATAAGGTGATATGCGGCCTCTCCGGCGGCGTCGATTCCTCGACGGCGGCGCTGCTGGTATACCGGGCTGTCGGCGACAACCTCACCTGTATCTTCGTGGACCACGGGCTGCTGAGAATGAACGAGGCAGAACAGGTGATCGATGCCTTCGAGAACCACTTCCGGGTACCGCTGGTCCATGTGCGAACGCAGGAGAAGTTCCTGACGCTGCTTTCCGGCGTCACCGAGCCGGAGCAGAAACGGAAGATAATCGGCGAGCAGTTCATCCGCATCTTCGAGGCGGAGGCGCAACGGCTGGAAGACACCCGCTTCCTGGTGCAGGGGACCCTCTATTCCGATGTCATCGAAAGCGGTACGCGCGACGCGGCCCGGATCAAGTCGCATCACAATGTGGGCGGGCTGCCGGTTGACATGGATCTGGAACTGGTAGAGCCGCTGAGGAATATCTTCAAGGACGAGGTACGCAACGTCGCCGCCGAACTGGGGTTGCCGGACAACATGGTGTGGCGCCAGCCCTTCCCCGGGCCCGGCCTTGCCATCCGCATCATCGGCGAAGTTACGCAGGAGCGCCTGGAGATCCTGAGAAAGGCGGACTTCATCCTCCAGGAGGAGGTCCGGCGCGCCGGGCTTTACCGCAAGCTGTGGCAGTCGTTCTGCGTCCTTCCGGCCATCCGCAGCGTGGGTGTCATGGGCGATTCACGCACCTACGCCTATCCCATAGTCATCCGGGCGGTGACCAGCGAGGACGCCATGACCGCCGACTGGGCCCGCCTGCCCTATGAGCTTCTGGAGACCGTATCCAACCGCATCATCAACGAGGTGGACGGCGTCAACCGTGTGGCCCTGGATATATCATCCAAGCCACCCAGCACCATCGAATGGGAGTAGAGCGACTCCGTGATGGACGCCACCGCCCTGACGATGTATCATATCCTACACAATGTGTAGCATAAGCAAACCTTCCGCAACATCCCCCAGTCCCTGCAACCTGGCGCAGAACACCTCCTGATGAGAATGCCAACATGAAGAAAAACCGGAAATTACAGGTATTACTATCAGAATATTTGCCTTTAAGGAGCCGTGACCGCTCTTCACCGGAAACACTTCACAGTCTTGGCATATATATTGCTCCAAATAATGGAGAACCATCAGTCATTAAGTAAAGGAGGAGGAACCTGTGAAGACCAACGTAAGACTGGCGGCAGGCATCATCATTATCATCCTGGGATTGCTGATCGCCATCACGCCCCGCTACATCCTTCCGGTCTGTGACTATCAGAGCAAGGAAGATGCCTCCATGGGGCAAAGCATACTCCTCGCACAGGCGACCGGAATGGACGGTGACATGACCACCATGACCGGCACCACGGGAACCACCACGGGGATGGACGGCGGGATGGGCACCAGCACCGGCATGGATGACATGAACAGCGACATGGCCGGAGCGGACTCGAAGATGGATGAGGGCATGGAAGGCATGGACATGTCCGGCGGGAATTCGCCGTGCTACTTCACCAGCAGAGGCGCAATCACCCTGGGTTTGATAATCATGCTCATAGGCCTGGCGGTCATGATCGCCAGCACACCTGAAGCTGTCCGCCTGCTGGCCCTGGTACTGGGCGGCGCCGGACTTCTGGTTATCCTCACGCCGCTCTATCTGCTGCCGGTATGCGAAAACCCGCAGATGGCCTGCAACAAGGGGGCCGAACAGCTCCTGATCGTCCTGGGAGTAGCTACCATGCTGGCCGCGGCCGTGATCGCCCTGATGGCTGGAAAAAACAAGGATACCGGCGGCGCGGCCTGAACCGGTATGGCGCCCGGCCTACAAAGCGGGATTAACTTCAGCGCAAAACAGGAATAACCGCATAAGGGAACAGGTCCAGTGAAGCGAAAAAAAGGGGGGTCACAATGGACACGCAGGAAACAACCGGCACAGACGGAGCAGGGAGAACACTATCGCGAAGGGAACTCTTTCCCCTGGCTGGAAAGTTGGCGGTCGGCGGCGTGGGTCTGGCTGCGGTCACGGGCATCGGCCTGGCGGGGTGCGGCACGGAGGAACCCCAGAGTGCCGGGACCGCCGGCAACGGTGCTTCATCTTCAGAGTGGCCATGGCCGTATGAGAAGCTCAATCCTTCGGAGGTACAACCTCTCGCCTACGAAAGCTGGTACGAGAAGTACTGCTGCTATGCCGTGACCAACTCCATACTCAGGCCGCTCCAGAAAAGCATCGGAGCGCCCTATACCAACTTCCCCATCGAGTCGACCAAGTGGGGCCACGGCGGCGCCGTGGGCTGGGGTACCCTCTGCGGCACCCTCACCGGAGTGGGCATCGTCACCGGCCTCGTTGCCGGAGAGGATGGTGAGGATATCCTCAACGATGTGATGAACTGGTACACCGTCAGCGCGCTGCCCAACTACCAGCCACCGGAGCCGAGAACCGCCATTTCCAGCATCAGCGTGAGCGATTCGCCACTGTGTCATATATCCGTAGGCAAGTGGATGGCGAAAGAGGGTGTTCCCTTCGCTTCCGATCCCAGGAAGGAGAGATGCGCCCGGCTCTCCGCCGATGTGGCCGCCAAGACGGTGGTGCTGCTGAACGATTGGGTCGATGGCAAATATACCGCCGCCGGCGGCAGCCAGGTGAAAAAACATCCGGTGGGTATGCCTACGCAGAACAACTGCGTCGAGTGCCACGGCGACGATGTTCCATCATCGCCGTGAGCATGATTCCGCTTTACCGGTAAACGACATAAAGGTCCAGCCGTCTGTCATAGCTTGCGCCGGTGTCCCGGCAGCGATGAACTGCAGGCGGATACGGTTAGGGAGAGGCTTCAGGCTGCTGCTACCCAACGCAAATGAAGAATCCTGATTCAATGGACACCAGGAGCCATCGTTGCGTTCCCCTGGCAGAGATAGCCCCGGAAGTACTCAGGCGGGGCGGGACCATCTCCTTCATCGCCACCGGCTTCAGCATGTGGCCCCATATCCGTAACGGCGATATGATCACGGCAAGGCCACTGGCAACGGGGGAGGTACCCGGAACCGGCTGGATAATCATCTACCAGACGCCCCATGGCCACATTGTCGTACACCGGGTAGTCGCCGCCGCACAGGGACGGGGAGCCGGACTCGGGGTACGTGGGGATTCCCAGTCCGGCCCGATCGAACAGGTTGCGTTGGAATCGGTACTGGGCCGGATAATCGTGCGGCAGCGGCAGGGAAAGGATGTTGACATGACCAGCCGTACCAGAGAGCTGGAAGGCTGGCTGGTAGCCCGAAGCGGGTCGATCCGGATATTCCTCGAACGGGCCCTGAGAAGTATCGTCCAACCCCTCCGGCGCCGGCGGGGTTGACCCCCGGCACCACCGCCGCACCTATTCTTGACGATAGTCACCCCGCCTGTTAGACTCGTGTAGCTACAACAAGGAACGCGTTGTTCGCATCAAGAGAGGCAGAGGGACTGGCCCTGTGAAGCCTCGGCAACCTGCGTAGCCGGTAGTTATTGAACCGACCCGCAAGGTGCCAATTCCTGCAGACCATGAGGTCTGAGCGATGTGGCGAAAGGGATTTACTGTCAGCCTCTGCCACATCAAGCAGAGGCTTTTTTCATGCGATAACGCCGAGCGGTAAAGGAGCTTTTTCGATATGCCGGCTGAACAGTTAAAGTGCAAGGAATGTGGTCGAACCTATCCGTTAAAGGCACTTTTTGTATGCGAATACTGTTTCGGACCGCTGGAGGTCGCCTACGACTATGACAAGATCCGCCGCCGCGCCACCAAGGAGCGCATCAGCAACGGACCGCCCTCACTGTGGCGTTATGCCGATTTCCTGCCGGTGGAACGGCGCCCGGAGATCGACCTGCAGGCCGGCTATACCCCGCTTATCAAGGCGGACAGGCTGGCCGCAGAGTTGGGCCTGAAGAAAGTATGGGTCAAGAACGATACCGCCAACCCCACCCATTCCTTCAAGGACCGGGTGGTGGCGGTGGCGCTGCAGCGGGCGCGGGAACTGGGATTCGACGTAGTCGCCTGCGCTTCCACCGGCAACCTGGCCAATAGCGTCGCCGCCCATGCGGCCGCTTCCGGCACCGAAGCCTTCGTGTTCGTGCCGGCCAACCTGGAGATCCAGAAGATCATCGCCACCGCCGTCTACGGTGTCAACGTGGTCAAGGTACGAGGTAACTATGACGACGTGAACCGCCTCTGCACCGAGATCGCCTCGGAGAAGAACTGGGCCTTCGTCAACGTCAACGTCCGGCCCTACTACGCCGAGGGCAGCAAGACCCTCGCTTACGAGACCGCGGAGCAGCTGGACTGGCGGGCGCCGGACCGGGTGGTGGTTCCCGTGGCCTCCGGCTCATTGCTGACCAAGATCCACAAAGGCTTCTGGGAGCTGGGGGAAGTGGGGCTCATCCGCCGCAAGACACCGGTGGTCTGCGGCGCCCAGGCCGAAGGCTGTGGTCCGGTGGCGACCGCTTTCCAGCAGGGGCAGGAGCACATCAAGCCGGTCAAACCTAACACCATCGCCAAATCTCTGGCCATCGGCAACCCCGCCGACGGTATCTTCGCGCTGGAGGTAGCCCGCAAGACCGGCGGCCTCATCGACAGCGTAACCGAACAGGAGATCGTCGATGGCATCAAGCTGCTGGCGGAGACTACCGGTATCTTTACTGAGACCGCGGGCGGCGTCACCACCGCCGTCCTCGCCAAGCTGGCGGCTGCCGGCAAGATATACCCCACGGATGAAGTCGTTCTCTACATCACCGGTGACGGCCTGAAGACCCTGGACGCGGTGGCAGGCACCCTCAGCACCTACGAGATCGACCCGACCCTGTCCGAATTCGAAACACAGGTCCTGGCTGAAAACAGCGGCGGCGGGAACAAAGTCGTCTAGCCTGTGCCTGGTACAGGAAAGGAGCAACATTGAGCGTCAAAGTAAGAATACCATCCCAGCTGCGTCAGTTGACCGGTGGTGAGGGTGTGGTCGAATGCAAGGCCGGCCCGGTATCGGACATCATCAAGGAGCTGGAAGGACAACACAGCGGTATCGCCGAGAGGCTACTGGAGAACGGCGAACTGCGGCGGTTCATCAACATCTACATCAACGGGGAGGACATCCGTTTCGAAGACGGCCTGGCCACGCAGGCCGCGGACGGCTCCGAGGTAAGCGTAGTCCCGGCGGTAGCCGGCGGATAGAAGCGTCCGCGGCGCCTACTTCCGGGCCTTCGCCGCTTTCCTGTTCATATTGACCTTACGGACCGGTTTCCTGCCGGCGGAGGTAGAACTTGTCTTCCTCGGACGGGTCTTGCCTTTCCCATCAACCAGCGCATTGCTGAGCACCTGGCTCACGTCATCGACCAGGATGAACTTCATCTCCTTGCGCAGGTATTTGGGCACATCGTCCAGGTCCTTTTCGTTCTCGCGGGGCAGGATCACCGTATCCAGGCCGGCGCGCCGGGCCGCCAGCACCTTTTCCTTGATACCGCCCACGGGAAGCACCTTGCCGCTCAGGGTCACCTCGCCGGTCATGGCCACGTTCGCCAGAACCGGTTTGTCCGTCACCAGGGATGCCAGCGCCGTAGTCATGGTGATGCCTGCGGAAGGCCCGTCCTTGGGAACCGCGCCCGCGGGTACATGCACATGCAGGTCGTTTTTCTGGAAATAGCCCTCCTCGACGCCCAGCTCATCGGCATGCGACCGCACCCAACTGAGCGCCGCCTGAGCCGATTCCTTCATCACGTCCCCCAGCTGCCCGGTCAGGGTCAGCTTGCCGGAGCCGTGCATGCTGGTCGCCTCGATGAAGATGATGTCGCCACCGTTCAGCGTCCAGGCCAGACCGGTTGCCACCCCCGGCTCCGAGGTCATACGGCGCACCTCGGAGAAAAACCGTTTCTTGCCCAGGTACCTGGTGACCGCCGCCTCGCCAATGGTGACGCGGGTGATCTTGCCCTCGGCTATCTCCCGGGCCACCTTGCGGCAGATGGAGGCTATCTCGCGCTCCAGGTTCCTCAGGCCCGCCTCACGGGTGAACTCCTGGATTATCTTGAGGATAGCCTTGTCGGTGAAGGATATCTGTTTCTTCTTGAGGCCGTGGGCCTCTATCTCCTTGGGAATGAGGTACTTTCTGGCGATACCGACCTTCTCCTCCTCGGTATAACCGGAGAGCTCGATGACCTCCATACGGTCACGGAGTGCCGGCGGCACCGGGTCCAGCATGTTGGCAGTAGCTATGAACAACACCTTGCTCAGGTCGAATGGCAGGTCGAGATAATGATCCCTGAAGCTTTCGTTCTGTTCAGGATCGAGCACCTCCAGCAACGCTGAAGACGGGTCGCCGCGGAAATCGGCTCCCAGTTTGTCCACTTCATCGATCATGAAGACCGGGTTCTTGGAGCCGGCGTCGCGGATGGCGCGGATGATGGTGCCCGGCATGGCGCCGATATAGGTCCGCCGGTGACCGCGTATCTCCGCCTCGTCGCGTACACCGCCGACGGATATGCGGATGAACTTGCGGCCCAGGGCCCGGGCGATGGAATGACCCAGCGACGTCTTGCCCACGCCGGGCGGACCCACGAAACAGAGTATGGGCCCGGCCATATCCTTCTTCAGCTTGGCAACCGCCAGATATTCCAGGATCCTGGTCTTCACCTTCTCCAGGTCGTAGTGGTCCTCGTCCAGGACCTGCTCGGCCTCTTTGATATCCAGATTATCCTCGGTACTATCGTTCCAGGGTATGCTGATCAGCCAATCGATATAGGTGCGTATCACCGAGTACTCAGCGGCGGCCGGCTGCAGTTTGCCGAGGCGGTCCAGTTCGCGGCGCGCCTGCTGTTCGACTTCATCCGGCAGTTTCAGCTTTTCGATCTTGCTCCGGAGTTCATTGACCTCGGCGGTGATCTCATCGGTCTCCCCCAACTCCTCCTGGATGGCCTTCATCTGCTGCCTGAGGAAGTACTCGCGCTGGCTCTTGTCCATCTCGCTCTGGACTTCCGTCTGGATCTTGCTGCCCAGCTCGAAGACCTCCAGCTCCCGGTTGAGGATGCGCGTCAGGTGCATGAGCCGGGTCTTGACGTCCAGCTCCTCCAGCAGCTCCTGCTTCTCCTCAGGCTTGATCTTGATCGCCGAGGCGATCAGATAGCAGAGGGCGCTGGGATCGTCAACGTTGGAGGCCGCCATCTGCAGCTCTTCCGGCAGATAGGGAACCAGGCCGATGATCTTGGTGAAGACGTTCTGCAGGTTGCGGGTAAGAGCATCGATCTCCTGGGTCATCTCCACTTCGTCCTCCAGCGGCTCGACCCGCGCGACCAGATACGGCTCGTTCTGTTTATACTTCACGATCCTGATGCGCGAAACACCCTGCACCAGGATGCGCAGAGAGCCGTCAGGCACCTTGAGCATCTTGTGGATGAGGGCGGCGGTACCGATCTCGTAGATATCGTCGGGGCCGGCTACCTCCGCTTCCTTGTTGCGGATGGTGGCCAGGCCGAGCATCTTGTCTTTGTGCAGCACGTCGTCAATCAGCTTGACCGACCGCTCCTGCCCCACGGCGAGAGGGGTCACGGTCTCAGGAAAGACCACGGTCTCCCGCAAGGGAAGGATGGGAACGGTATCCGGTATCTCGTCCACCGGCTGCATCACCGGCTGGGAATCAGCTATGCCGTTTTCCATAAGCTACTCTTCCTTTGCTTTCCTTACGCTGATGGGAACATTCACCGCATCATTGCTCTTTTGTATCACCTTGAGCTCGATGGTGAGGAAGCCGTCCTGGTAGGTTGCTTTGGAATCCTCCACATCGACCTCTACGGGCAGGACGATCTTGCGCTTGAAAGGCCCGTAATCGATCTCCATCTGCTGGTAGACCGTTTCCCCTTCCTGCTGGGGGTCGGTACGGGCGCCTTCAATGATCAGGGCCTTGTCCTTGAGGGTCAACCTGACCTCGCCGGGGGATATGCCGGGAATCTCCAGCTTGACGATGATCGAGTTCGACTGCTTGGCGTAAAAAACATCAGCCAGCGGCTGGAAAGCGCCTCCCTTCATCATCCTCAGCCTGGGGCCTCCATAGAAACGGAAGAACATCTCCTCGATCTCGGTGGTCAGGCGATCGAATTCAGTGAATGGGTTATCTCTTTTACTTCTCATAAGATCCCTCCAAAAGGAACCCGCGTGGCAGCGGACACACGGGAAAACCGCCGACCGAGCGTGGCCGACGCCTAATACAATACACTTTTCCCGATTCCATTGAAAGATAACGGCGACGGGCGCGGTATGGCGTAAGTATGCCCGGATCACTCCGTCACAAGAGCACAGGAAATGAAGGATCGTCCCGACGGAGCGGCGGGAGCACCCGGAGTTTGCTTACCCGGGGAGCCGCTGACCTTCAGTGGATGTCGCCGGCGCGGCGAGCAGCGCAACCATATCTGCTTACTATGAAGCCAAGGCTGCATATCCGGTCGTTCTGCATTACAATAGTAAATAGTATTACATCAAGAGGAGATACCATTGGCTTCCAAGGATAACAGCGGCTGGCGCATTTTCGGCATCATCGTGTTGAGCGCCGCCCTCATACTGTTGGTGTTTCTGGCAAGCCGCGGCTGCAAGCAGAACGAGCCGGAAGAGAAGGGCGTGACCTCAACGGTGCCGACCGTAACGGGCGCTCCTTTCGGACCGACCTTGTCCGTCTCCGTACCCGGCGCCCCCGCCGACACCATCATCGATGAGAGCAACCCCGGCGATGCCGGCGGCGTCCTGGCTCCACCCCAGGAACAGCCTCCGCAGGAGCCCCAGGTAGCCCCGGCGCCATCACCCCAACAGTTCCCCTGAGACAGGTTCACAAACGGCAAGGGGCTGATGTGTCCAGAGATCAGGGAAAAGTTATGAAGCTCACGTCATCGAACTCTTTCTGTGAGCGTATCTCCTTGAGGATCTTCTCCGGGATGGGCTTGTCCAGGGTGACGGACATCACCGCCTTGCCGCCGATCTTCTTGCGGCCCACGTTCATGTTGGCGATGTTGATGTTGTTCTTGCCCAGTATGGTCCCCACCCTGCCGATCATGCCGGGGACATCGTCATAGCGGAAGAAGGCCATGTACTTGCCGGGCTCGATGTCGATATCGTGCCGGTATATCTTCACGAAGCGCGGCCGGTGTTTGGGTCCGATAGTGGTGCCTGCCACCGTAAGTTTGCCCTGTTTGTCTTCCGAGGTCACTGATACCAGGTTGGTGAAGTCGATGGACTGCTGCCGCCGGGACTCGGTGACCTTGATGCCCCGGCCTTCGGCGATGGACTCGGCGTTGACGTAATTGACCGTGTCCTCCACGCGCCCCTCAAGCATACCCTTGAAGAAGGCGATGGTCAGCAGCCGGTTATCGAAATCCGCCAGCCCCCCCTGGTAGGTGATCTTGAAATCATCAAGCGGTCCCTCGGCTATCTCGACGATGAGCCGGCCCAGTTTCTCACACAGAGGCATGAACGGCCTGAGCATATTCATCTGCTCGCCGCTCACCAACGGGATATTGACGGCGTTGCTTACGAACTGGTCGTTGAGCGCCGCCGCAACCTGTTCAGCGATGACAGTGCCCGCCCGGTCCTGGGCTTCGGCTGTGGAAGCCCCCAGGTGTGGCGTCACCACCACGTTATCCATCTTCAGCAGCGGACTGTCCTTGGGAGGCTCTTTCTCAAACACATCCAAAGCCGCGCCCGCAACCTTGCCCGATTTCAGCGCCTTGACCAGGGCCGCCTCGTCGATGATGCCGCCGCGGGCGCAGTTGATGATGCGCACGCCCTTCTTCATGGCCTTGAAGGCCGCCCCATCCACGAACCCCTTGGTGTCCGGGCTCTTGGGCAGATGCACCGTGATGAAGTCCGCCTGTTTGTAAAAGCTCTTGATGCTGGTGGCTCCCTCCACGCCCAACTCCTCGAAGCGGGATTTGCTCACGTAGGGGTCATAGGCGACCACCTTCATCTTCAGGCCCTTGGCCCGCTGGGCTACCAGCACGCCGATGCGCCCGAAGCCGATGATTCCCAGGGTCTTGTCCGCCAGCTCGACGCCGGCGAAATCGGAGCGTGCCCACTTGCCATGCTTCATGGAGCCATGAGCCTGGGGGATGTTGCGGCTCTGGGCCAGCAGCAGTCCGATGGTATGTTCCGCCGCCGCCACCATGTTGCTCTCGGGAGCGTTGGCGACGATGATGCCCTTTTTGGTGGCCGCCCCCAAATCGACGTTGTCCACACCGATGCCGGCGCGGCCGATGACCTTGAGGTTCTTGGCCTTGCCGATGATGTCCCTGGTCATCCTGGTGTCGCTGCGGATGATGATGGCGTTATATTTTCCGATCTCCTTCTTCAGTTGCTTCTGGTCCATGTCCAGCTTGACATCGACGCTGAACTCCTTCTTCAGCAGGTCGATGCCGCTCCTGGCGATCTTTTCCTTTATCAGGACTTTGGGTTTGCCCGAGGGGGCGGCCTTTTTCCCTGTTGCTTTCTTGCTCAAGAAGCCTCCTCCGCGAAAATCGCTTCAGCCCGGGACACACCAGATCCGATTTCGATGGGGTACCCCAGTGTTTTCAGCGCCAGCTCCAGCGCCGTGATAGTAACAATGATGTCCGAATAGTTGTAGAAGCCGCAGTGGCCGACGCGGATGATCTCGCCCTTCATGGTACCCTGGCCACCGGCCAGCTGCACGCCGAACCTGTCCAGCATCAGCCGGCGCAGTTCAGCGTCATCGATACCGTCGGGAACCTTCACCGCGGTCACCGAGCTGCAACGCTCTTCGTCCGGGGAGAACAGCTCCAGTCCCAGGGCCTTGACCGCCTCGCGGGTGGCCCGCCCCATGGCGCGATGCCGACGGAACAGATTATCCAGGCCTTCCTCCCTGATCATCGCCAGTGACGAGTCCAGGGCGACAGTCAGCGACACCGCCGGGGTAAAGGGCGTCGTCGGCTTGTCCTGTCTGATGACGGCCCTGGCCTTGCGCCAATCGAAGTAATACCTCGGCAGGGTGGACTGCTTCACCAGCTCCCAGGCTTTGTCGCTGACGCTGACGAAAGCCAGTCCCGGCGGCAGCATCAGAGCCTTCTGCGAGCCCGCTACCGCTACATCCACATGCCAGCTGTCGGTCCTGAGCTCCGCTGAGCCCATGCCGCTGATGGAATCGGCGACCAGCACCGCGTCGGTTTTGTCGACGATGTCGCCGATGGTTTCGATGTCGTTGACCACGCCGGTGGAAGTCTCACTATGGGTGACAAAGACCACCTTGATACCGTCATGAGCCGTCAGCGATGAAGCGATATCTTCCGGGTCCACCGGACTGCCGTAGGGATAATCCAGCACCCTGGCCAGGAGACCGTAGGTCTCGGCCAGTTGCTGCCAGCGCTCACCGAACTTGCCCGAGGAACATATCAGCACCTCGTCACCGGGAGAGCAGAGGTTCACCACCGCCGATTCCATGGCGCCGGTGCCGGAGGAGGCCAGGAAAAAGATGTCGTTGTCAGTCTGGAATACATACTTAAGCCCTTCTATCGTCCGGGCGAACAGCTCCGAGTATTCGGCGGTGCGGTGATGGATGATCGGTTGGGCCGAGGCCAGCAGCACCTCGGGCGGTATCTGTGTCGGCCCGGGGGTCATGAGGAAACGTTTTTTCATATCTCCTTCAGATCCTCTTCATCCGGTTCGATCCAGTCCATCATGCGCCGCAGTTCCTTGCCCACTACCTCGATCTGGTGACTGGCCTCACGCTTCTGCATGGAGCTGAACTCCGGCCGTCCCGCGTCGTTTTCCAGAATCCACTCCCGGGCGAACTCGCCTTCCTGTATCTCCTTGAGGATCTTTCTCATCTCCTTGCGGGTCTGGTCGGTGATGATGCGCTTGCCTCTGGTCATATCACCATACTCGGCTGTATCGGAGATGCTGTAGCGCATCCCTGTTATACCCTTCTCATAGATCAGGTCAACGATGAGTTTGAGCTCGTGCAGACACTCGAAATAGGCTATCTCCGGCTGGTATCCCGCCTCCACCAGAGTCTCGAAGCCGGCACGGATAAGCTCGCTGGTGCCGCCGCAAAGAACGACCTGCTCACCGAACAGATCGGTCTCCGTCTCCTCGGCGAAGGTGGTCTCGATAACGCCGGCGCGGGTCCCGCCGATGCCCTTGGCGTAGGCCAGCCCGATCTCCTTGGCCCGGCCGGTGGCGTCCTGATGAATGGCCAGCAGGCAGGGAACGCCGCGGCCTTCGCGGTACTGCCGCCGCACCAGGTGGCCGGGACCTTTGGGCGCCACCATGACCACATCGATGTCATCCGGCGGTAATATCTGGTTGAAGTGTATGTTGAACCCGTGGGCGAACATGAGTACGTTGCCGGCCTCCAGCCCCGGGGCGATCTCATCATTGTAGGTCCGGGCCTGTGAATGGTCCGGGGTCAGGATCATGATGATGTCCGCCGCCCGGGCCGCGTCCGCCACCGGCCGTACATCCAGCCCGGCGGCCTCCGCCCGCTGGCGACTGGAACTCGAGTCCCTGAGACCCACAATCACCTTGACGCCCGAATCCTGCAGGTTCAGCGAATGGGCGTGCCCCTGGCTGCCATAACCGATGACCGCTACCGTTTTGTCCTTGATCAGGTCAAGGTCTGCGTCCTTGTCGTAATACATCGCTATCCTTAGTCCTTTCCCTTATTCCTTTGGCCGCTATTTCTCGCCGCGCTCGATGGCGATCCTGCCGGTCCGCACGATCTCAACGATGCCGTGCGGCGTCAGCAGTTCCTCGATAGCGTCGACTTTCTCCGTAGTTCCGGTGATCTCCAGGATCATCGTATTGCGGGCCACATCGAGGATATTGGCCCGGAAGATCTCCGCGACCTGCATGATCTCGCCGCGACTCCTGGCCGGCGATTTCACCTTGATCAGCGCCAGCTCCCGCGCCACCGTATTGTGAGGATCGAGGTCGGTGATCTTGATTACGTTTATCAGCTTGTGCAGCTGCTTGGTCACCTGTTCGATGGGATGCTCTTTGCCGTCCACGGTGATGGTCATGCGGGAGACATCCGGATCGTCGGTGATGCCGACCGCCAGACTGTCGATATTGAAACCGCGGCGTGAGAACAGTCCGGCTATCCTGGCCAGAGCACCCGGCTTGTTCTCCACCAGCACTGACAGCGTGTGTTTCATTTTTGCCCGCCGATCATCTCGGTTATGGACTTTCCCGCCGGCACCATGGGAAAAACATTCTCGTCCCGCTTGACGCGGAAGTCCAGCACCGCCGGCCGCTTGGCCTTGATGGCGGCCCTGAGCGCGTCCGTTACGTCGTTCTTGTCCTTGATGGTGATGCCCAGAGCGCCATAGGCCTCGGCTACCCTGGCAAAGTCCGGCTGACATTCGATACAGGTCTCCGAATAGCGTTCGTTCCAGAACAGCTCCTGCCATTGCCGTACCATCCCCAGGTAACCGTTGTTTAGGATGGCGACTATGACCGGGATGTTATAGTTTACCGCCGTCGACAGTTCCTGGATGTTCATCTGGAAGCTGCCGTCGCCGGCGATATCGATGACTGTTTCACGCGGCCGGCCGATCTTGGCGCCGATAGCGGCGGGAAAGCCGAAGCCCATGGTGCCCAGCCCGCCGGAACTGATGAAGTTGCGCGCCTTGCTGTGCTGGTAGAACAGGGCGGCCCACATCTGGTTCTGGCCCACCTCGGTACAGATAATAGCCTTGCCCTTGGTCACACGGTATATCTCCTCAACCACGAACTGGGGCATTATCTCCCGCTTCAGATCCTTGTAGAACAGCGGGTGGCTCTTCTTCCAGTCGCTCACCTGCCGCAGCCAGGGCTCGGTGCGGCCGGTATCGATCTCCAGCTTCTTCAGCTCTTCCAGCAGGTCTTTCAGCACCGTCCTGGCATCACCGACGATGGGGACATCGACAACCACGTTCTTGCTGATCTCAGCCGGGTCCTGGTCGATATGGATTTTTTTGGCCTCGGCGGCGAAGGTGGCCAGCTTGCCGGTGACCCGGTCGTCGAAGCGGGCACCGATGGCTATCAGCAGGTCACAGTTGGTGACCGCGTAGTTGGCGTAGCCGGTGCCATGCATTCCCAGCATGCCCAGCGACAGCTTGTCCGTCTCGGGAAAGGTCCCCAGTCCCATGAGCGTGGTGGTGACCGGAGTCTGGACCATCTTCGCCAGGCGCCTTAACTCCCGGTCGGCTCCGGAGCTGATGATACCGCCGCCGGCATAGATGACCGGCCGCTCCGCCCGGGCTATCAACCTGGCCGCCGCCTTTATCTGTCTTCGGTTGCCCTTGAGCGTGGGTTTGTACCCCAACAGGTTTATCTTCTTCTGCGGTTTGTAGTCCAGCTCCGCCAGTTGCATGTCCACGGGAATATCGATGACCACCGGTCCGGGGCGCCCGCTGGAGGCGATGTAGAAAGCTTCCTTGAATATCCTGGGGATATCCTTGACGTCCTTGATCAGATAGCTGTGCTTGACGATCGGCTGCGTGATGCCGGTGGTATCAGCCTCCTGGAAGGCATCGGTGCCGATGAGCCCACTCCTCACCTGGCCGGTGATGGCGACCATGGGCGTGGAATCCATGTAGGCGGTGGCGATACCGGTAACCAGGTTGGTGGCGCCGGGTCCGCTGGTGGCGATACAGACCCCTGTCTTGCCCGTGGCCCGGGCATAGCCGTCAGCCATATGCGCCGCCCCCTGCTCGTGGCGGACCAGGTAGTGCTTGATATCCGCGTCATACAGCGTGTCGTACAGGGGAATGACCACACCGCCGGGCAGGCCGAAAATGGCCTCGACACCCTCGGCCTTGAGTGATTCGACTATGGCTTCAGAACCCTTCATGGAAACTCCTATCCTACAACAGCGCCGCTTTCAGCGCCATTGACCAATCTGACATAACGGGAGAGGTACCCGGTTGCGTAGCGCGGCTGCCTCGGTTCCAGCTGCCCGGCCCGCCGGGCCAGCTCATCCTCATCCACCAGCAGCTCCAGGCTGCGGGCGGGAATATCTATCTTTATCTCGTCACCCTCCCGTACCAGAGCGATAGGTCCACCGCTGAATGCCTCCGGCGCCACATGACCGATGCTGGCGCCCCGGGTGGCGCCCGAGAAACGTCCGTCGGTTATCAACGCCACGTCGCGGTCGAGCCCGGCGCCGGCGATAGCCGCCGTGGGCGTAAGCATCTCCGGCATGCCCGGCCCCCCTTTGGGGCCCTGGTACCTGATCACCACCACTCCGCCGGGAGCTATCTTCTCCGCCTCGATGGCGGCCAACAGTTCCTCTTCCGAGTCGAATACCAGCGCCCGGCCGCGATGGACCAGCATGGTTTCGTCAACGGCTGACTCCTTGACTACCGCCCCCCTGGGGGCCAGGTTGCCAAACAATATGACCAGACCACCGGTCTGGTGGTATGCATTGTCCAAAGGGCGGATGACATCCGCATCCAGCACAGCGGCGCCGGCTATGGCGTCGGCTATGGTGCCACCGGCGATGCCGGCTGCCGAGCCATCCAGTTTATCCGCATCCAGAAGCTCCTTCATCAGCGCCGCCACGCCTCCAGCCCGGTGCAGATCCTCCATATGGTAGGTTCCCGCCGGACTCAGTGAACAGAGATGGGGCGTGTCGCCGGTAATCTCGTTGATGCCGCTCAGGTCGAAATCCACACCGGCCTCCCGGGCCACGGCAGCCAGGTGCAACACAGTGTTGGTGGAACACCCCATGGACGAGTCCACGGTGAGGGCGTTCCTCAACGCCCGCCCATCGACGATATCCCGCGGCTTCAGCTGCTCGGTGATGATGGCGACGGCGCGTCTTCCCGTCTCGCGCGCCAACCGCAGGCGCCCGGCGTCGACCGCGGGGATGGTGCCGTTACCCGGCAACGCCAGCCCCAGCGCCTCGGTAAGGCAGTTCATGGAATTGGCGGTGAACAGGCCGGCACAGGAGCCGCAACCGGGACAGGCGCAACTCTCCAGACGCCGCAGGCGCTCCTCGTCGATCCTGCCGGTGAGGCCGGCGCCCACCGCCTCGAAAACATCGTGAAGGTCCACCTTGTCGCCGTCCAGATCGCCGGCCAGCATGGGGCCGCCGCTCACCACGATAGCGGGAATGTCGACCCGCAACGCCCCCATTATCATCCCGGGGATTATCTTGTCGCAGTTGGGTATGAGGACCAGCCCGTCAAAAGCATGGGCCTTGGCCATCACCTCCACCTCGTCGGCGATGATCTCGCGGCTCGCCAGGGAGAAGCGCATGCCCTCGTGATTCATGGCGATACCGTCACAGATACCGATGCCGCCGAACTCGAAAGGGATGCCGCCGGCGGCGCGGATACCATCCTTGACCGCGGCCGCCACCGAACGCAGGTGGATGTGGCCGGGAATCACCTCGCTAAAGGAGTTGGCCACACCGATGAACGGTAGCTCCATGTCACTTTCGCTCAGCCCGAGAGCCCGAAGCAACGAGCGGTGCGGAGCCCTGGTCAATCCCTTTTTTATCTCATCACTGGGAAGTCTCATAGATATTCTCACTATCTGCCCGATGCCGTCGCTTCAGTAAAAAACCGCGTGGCAAGCGGGTGAAATCTATACTATCATACCGGTGTAGCCGATTGATAAATGCGGCTGAAGCTACACCCCCTTCGGTCGGAATCCGGAAGCATGATGGAGTTGAACCGGTATCAAGCATAATCTTTACCCCCATCTATCTCCCCCCAACGGGAAACAGCCGTGAAACTTCAGAACAAGGTCCCCCTGTACGTGGTGTTGATCATCCTGCTGACCGGCTCCGCCGGCGCCGTAGCCATCATCGCCGTCCAGGGACAGGCAAGCCGTTACCAGTTCGAAGAGACCGCCCGGGCGCTGTCCGCAACCATACAGAACGGGCTGGAGCAGGACATGCTCAACCAGGACCGCAACCACGTGCAGCAGACCCTGGACGACCTGAGCCAGAACGAATCCATCCGGGAGATAGATGTGATCTCCCCCGCCGGTACCATCTGGGCCTCTACCATCCCCGAGGTCATCGACTCCGTCTCGGGCGACCAGGCCCGGGAGCTGCTGGCGGGAGTCACGGGCGAAAGCTTCCTCGGCGAGTATGGCAACCGGCACATGACCCTCATCACGCCCATTACCGCCAAGGCTGGGTGCCTGCAGTGCCACGGCAGCATCGCTGCGGCGCCCAACGCGCAGAACTACCTGGGAGCCATACGCGTCGATATCAGCACAGACCTGCTGGACCAGAGCGTAGCCAGGAGCCAGCAGGTGCTGTTCCTGGTGAGCGGGCTCACCTTCATCCTGGTAACCGGCACCATCGTTTTCATGCTGCGCCGCTCGGTGCTCAGACCGCTTTCCCGCCTCACCGGGGCGGCCTCGCGCATCAGCGACGGTGATTATTCCACCCGCGTGCCCGTGGACTCCGCCGGCAACGAGATCGGCGCCGTTTCCATCGCCTTCAACAACATGGCCGGGGAGGTCGAGCGGAACACGGAACGGCTGGAAGAGGCCAACCGTGACCTGGAGGAGGTCAGCCACCTGAAATCGGAGTTCCTGGCCAACATGAGCCACGAGCTGCGCACGCCCCTGAACGTCATCATCGGTTTCTCCGAAGTGCTGAAGGACACACCTCCGGAGCAGCTGGATGACAGCGACCGTATCGAGTTCTGTGAGAATATCGTCACCAACGGCTACCACCTGCTGGAACTGATCAACGACGTGCTGGACCTGGCCAAGGTGGAGGCCGGACAGATGCAGATGACGCCGCAGGAGTTCTACATCGGTACCGCGCTCAAGGATGTCATCTCCACCATGCAGCCCCTTGCCGCCAGAAAGAAGCTCAGGCTGGAAGTCGACATCTCCCGGCGCCTGACCTCCATATACGCCGATATGGGCAAGTTCAAGCAGATCATGTATAACCTGGTGGGCAACGCCATAAAGTTCACGCCCGAGGGTGGCTCGGTCAGCATATCCGCCACCATCAAGGGGGACATGGCCCGGTTCGAGGTCACCGACACCGGCATCGGCGTCAGAAAGGAAGACCGGGAGCGCATCTTCTCCGAGTTCCAGCAAGCGGACGGTTCCAGCTCACGGCATTTCGAGGGGACCGGCCTGGGCCTGGCGCTGACGAAGAAGTTCGTGGAAATGCAGGGCGGCCATATCTGGCTGGAGAGCGAGATGGGCTCCGGCAGTACCTTCTCCTTCACCATACCCCTGCCCGGACGCGGGACCCTGCCGGCGGCTACACCGGCTGAAAGGGAGATCATCGCTCAGGTGGCCGCGGACACCAATGACCAGGCGCCCCCGGGCAGGGCCGGTACCACGGAACCGGTTCCGGACTCACCGCCTATCCTGGTGGTTGAGGACGATGAAGCCACCGCCGGCCTGATCGGCGCATGGTTGAGAGAAGAAGGCTACCGCGTCGAGTTCGCCGCCGACGGGGCTCAGGCCCTGGAGAAGGCCCGGGCCATCCACCCCATCGCCATCTGCCTGGACATCATGCTGCCGGAAAAAGACGGATGGCAGGTGCTACACGACCTGAAGTCCGACCCGGAGACGGCAGACGCCGGCGTTATAATCTGCTCGGCGCTGGATAATCCGGATATGGGCTTCGCGCTGGGAACCGCCGATTATTGCGTTAAACCACTGAGCCGCCGGCATCTGCTCGACAAGCTCCGGCGCCTGCAGCAGGCGTTTCCCCGCAAGCGCTCCCAACCCCAGGTGCTCATCGCCGACAGCGACGCCGGATCCGCGGCTTCCACCGCGGCCATGCTCCAACGCCAGGGCTTCAGCGTGGCTACGGCGACGGGCGGGCGGCAGGCGTTGGCCATGGCTCTGAAACTAAGTCCGGATATCGCCATCCTCGATCTGATGCTACCGGGAGACAGCTGCTTCGATGTCATTTCGGCGTTGCGGCGCCACCCGCTGACCATAGGCACCTCCATCATCATCACCACCGTAAAGGAGCTCACGGAGGAGCAGAGGGAGCTTCTCGACCGGCGCGTGCAAAAGGTGGTGGTGAAGGGCAGCAACAGAGACCTGCTACTGGAGGAGATCTTCCGCCTGGAAAAACTCCATCCCGTACGAGCGCAGCTGGTGGACGAGGAGACCGGCCTGTTCAACCGCCGCTACTTCCATAAGAAGCTGGCAGAGGAGGTCGCTCGCGCCCAGCGCCATGCCCTGGACTTGTCAGTGCTGCTTGCCGGTATCAACGGCGCGGCGGCGGACGTCATGCCCGGTGTCGCCGGCATCCTTAGAAACAATATGCGCGCATCCGACCATCTGGCCCGCTACGGTGTCAGCAGCTTCGCCATACTGCTGCCCGAGACGACGGGAGAGGCGGGCCTGGCAGTGGCGAAAAAAGTGGTTGCGCTGCTCGGCAAGGCCAACCTGGGCGCTGACATCAGCATCAGCATCGCCGCGGCGGCCTCCCCTGATGGTACAATCTCCTCCGAACAGATGATCCTCCGCCTTGAGCAGGAACTGGCGATACTGAGACAGGCCGGCGGCAACGGTATCCGGGCGATAAACTGACAGGTGATGGACTGATGGCCAAGGTATTACTGGTTGAAGACAACCACATGAACTCACGGCTGACCGAATTCGTGCTGGAACGCGACGGTTTCACCGTGGCGACCTCACCCAACGCCGAGGAAGCCATCGAAGCCGCCAGGCGGGACAAGCCCGACCTGATCCTCATGGACATCCAGCTGCCCGGCATGGACGGGCTCAAAGCCACCAGGATACTCAAGCAGGATGAAAGGACCGCGGATGTGCCCATCGTGGCCATCACCGCCCACGCCATGGGGGGAGACGAGGAACGGATTATGGCCGCCGGCTGCGAAGGCTATATCTCCAAGCCGATAAACACCTGGCAGCTGGCGGAGACTGTCAAGAAGTACATCGGCGGCTGAGCCGCCGCCGGCTACAACCGGCCGGAACGGAAGATCCCCACCACCAGCCACAGCCCGAAGAAGGCCGAGATGAGGTAGCCGAACAGGGCGAAAACGGATATGCCCATCAGCTGCGGTCCCTCGGTGGCGAACAGCCCGACGATGGACGAGCCGAGGATCACCGCCGCCAGCATTATCGCCACCACCAGGCGGTTGGTCATGATGGTCAGGCGACGCATCACGTCCTCGAGGTTGCGGTGCACGAAGTTCACCCTCACATCCCCTTTCCTCACCAACTCCAGCGTATCGTGAATCTGACCGGGGAAGTCGACCATCATTCCCGCCAGGTTGCGGAACTCTTCACTGCCGCGCGCCGCCAGGGTCTCGGGGGAGTAACGCTTCACCATGAACTCACGGGCGTACGGCTCGACCACCTCGAACACGTTGAACTGGGGGCATAGCTGAGTGCCGATCCCTTCCAGGGTCGCCATCGCCCGATCCAGCTGCAGATACTGGGTGGGTAATTTTAACTTGAGCCGGTAGATGGCCCCAAAGATGTCCTGGAAGACGCTGACCGGATCCAGCTCACCCAGGGTGGCCCCGAAGTACTTGGCGAACATGTCCCGGGCCTCCAGCACGAACTCCGCCTCCTTCTCCTTGGGAAACTCCACTCCCAGATCCGCCAGCCGTCGCGGTATCCGGTCGATCCTCTCATTCATCACATCCAGGAAGAGGTTGATGATGCTATACCGGTCCTTCTCACTCAGGCGTCCGGCGATGCCGAAGTCCACCAGGGCGATAGCGTCCTCATCGATAACCAGTATGTTGGCCGGATGGGGATCGCCATGGAAGAACCCGTGGATGAAAATCTGCTCGAACCAGACCTTGGCGATGGTGGTGGCGATGCCCTTGCGCTCGGCCATGTCCATGGACTCCAGATCCAGGTCGGATACCTGGGTCCCCCCGACCAGGTCCATGGTCAGTACCCGCGTTGTGCTGTACTGCTTGTAGATGCGAGGGATGACCACTTTCTCATCTGAAGCGAAGTTTTGGCCGAAGCGCTCCGCGTTCCTGGCCTCGATGCGGTAGTCCAGCTCGTTGCGGATACCCCGGGCGAACTGGTCCACCAGGCCGACGGGGTCGAAGAAGAATTCATGCCGGGAGTGGTCCACCACCAGATGCGCTATCTGGTAAAGCAGTTCTATATCCGACTGTACCTGCTTCTCCGCCTCCGGCCGTTGCACCTTGATGATGACGCGCGTGCCGTTGGGCAGAACGGCCCGGTGCACCTGGCCGATGGAAGCGGCGGCCAGAGGCACGTCGTCGAACTCCAGAAACAGCTGTTCCACCGAGAGCCCCAGCTCCGCTTCGATAACCTTGCGGGCCAGTTCGGCCGGGAAGATCCGTACTTCGTCCTGCAGCCTGCGCAGTTCAATGAGAATGTCCGCCGGGACCACATCGGGACGGGTGCTGAGCAACTGGCCGAACTTGACGAAGGTCGGCCCCAGCTCCTCCAGCATCTTGCGGATATGCTCGCCACGGCTCCCGGGGGGACGGCGGGACGCTTTCCTCCCCCGCGGCAGCAGGCTGCGCAGATTGTGGCGCTCGAACAGATAGCCGAAGCCGTGCTTTACGGCGACCTCGGTGATATGACGCATGCGGTCGACATTTCTGACGCTGCGGGCGATGGGCATGCCTCAGCCCCCGGATTCCTCTTCCGCTTGCGACTTGCCGCCGTTCTCCAGCAGGGAGATACGGTGTTCCAGCTGAGCCAGCTTCAGCTCGATCTCCTCCAGCCTGGCCGAGGAGGGCATCCCCATATCCTGCAGAGCCTTCTTCAGGCCGGAATCGATGTTGCCCCGGAAGGAGCGCGCCTCGTCCCGGGCTCGATCCACCAGTTCATCCATGGCCTTGCGTCTTTCATCGGTGGTGTCCTGGCCGCGCTTCATCAACTCGCCGGCGAAGGCTTCGGTCATGTCCAGGGTGAGCGACGCAGCGCCTATAGTGAGAAGAATGCTGCGTTCGATGAGGTTAGCCAACTCTGATCGCCTCCTACACATACTCGATGACCCGGTCCGGAATAAACCGGTATTTCCTTAACGGCATCGTGGAAAAAAAGATGAGCAAAGGTTACCGGTGTATGGGATTGTACCCGGGAATCCCTCTGTTTGAACCTGGAGCGGGCTGCTTCAGGCGCGAGTGGCTTTGGCGCGAGTGCCTTTGGTCTTGCCGGGACGGTAGCGCTTCTCGCGCTCCTTCCAGAAGGTGAGCAGCGGCGCCGCCACAAAGATGGACGAATAAGTGCCGGAGGTGATACCCACCAACAGGGCGAAGGCGAAGTCCTTGAGCGTCTCGCCGCCGAAGATCAGCAGACAGGCTACCGGCATCAGCGTGGTGAGCGTAGTGATCATAGACCGGACGATGACCTCGGAGACGGACTTGTTCACCATATCGCCGTAAGTGCCACGGCGGGCCTTGGGCTGGTTCTCACGCACGCGATCGAAAACGATGATGGTATCGTACAGCGAATATCCCAGGATGGTCAGAACCGCCGCCACGGTGGCGGTAGTCACTTCCCGTCCGGTGAGGGAATAGACGCCGACGGTGATGATCAGGTCATGAACCAGCGCCGCGATGGTGGCCACGGCGAACTTGTACTCGAAGCGGAAGGATACATAGACGATGATCAGCAGCCAGGCGAAGATGATCGCCTGGATCATGGAGTTGACCACCTGCTTGCCGAAGGTGGGCCCGACGCTCTTCCATGACTTCTCGGCCACGCCGAAGGACCCATCCAGGGACGAGATAACGGCATCTTCCTCCTGATTGCTGAGCGACGGCAGTGTCACCTTGTAGCGGCCCTCACCGACAGTCTGGACCACGGCGTCGCTATTGCCGCCGGCGGCCACCACATCGCGCACGTCGCCGACGTTGGTATCCTTGTTGAAGCTCACCGTCAACTGGCTGCCGCTCTTGAAATCTATGCCCAGGTTGAGGCCCTTGGTGGAGAGGCTGAAGATGCTGACGATGATTATCAGGCCGGAGACGGTGAACCAGAGCACTTTCCTGTTGACGACATCGAAGGTGAACCATTGCTTGTCCTTCCCTTTCGACTTCAGTCCCATCAGGGTCGGGTTGTTGAACAGCTTCATGTTGGCCAGCAGGCTCAGCATGGCGCGGGTGGCCAGGATGGCGGTGAACATGCTGATTACAACGCCGATCATCAGGGTGAGGGCGAAGCCCTTGACCCCGGCCGTAGCCACCCAGAAGATGATGAAGGCGGTGATCAGCGTCACGGCGTTGGCGTCGAGGATGGTCCTGAAACCCTTGCTGTAGCCCGAGCCTACGGCGGAACGTATGGTCTTGCCGCTGCGCACCTCTTCCTTTATACGCTCAAAGATAACCACATTGGCGTCGGCGGCCATGCCCACGGTTAGGATCATACCGGCGATGCCGGGAAGGGTGAGAGTGGCCGGACTCCAGGGATTGGTGAGCACAGCGTAAAAGAAGATGCCATAGAAGACCATGGCCAGCATCGCCACCACACCCAGGAGCCGGTACCAGATGATCATGAAGATCATCACCAGAGCTATGCCGATGGCGGCGGCAATCAGCCCCTGCTTGAGCGAATCCTCTCCCAGGGTGGCGCTGATCTCACTCTTGTCGACGGTTACCAGCTCCACCGGCAGAGCGCCGGTCTGCAGCACCAGCACCGTATTCTGCACTTCCTTGAAGGGGATGTTGCCGGTGATCTCGGCGGAGTCGCTGTCTATCTTCTCCTTGACCGTGGGCGCCGACTGGATCTCGTCGTCCAGGACGATCGCCATCTGCTGTACGGTGCCGGTGATGGCGCCGGCGGTGGCCAGCTGTTCGGTCACCTCAGCAAAGCGCTTGGAGCCCTCGCTGGTGAACTGCATATTCACCTTGGCCCGGTTGAACTGGTCATAGCCGACGCTGGCGCCCTCCAGCGCGTCGCCGGTCATCAGCGGCTCACGGTCAACCACGTAAGGTGTCTGCACGGGCTGGCCCTGTTCATCGTGAACGATCTCGCCCTTGTCATCGCGCTCCACCTGGTAAAGGACCTGCTTGCCCTCCGGCAACTGCTCCGCGGTGATGGTTCCCGCCCTGATCTGTTTGGTCAGGTCCTGGTCGACCTTTTTAAACTCCAGGATGGCGGTCTTGCCGATGAGATCCATGGCCTCATCCACGTCGGTGATGCCGGCCAGGCTCACGGATATCTGGTTGGTGCCCTGGCGGTTGATGGACGGCTCAGCCACACCCAGTTTATCCACGCGGTTGCGGATAATCAGTTCGGCCTGGTCCATCTTCTCGCTGTCCACGTCGCCCTGGGCCTGCAACACCACCTCGAGACCGCCCTGCAGGTCCAACCCCAGCCTGGTCTTCTGCGAAGGAGGGTAGATGAGGTAAACGGAAACAGCTACCAGCGCCAGCATCACGCCGAGAATCAGGAGATTTTTCTGTCTGTCAGTCAAGTATTGCCCGTTCCGCCTTTGTCATGAAACCAGCCTGCCGGATATGAACAGGCCAGCGAAAAGCATAAGTCATCTGCATTAGGGTGTCAAAAACCGGACTCCAGTTCCTTTATCGCCTTCATCAGCAACTCCTCCGGTTCCAGACCATCCGTGCTGATGTGGATGTCGGCCCGATCCCGCGCCAACTTGAGCCGCTGCCGCTGCCGGGCAAGCTGGCCGGGTTCCCAACCCGTCTGCCTGCGCCGCGCCACGGTGCCGTCCGCCGTTTCCAGGTAGATGACGATATCCGGCCGGCTGCGCGCGAACAGGTCGGGCACCAGTGAATGTTCCTGGGAAACGGAACGGGCTTCGTAGCCCAGCTGTTTCAGCCCTTCCGACAGCAGCGTCTTGCCGGAGCCGCATACACCGACGATGGTGACGGTCTTCTGCCGGCGGCGGCCGTCAAGCTCCCGTTGCTCCTTTGAGTCTTGCAGTTCAGCCATGCCGCACAACCCCCTACAACGGGTACCTCACCCACATCTCCCGGATCTGCCTGTCCTCCGTCCGGCGCGATATCTTGAGCACTACCACGCTTATATCATCCGCGGGACGCTGCTGGTCACGCTCCACCGCCCGCCCCAGGATCTTCCGGCTTATCTCGCTGACGGGTTGCCGGGACAGGCCCTCCGCCAGGCCGGTCAGTTCGCCTATCTTCATCCGCCGGCCGCGGCCGCGGCCGGCGGAGAGGATACCATCGGAGAAGGCCACCACGGTGCGCGGGATCATTAACGGGAACTGCTCCACGTGCGGTTTGATCATCCGCTGGGTGCCGATGGGGCTGGAATCCGCGTCCAGCACTACCTGTTCCGGAGCCTGTTCCTCACCTTCGCCTCCCGGTAGCACCAGCACCGGGCAGTTGGAGTTGCGTGACACCAGTAACTGTCCGTGGTTGGTATCGGCGGAGATAATGGTCAGCGTCGCCGATACCTGGGCCCGCCGCCTCGCGTAAAGCGCATCGTGTACCGCCCGGGCCACGGCGCCATCGCGGGCGCCGTCGGCGATGAGCGATATCGCCTTGGAGACGACAAAGGAGCTTATCGCCTTCGCCGCTTCGCCCGAGCCCTGGCCGTCGGAGAGGACCACGCTCAGACCGCCCGTGGGCCGTTCCGTGATCTCCACCGAATCACCGCTCGGTGATACGCCGAACTTATCTATTTTGCTGACGGCGATATCGAGCTGCAAGCCTTCCTATCCCTCGTCTTCCCCGGAGTCCTCTTCGCCCTTCTCGTTTTCCTCTTCATAATCCTCTTCGTAATCCTCTTCCTCCTCCTCGAAATCCTCCGCGTTCACCACGCGGGCTATGGAGCTCTTCGCCATCTTGATCTCGGTCTTCCTGGCTATCTCCATGATCACATTTTCCGCGTCCACCCGCTTGATGGTACCGAAAAGTCCACCGGCGGTCATGACCTCGTCGCCCTTCTTCACCGAAGACACCAGTTCCCGGTGGGCTTTCTTCTGCTTCTGCCCCGGCCTGATAAGCAGGAAATAGAAGACGGCGATGAACACAGCGATGATGATGAAGGTCATATAACGACTGGCGCCCTGAGCAGACTCCTCCTGGGCTACAATCAACATCCACGATGGAACCAAGGTTGCTCCTTTCCTTCGAATTTATTTGGCTCGGTATAGGTCCGGAACGCCTTCCCTGAACTTGCGGAAGCGTCCCGCTATGATCGCCTCCCTAGCCTGACGAGCCAAGTTTAACAGAAAGGCGACATTGTGTAGAGACAGAAGCTGCAGCCCCAGGATCTCCTTCTGGGTGACCAGGTGGCGGATATAGGCACGGCTGAAGTTGCTGCAGGCGTAGCAGCCACAGCCCGGCTCCAGGGGACCGTCCTCTTCCGCATAGGCGGCGTTACGCATATTAAGGCGCCCGGAGGAAGTCAGAGCGCCGCCGTTGCGCCCGTCGCGGGTGGGCAGGACGCAGTCGAACATGTCGATACCGGCGCCGATGGCCTCCAGCATTCCCGACGGGTCCCCCAGCCCCATGAAATAGCGCGGCCGCTCCCGGGGAAGCAGCCCGGCGGTGAACGTCATTGTTTCCAGCATCCTCTGCCGCTCCTCGCCGACGCTGAGGCCGCCGATGGCGTAGCCACCAAAATCCAGCTCCCGGGTCCGTTCGACACTCTCCCTTCTGAGCGCGTGGTCGACGCCGCCCTGGATGATACCCATCAGCAGCTGGTCGGGGCGGGTATGGGCCCGGCGGCAGCGGGCGGCCCATTCAGCGGTGCGTTCCACCGCCTCCCGGAGATAGCCGCCAGCAGCGCCGGCACGCACGCATTCGTCGAAACACATGATGATATCGGCGCCCAGTTTCTCCTGCACCCGTACGGCCAGTTCCGGCGTAAAGAAGTGGCTGGAACCGTCATACAGAGACCGGAACTCCACGCCGTCACCGCTGATGCGGGTGGTGCCCTCCAGGCTGAATACCTGGAAGCCCCCGCTATCGGTGAGAATAGGCCGCTCCCAGGACATGAACCGGTGCAGGCCGCCGCGGGCGGCGACGGCCTCGGCGCCGGGTCTGAAATACAGGTGATAGGCGTTGGCCAGAACAACCTGCGCCCCGGCCTCCTCCAGATCACGGGGCGAGAGTGCCTTGACCGTAGCCCTCGTCCCCACCGGCATGAAGCAGGGTGTCTCTATCACACCATGGGGGGTGTGTAACCTGCCGGCGCGGGCGCCGCCGTCGATAGCGTCCAGCTCGTATCGGAAAAACTCTGGCAAGATGCCTCCCGGAGTTCGTTTCAGGGCTATCTTACCCCAGACGGATAGTAGAAACGGCGAAGGCGGTTCAGTCGCGAACCGGTACAGATTAAACTTTTATGATACGGATGCCGAATTGATGGACGACAGGGCGCTGCAAGACAGGGACTCGGTAGGCGGGCAGAGCGATGGCTGACAAGACAAGGTCTTACAATCCGGTTAAGCCGGTCAGGAATATGGGTAAGTGCGCTCAGGGAAACCCTGTGGTCGGCACCCAGATCAAGACCAAGCCGATAAAGGTCCTGGTAACTACCGATGATTACGAGATCGAGGGCTTCATGCATATCAAGCCCGGTGGCTACCAGTCACGGGTCAGCGATCTGCTGAACGCCAAGGAACTCCACTATGTGCCCATCACCCATGCCGTGTTCCGCAAGCTCCGGCATCCGGACGAGCCGTCCCGCAAGACGGCTACGCTGATACTCAGGCTGGACACCATCAAGATGGTGGTCCCCCTTGATGCCGGTGACGATCCAGAATTCTGACGCTCCGGCCTGAAGCAGCCGCCCCGCGCCCGGCAGTCCCCTTTATAACAGCATCATGGCGTCGCCGAAACTGTAGAAACGGTACTCCCGCCGGATAGCCTCCTGGTACAGCCGCCGTGTCTCCGGCACGCCGGCAAAGGCCATCACCAGCGCCAGCAGCGTTGAACGGGGCAGATGGAAATTGGTCAGCAGCACATCCACCGCACGGAACTCGTGTCCCGGAGTGATGAACAGCCCCGTCTCCCCTTCCAGCGGGCCCCGGGGCTCGCCGAAGACCGTCTCCAGCACGCGCACCGTGGTAGTGCCCACGGCTATCACCCGCCCGCCCCGGTCCCGCGCCTCCCTTATCGCCTGGTACGACTCCGGCAGCAGGCGGTACCGTTCCCGGTGAATGCGGTGCAGCTCCAGCTCATCCTCCTCCACCGGCCGGAAGGTATCGAGGCCGATGTCCAGCGTCAGGGGGGCCAGGGCCACACCGGCGCCCCTTATCCTCCCGATCAGCTCCGGCGTGAAATGGAGACCGGCTGTGGGCGCTGCTGCCGAACCGGGCGCCCGCGCGTAGACCGTCTGGTACTTCTCCGGCTCCTTCAGTTCCTCGTGGATATAGGGCGGCAACGGCATCTCGCCTACCCGTTCCAGCAGGGCCTCGGTGCTGGTTCCACTCAGGTTCTTCACCAGCCACCTGCCGCCGCCCAGGTTCTCCATGAGCTGGAAAACATTCCTTGCGCTTCCGGCCGCCTCCCCTTTCTCCAGCCGCAGAAGCATCTCCGGTCTGAGCCTGGCCGAAGGACGCGCCAGCGCCTCCCATACCTCACCGCGGTGACGCCTGAGGAACAGCAGCTCGACGCGGCCGCCGGTAGGCTTGACGGCGAACACGCGGGCCCGGATGACCCGGGAGTCGTTGTAGACCAGGATATCGGCGGGTCTAAGGCGCGCCAGCAGGTCGGGGAAGCCGCCATGCTCCACGACATCGCGGTGGCGGTCGTAGATGAGCAGGCGACTCCTGTCCCTGGGTACAACCGGATGCTGGGCGATCAGCCCCGGCGGCAGTTCGTAGTCCAGCTGTGCGGTCAGCATGGTTCCCTCACCGGCGGACCCGCTGCCTTGCCGCCTCCTGCTCACTGAAGACGCAGCCGCAGTATTTCTGGCGGTACAGGCCCGCCTCCCGGGACAGCTCGATGCTGCGGCGGAAACGCGGCCTCAGGTCGCGATAGGCGAACTCGATGCCCGACCCGGCCGCCGCCGCTTCCCCTTCCTCCCTGATGATCCCGTGCTCCTGCCAGGGGCTGATGGACAGCGTGGTGCTGAAGGCGTCGAAACCGCCGGCCGCCGCCAGCGAGGCGGTGTGCCGCAGCCTCTGGCCGATGCACATGCGGCAACGTTCTCCCTTCTCCTGGTTGCCGACGATCTGCTTCAGCCAGTCGGCGATGTCGTACCGGGGCTCGCCGATGAGCGGCAGGTCTATTTTGCCGGCATAGGCCAGCAGGGTCTCATAACGGCGCTGATGTTCGCTGAAAGGGTGGATATTGGGATTGAAATAGACACCGGTAACGCCGGCGTCCTCCAGCCGCCACGTTTCGATTGTGGCCGTCGAGCAGGGAGCGCAGCAGATGTGGAGAAGTAATTTCATGGCCCCGGAACTCAAAGTCTAGCAAAAGCCGGCGGCGTCTTGGCGGTTTTGACATTGCCATCACGATACTTTACTCTCGGCCAGGCAAGGATATTCCCCTGATGAACAGATTCATACCAAGCCTCAAATCCCCTCAAGCGTGGATGATATTCGGTTTAATCGCCCTGCTGGCCGGCTCGCTGGCTTTCGTGGGCTGGGCTGTTTACGATTCCCGTAAAGGCACGCCGGCGGTGCCGGTGGAAACGGTCGCCGCAGAAGAACCCGCGCCGGTCATTGAGCCGCCGCCACCGCCGCCCGAGTATTACTGCCCCCTGGATGGAGCCGAATACGAGGATCGGGCGATGACACTAAAAAGGCCCGTAGTGGTACAGGTGGACAACGCCCCGGGGGCCCGGCCCCAGTCCGGCCTGGGCCTGGCGGATGTCGTCTATGAGGGCATGGCCGAGGGCCAGATCACCCGCTTTACGGCGGTGTTCGGTTGCCGTGACGCGGAAGTGGCGGGACCGGTCCGCAGCGCCAGGCTGATCGACCTGGAACTGGTCCCCGAGTATCAGGCGTTGCTGGCCAACTCCGGAGCCAGCACCGGCGTTATCAACGCCCTGGCGGCGGCCCCCGATGTGGCCAATATCGATCAAGGCTCGTACCCGGCAGCCTTCTGGCGCGTCGCCGACCGCTACGCCCCTCACAACCTCATGACCAGCACCGGCCTCGTCCGCCAGGTGGCGGCCGCGGCCGGCTATGCGGACCAGGTGGAGCTTGCGGGATACTCCTTCAAGTCCGACGCCCCGGTGGCGGCTCCCCTGGGCAGCATATCCATCCCTTATTCCCCCTGGGCCGATGTGGGCTACACCTATGACGCCACCACCAACAGCTGGCTGCGCACCCAGGACGGCATAGCCCACATCGACACACTTACGGGCACCCAGCTGTCGGCCAAAAACGTCATCATCCAGTACGTACCGGTCTACGAGAGCGACATCATGGAGGACGCCAACAATTACGGCCTGATCTTCCAGCTTACCGGCAGCGGCAAGGCGCTCATCTTCCAGGACGGCAAGGTGATAAGCGGCACCTGGAGCAGGACCGCCAAGGATTCCATCACCTCATACATCGATGACAGCGGCACCAACATCCGGCTCAACCGTGGCACCACCTGGATCCAGCTGGTGCCGACGGACTTCCCATCGGTGGCGTGGGGATAGGACCCGGGCGCTGCCTGCCGGGCGTGCACAGTGCACAGGCGTGCACAGGGGACCGTGCACAGGGGGACGCTCCTAACTTACTAAACTTCGTTTCAATATCAAGATCCTGGGCCAGCCCGGCCTCCCCCGTAAGTTCAACAAGTTAGGAGCGTCCCCTGGCACTGCCCGTAAGTTCAACAAGTTAGGAGCGTCCCCTGGCACTGCCCACTAACACCCTGGGCCGCTGGGTCAGGCAGGCTGATATCGACGAGGGCAAGGCCCAGGGCCTAACCAGCGACGAGAAGGAGGAGCTGAGAAGGCTCCGCCGCGAGAACAAGCTCCTTCGGGAGGAGAAGGAGATACTGCGCAAGGCCTCGCTTTTCTTCGCCCGGGAGACCGATCGGCAACGATGAGATTCAAACTGATCGACGAAGAGAAAGCACACCACCCTGTCTCCCGTATCGCCCGCGCCGTTGGTGTGACGGCTGCCGGCTACTACGCCTGGAGGAAGCGGTCCGTCCCCGCCAGGG
>BDUA01000029.1 GCA_002897715.1 bacterium BMS3Abin01
CGGAGCCCGTGGCGGAGGAGATGGAGGCGGAGCCCGTGGCGGAGGAGCTGGAGGCGGAGCCCGTGGCGGAGGAGATGGAGGCGGAGGAGATGGAGGCGGAGCCCGTGGCGGAGGAGATGGAGGCGGAGCCCGTGGCGGAGGAGATGGAGGCGGCGGCCGAGGTAGCGGTGGAGGAGGCAGCCGCCGAAGAAGCGGTGGAGGAGGCAGCCGCCGAAGAAGCGGTGGAGGAGGCAGCCGCCGAAGAAGCGGTCGGTGAAGAACCATCAGGCGTGGAAGAGGAGGCCGGGGAAGAGACGAACGGCTTCGCCGCCCTGAAGATCCCGGTTGCCGGTGAGCCCCGGGTAGAGGAAACAGAACCGGCGGTCGATCCCGGGGAGAGCGACACCGGTCCGGCCCCTACCCAGCTCGACCGCGACGAGATGCGTCGGCGTATCGAGGAGACGCGCGCCAGGCTGAAAGCCAAGGCCTTCGACAGCATGGTCGACGGCGAGACCATGATAGCCAAAGGGGAAGATATAAAGCCTGCCGAAGGGGAGCCGCCGGACCCGGGCATCGATAGCGAGACCGAAGACCGGATAGACCAGATGCTGGAAGAAGAGGACTAGAAGTTTTTCCGCTTCCGGTCGCGGTCGGCTGCCCGTGGCTCTGAAAGGGGGCGGCGAAACAGGTTCTGCATCTCCGGCCAGGAGACATCACCCCGTCCTTCCACTATCTCGAAATACCCCTTGATCTTGGCGTCCAGGTTGTCCAGGTGATGCAGCACCAGGGCCTCGGCGCTTTGAGGCAGCTTGGGTGCACCCCACTCCAGTTCACCATGGTGGCTGATAACCACGTGCAACAGTTCCAGCCCCTTGCCGCCGGGGAAATCCCCTATGGTCTGCATCCTGGATTCGATCATCCTTTGCCCGATCAATACATGCCCCAGCAGCTTACCCTCGCGGCTGTATCTTATCCGGCCGTCGCAGATGAACTCATCGACCTTGCCGATATCGTGAAGCAGGGCCGCCGTGGTCAGCTGATCCCTGTTGAGCCGCGGATGCTGCACCACTGTGTGCTGGCACAGGGTCGCCACTGAGACCGTGTGCTCCATCAGGCCACCCAGATAGGCATGGTGGGAGCGTATGTCACCCGGCGCCAGGCGAAACCTCTCCATGAACCGCTGGTCCCGGAAAAAGGACTCCAGCAGGCGCGTGTAGTCCTCATCGAATACCTCGGTGATAAAATATTCCAGGAATCCGGACAGTTCATCCAGGTCGCGGTAGGTGCTGGGCAGAAAATCGCGCTGGTCGAGCCCGGCGGAAGACACCTTCTCGGCTCGTTCGATCACCAGCTGTGGTTGGCGGCGGTAGCTTTCCACCCTGCCCCTGATGCGGGCGAAGGTGTCGCCGGCCAGGTTTTCCCTGAGCCCTTCCGTCACATCCCAGGCCCGCGCGGCGGCTATACCGGTCCTGTCGCTCAGGCTCAGCTTGAGGTATTTCCTGCCGGTCCTGGCTGTCTTCTCCTCCACCTGCCTGATGAAGAAGACATCATCGACAACCGTCCCCGTCTCCAGATCGCTGGTAAAATGCTTTTTCAGCTGCTCAGGTACCGGCTGTGGCGGGCAGCCCGGCACCCTCGAATGCCACTGTGCGACCCGGTGACCCGCCCAGGACCTCCTGCCTGTTGATACGTTCACGGAAGATGACCATGCCGCAATCGATGCAGACGGCGCAGAGATCCCCTTCAGGAACGGGCACAGTTGCCTCACACCAGTCACAGCTCATATCGGCTGCGTCGAGTTTTCGTGACCCCAACCACCTGGGAATACTTTCTGCGGGCATGGCCTTCCTTTCGTCAGGTTGTTCCCGGTTATCCGGAACCCGGTTTTCTAATGTTCTGCGCCCGCTTTTGATATCCTTTATAGGTAAGCACAGACCTTTGAGAGGAGAAGAGATGACACAAGTGACGCTGACAGCGCCCAAGATGTCCTGTGGACATTGCAAGATGGCGGTGGAGAGCTCCGCCGGAGCCCTGGCGGGAGTGGATTCGGTGACAGCCGACCCCGCATCGAAGAATATCGACATCGCTTATGATGAGAGCCAGGTATCGCTGGAGGATATCAAACAGGCGATCGAGCAGGCCGGCTATCCGGTCGAATAGACCGCCCGCCTAGCTATCCGTCCGGGTGATGATCACGCGGCGGAACGGGTCCCTGCCTTCGCTTTCCGTTTCCACGCCCTCCCGGTCCTGCAGGTACAGATGGATGATGCGCCGTTCAGCGGCGCTCATCGGCTTGAACTCGTATTCCGGCATACCCTTTTCTATCTCATTGACGCCACGCTCCGCCAGGGACTCCAGCGCTTCGGCCCGCCGCTCGCGGTAGTCCTCGGCGTCGATGATGATCCGCTTCCTGTTATTGAGCCCGCGGAAAGAGACGATGTTGGCGATATACTGGACGGCATCGATGGTCTGACCGTGCCTGCCGATGAAGATGCCCAGGTTGGGACCGGTCACATTGCCGGTTATCGCCTCCTCGTCCTCGCTGATCTCGACCGAGCCCTCCAGGCCGATGGCTACAATGATTTTTTCCAGATACCGGCCGAGACGCTCCTTCGCCGTCTCGCTGTCGTCTTCCCCGCCGGTCTCTACGTTCCCTTCTGTATCCGCCGCTTCGGCGGCCAGCCGCGCTTCCACCCGGGCCAGGTTCGAGCCCATGCCCAGGAACCCCTTGGACCCCGCCTCGATTACCACCAGCTCCACGCGGTCGCGGTCATAGGGTCCGGCTGTCTCTTCCAGCCGGGAAAGTGCATCCGCCTCAGCATCGGCTACGGTCTTGCCGCTGCCCTCAACTCTGAGGTCCGCTCCGTTTCTTTTTTGCTCCTGATTTTCCTCCACTTTTGCCTCCGGTCTTCTTGCCCCCGGTTTTTGGCTTCTTTTTGCCTTTCCCGGTCTTGCTCTCCTTGTCTGACTCCACTTTCTTTTTGCCGGACCCGGCCTTGTTGTCGCCGGATCCGCTATCGACCGGTCCGGCTATCGCCGCCGCGCCGCCGTTGGCCTTCTCCCGGACTTCGATAATGCGCTTGGTGACCATTTGCTGGCCGATGGTCCAGCCGTTGGTGGTCACCCAGTAGATGAGCACCCCGGCCGGGAACGGATAGATAAGGAAGATGACGCCGAAGAACAGCGGCATGACGGTCATCATCATCTGCTGGGTCTTGTCCGTCGCCGTATTCAGCAACCTGCTGGAGACGAACTGGGTGGCGATATAGAAGAACACGATGAGCGTGTCGGGGTCATTGATATTGGAAATCCAGAGCCAGGCGTAGTCCGACTCGAAAGGATGGTTCTTGAGCATGAGGTAAAGGGCGAGGAACAGCGGCATCTGCAGGAGCAGCGGCAGGCAGGAGCCGAAGGGGTTGACCTTGTTCTCCCGGTAGAACTTCATGGTCTCATCGTTGAGCTTCTGCTTGTCATCCTTGTACTTCTTCTGCAGTTCCTTGATCTTGGGCTGCAGTTTCTGCATCGCCCGCATCGATGTATATTGCTTCACGCCCAGGGGGATAAGCAGGATGCGCACCATGATGGTCAGGGCGACGATGGACCACCCCCAGGAGATGCCGAGAGTGGCGTGGATCCAGTCGAGGATGCTGTAGAGCGGCTCTATCAGGAAGGAGAGTACGTTGGTCATGACATACGCCTCCTCACCGGGTCATGGCCGCCATGGGAGAAGGGGTTGCATCTGAGCAGACGCCACAGGGACATGGCGCCGCCACGTAATATCCCCCACTCACGTATCGCCTCCACCGTGTACCGGGAACAGGTGGGATAGTATTTGCAACGTTGCGGTAGCAGCGGTGATATCAACCTCTGGTAGAGGCCGACCAATAAAATTGGTAATCGTTTCAAGTCAGTCTGCTTCCTGGATAAGGTCAGCCCGCCGGAACAGATCCTCTACCATCCCGGACACGTCCTCAAACCGGTTCTTGTCGATATATTCAGCAAGCCCGGTGCGGGCGATTATTACATAGTCGTAGTCGGGAGCCAGTCGCTCCTGGCGCGCACGGAACACCTCTTTGAGGATCCGTTTCACCCGGTTGCGTACTACGGCGCCTCCAACTTTCCTGGAAACCGAGACTCCCAGCCGTGGCCCGCATTCGCCGACTTCCCCCGACTTGTTAAAATAATACAGTACAGCGTACCGTCCCGCTATCGACTTGCCCTGGCGATATGCCCTTTCGAAGTCGGCAGACCGGCTGAGTCGGTGTTTCTTATTCACAGGGAATGGTTATTCCTATGCGGATAGGGTCTTTCTCCCCTTTGCCCGGCGTCTCTTGAGCACTCGGCGCCCGGCCCTGGTGCTGGCGCGCTTGCGAAAACCGTGTACCTTTTTTCTTTTCCTCTTGTTCGGTTGGTATGTCCGTTTCAAGGGTTCTCCTTTTCTGGTAAACCGACCTGAAATTATACAGACACGCTTCAATTTAAGTCAAATGGGAGCTTTCGGATAAAGTCGAGAGACCACTGTCATTGTGGATAATGTGGATAACTGCGCGGGTATTGTGCGGTGTGATGCATGTCCTGACGCATATTTGAACGGAGCCGAAATCCGACAAAGAAAGTCTAGAAGGATAACATTGATAAAAGGCCTGCAAAATTGCATATTCCTTATCAGTAGTAACCGGGTGATGAATATTATCATTAAGCAGCCTGCTGCTTTTGCCCATTGCCGGGTCCACCACGCTCCCGGAAATCGGTTTTCCACAAACAGGAGCCTTTTCCCAACTTTGAAAGAGAGGCGCTTCCTGCTCGCGGGAACCCGCAGAATGCCCTGAGAGCGCCCGTCAAAGGTAGGATTCACTCCTGAAGCTGAGATAGCCGCGCTCGGAAACGATGATATGGTCAAGCACATCTATGCCTATGAGCCGGCCCGCCTTCACCAGTCTGCTGGTGAGACGCAGGTCCTCCTCGCTGGGCGAGACATCGCCCGAAGGATGGTTGTGCGCCAGCACCAGGGCCGCAGCGCCATGGTAAATGGCCGGCCGGAACACCTCGCGCGGATGCACGATGTTGGCGTTGAGGCTGCCGACGGAGACGGTCTCCTGGTGGATGACCACGTTGCGGGCGTTAAGATACAGAGCCAGGAAGTATTCCTTGCCTGCCGAGCGGATACCTGACACGGCACGGCAGGCGTCGCGTGGGGAGCGGATGGGGCCCGGAGCATCATCGCCGACAAGCAGCCGCCGCGCCAGCTCGATGGCGGCGGAGAGGCGCACGGCGGTCTGCGGGGACAGCCCGCACGCGGAGCTCAATTCATCCGCGGTCACCGGCGACAGCGCCCGGCCCGAGAAATGGGAGAAGATGTGATCGGATATGCGCTCCAGGCCCGAGGGTCCATGATCGCTATCCAGCACCAGACCCAGCAGCTCGCAGTCCGGCATCATATCGGCCGGCGTGTCTTCCTCCGGCGATACGCCCACGTCATGCATATATCCAGGATAATAAGTCAAACAGAATACGGATCACGGGCAGGGCAGCGGGGAGGAGCGGCGGATGCCTATCTTAACCTCAAGCGCGCCGCGAATGCAAGGGCCCCGGCGGCGGCCAGGCCGGCTCTTTGCTCAGCGGGCCGCGGGAGCGTTGGCCATGGCCCTGAGCGCCTGGATCCTCATCTGGATGGGCGGGTGACTGCTGAACATGTGCTTGGAGCGCTTCTCGAACTTCTTGACGGGGTTGGCTATGTACAGGTGGGCGGTTGCCCGGTTGGCGACCTCCAGGACCTCCTGGTCCCTGGATATCTTCTCCAGGGCCCCGGCCAGGCCCAGAGGGTTGCGCGTTAGCTCCACCGCTGAGGCGTCCGCCATATACTCCCGTTTGCGTGAGATGGACATCTGCACCGCCCGGGCGGCCAGGGGAGCCAGGATGGCCATCACCAGCGCCAGCGCCATCATGGCGATCTGTAAATAACCGCCACCGCTGCTGCGGCCGCGCCGGCCGCCGGTGAAAAAGCCCCAGTGCAGAAAGAAGTCCGCCATCAGCGCTATGCTCCCCACCAGTACACCCACCATAGTGGCAAACAGGATGTCGTAGTTTCGCACGTGGGACATCTCGTGGGCCACCACGCCCTGGAGCTCTTCACGGTTGAGTTTGTCCATCAGCCCCCGGGTCACGGCGATGGATGAATGCTCCGGGTTACGGCCGGTGGCGAATGCATTAGGGGCCGAATCCTCGATTACATAGACCGCGGGCATGGGGCTCCCGGCGGCGATGGCCATCTCCTCCACGACGTTGAACAGCTGAGGTTCGTCGTCGTGGTTTACCCGGTGGGCGCGGCTGGCCACCAGCACCATCTTATCGCCCCGGTAGTAGCTGGTGAGCCCCATCACCACGGCGATGGCCGCCGCAGCCATCAGCCCCAGGACGCCGAACCCGGTTGCGTAACCGATAGCGGAGCCCAGGACCAGCAACAGCACCGCTACCACCACGATCAGCAGATAGGACAGCCGCTTGTTCTTGGAGATCTGTTCGTACATCTGTGAGGGCCTACCGCCGCCCTAGCGAAGGTCGACCGCTACCGGCCCGGTCTCCCCTTCGGGGATCTCGAAATATTCCCTCTCCTTAAAACCGAAGGCGCCGGCGATGACATTGGAGGGGAAAGTCTGGACCTTGTTGTTGAAAGCCATGACCATGTCGTTGTACAGCTGCCGGGCGAAGGAGATCTTGTTTTCCGTCGAGGTCAGCTCCTCCTGCAGCTTCATGACGTTCTGGTTGGCCTTCAGCTCCGGATAGTTCTCCGAGACCGCGAACAGGGATTTCAGCGTTTCGCTGAGAAAGTTCTCCGCCTGCCCCTTTTCCTTCGGTCCCTGCGCGCTCATCGCCTGGGCGCGTGCCTTGGTTACGTTCTGCAGCACTTCCTGTTCGTAGGACATGTAATCCTTTACCATCTCAACCAGGTTCGGTATGAGGTCGTAGCGCCGCTTCAACTGTACGTCGATCTGTTTCCATGAATTCTCAACCTTGTTGCGCGCCCGCACCAGTTTGTTGTAAATGGTGATGAGGCCGATGACCAGCACCGCCACCACGGCAATCACAATAATCCAGGCCATATCTCTCCTTTCATCATTTCCATCCCCGGCTCATTCTTCGCCGGCGGCGGCACTCTCCAGTTCCGCCAGGATGAGGTCCAGGTCCAGCCCCTGCATGCTGGCGGCGAAAGCGATGGTGTTGGCTCCGCCACAGCATGAGTCAACCTCGTAACGGTGAAAGATCGGCAAAGTCCAGGGGTACTGCCTGATGACCTCGTTGATGACCATGTCTCCGCTGATCTTCTTTTCTGCCATAGGATAACAACTCCTTCCCCGCCGGCATGGCGCCGGCCTCATACATGACCGTTGCCTTTGCTTTATCCCGCCGACGGCGGCGGGCGTCCGCGCGCTTCCGTAACGGCGCCATTATTATTCCCGTGCCGGCGCCGGGCAAACCCCGGCCGCTCCTTGCGGCACCTGCTGTAAATAACTAGAATGGGTGCTCCAGACTATATACGATTCAAAGGGAGGCTGAACATGGCGAAACACAGACGATGCGGCCTTTTTCTGCTCGGAGCAGGCATGGGCGCCGCCGTCGGTATGCTGCTGGCGCCCAAGTCCGGCAAGGATATCCGCAGAGAGCTGTTCGGCGGCTCAATGGATGTAACGGTGGAACCGGGAACCGATGCCGATATCCCCCGGACGCAGGATGAAAGCTCGCAGGAGGACCTCAAGGCCCGGATCGAAGAGACCAGCGCCCGGCTGAAGGCCGAGATCGAGACCCAGCAGGAAGAGGACGGGGAGGCTGGAGGAGAGGAATAAAACTGCGATATAGCGCCAGCCCTCGCCGCCGCAGCCGGTTAAAAGGGCTGGCCCTTTTAACCTTGTTACCCCTGGCGACGCTTGCCTACATGGTGTTCGAGGCCCAATGGCTGCGGTTGCATCACCTGAGGCTGGAGTCGCCCGGCCTGCCCGTCGCCCTGGCGGGACTCAGGATCCTGCATATCAGCGATCTTCACGCCGGCGTTCCCTGGCCTAATGAAAAAGCTATCGCCAGGCTCCTGCCGGCGGCCCTGGCGGCTGTACCCGACCTGGTCCTGTTCACCGGCGACATGACCGACAACCAGAAGGCTCTGGAGCCATACCTGGAGATGCTGTCGCGCATCAAGGCGCCTCTGGGCAAATACGCGGTGCTCGGCAACCATGACCACGGCCTGCGCAAGAGCGCCCTGCATGAGTTCACTTTCGGCTTGCTGGGCAGAAAGATATCCCGCGACGCCAACCTGTCCGATGATGAGATCGCCGCCACCGTGGCCAGGAACCGTCACCTGCTGGGTCTCGCGGATATCACGCTGCTGAATAATGAATGCGTCAGCATCCGGGCACGGGATGTGCCGCTGCAGATATGCGGCATAGATGAGTTGACATACGGCCTGGCGGACCTGGAGGCCACCAGGAAACAGGTAGACCGGCAAAAGCCGCTGCGCATCCTCCTGTCCCATTCTCCCGATATCATTTCCCATCTGGACGAGGGCGAATTCCAACTGGTTCTTGCCGGCCATACGCACGGCGGCCAGATCTGCATACCTCACCCCTGGAGGGGCAGGGTGCTGCTTTCCTCCTCAGGTTCAGAGTTCGCCGACGGCCTGTACCGGCGCCCCGGCGTGACCATGCATGTATCCCGCGGTGTCGGCACCACCCTGGTGCCGCTCAGGCTGCTGAGCCGCCCGGAGATCACGCTACTGGAGCTGCAACCCGGGCAGGGCGGCAAGCCGCCGGCATAGTTCGCCGTTCCATCAGGGAAGCGGCATAAGGTATAATTGGCTTATGGTGTTCCGGCTTGAAAACCTGAACCGTTCCACTCGCGAACTGATCCCCGGGGTCTGCCGTGACTGTGCCTGGTGGCAGGGCTTCGATGACGGCTGGGACCAGCCGGAGCAGGCGGAAGACTGGGAGCGCCAGGCCGAAGAGAGCCTGGGCGGCTGGGGAAAGCTGGCCCTGGCCGACGGACGGCTGCTGGGACTGATACAGTTCGGCCCCGCGGCTCTGTTCCCCCGCGTCAGCCGGCTTCGCCCCGGGCCCCAAACCGGTGATCCGGTCTTTTTCACCTGCAGCATGGTGACCAGCGAAGCGGATGAACCCGCCCGCAAGAGCCTGATGCTGGCAGCGCTGGCAGACCTCCTGCAGATGGAGACCGAGACTGCCGAAGCCTTTTGCTACAAGAAACCGGGAAGTGACCAGCCCGGGCACCTGTTTGACCGGGAGTTCCTCAGAAGCTGCGGTTTCCACCCGGTCCGCTCGTCCCACAACGTCCAGCTCATGCGCCTGGAGTTCGGCGGCCTGCAGCCGTCGAAGCCGCTCCGGCACCGCACCCGCCACCGCATCCTGGAGCGGATCAAGCGGCCCGCTTCAGCCCCGGCGCCCGCCACCCTCTGCCACAGACACGCCCGGCGGCCGGCGGCAGCCGGTGCCTGTTCCCGGGGATGAGAGGCTCCCCCGGCCTCGCACGGTCCTACCGCGCAGCCTTCCTGCTCCTGCTGGGTTTCTTTGCTCTGTTTACCGTTGCCGGTACCGACCGCAGCTGCCTGGACGCCGCCGACAGCGCCTACCTGATATCCGCCGATGCCATCGCCCACGGCCTGTGGCCCTACCGCGATTTCCTCGCCGCCCACCCTCCCCTGCTGTACCTTCTGGGAGCCCCGCTGGCGCTGCTTGATGCCGGCACCCTTCCTTTCCGTATCTTCAGCCTGCTGATCCTGGCGGGCCTGAGCCTGTCGGTATGGCACCTGGCACAAAAGATGACCGCCAACGCCGGCATCGCTTTCCTGGCCGGCGCCTTCACCCTGTTCGCCCCCCTGGGCATCTTCTTCTCCAAACTGTTCATCCAGGATGCCCTGGTGTCGCTCATCGCCGTAGCCGCCATCACCCTGGTGATGGGCGGTGGCCGCAGACGGGTGGCGCTGGCAGGGTCCCTGTGCGTCCTGGGCACGCTTACCAAACTTACCTTTCTTCCGCTCCTGCTGGTCCTGGCCGTCTATATGTACAGGTACCGGCGTGAGCAGCTGGCGCTGTTTCTACGCATAGCCATCGGCGGATCGCTGGCGGCGGCCCTGATCCTGGAGCTGTTAACCGGCGGTTCCTATTTCGACGATATCATCCTCTCCCAGGCCAGCAAGGGGCTGAGTTTTACCAATTTCTACCAAGGGCTGCACCGCATCTGGGAGATGGACTGGCCGCTGCTGGTCGCCGCTGTTCCCGGCGCCTGGATAGCCATTCACGGCCTGCGGGAGCGGCGACGGTACGGACGGCTGTTCCTGCTGCTGGGGTGGCTGGCGGCGGGGGCGGCGCTGCTACTCACCCTGCCGGCGGCGGGACACGACACCAACCTGTTCCAGATGGCGGAGCCGGCGGTAGCGCTGCTGGCGGCGTGGGGCATCATCGGCCTGGCGGAGAGAGGCAGGCTGCTGCCGGTGGCGGTGGCGGCCATCCTGCTCCTGGTATCGGTGGTGGTGCTGGTGGAGAAGGACCGCCTGTTCATCATGCGCAGCAACGCCGGCGACGTGGAAAGAGTGGTCGCCCTTATCGACGGCGCCGCCGCCGAAGACGAAGCGGTGCTGGCTCCGGGCTGCTATGCCCTGGAAGCCGGGCGGCCGGTGACGCGGCGCTTCTATGATCAGTTCCTGTGGGAGGAGAAATACCGGCGCGGCGACAGCAGCGCCCTGGAACTGTTCCGTGGACTGGAAGAGGACCTTGTCAGCCGGAGCGTCCCGGTCGTCGCCCTGGAGGCGGACCGTGATTCACTGAGAATCCTGGGTCCGGCCCTGGACGCAGGCTACCGCCGGGCATATGCCAGCCGGCAGTGGCCCAGGACCATCCTCTGGCTGCCGCGCTGAACCCGGTCTCAGGAGGGCTCTTCCTCCTCGGTGGTGGTGCTGGCGAAGCCGGTGGCCGGCTCCTCGAGGTGGGACGGCTGGCCGTAAACCTTGGCTTCCAGAACGGCGATGCGCCGTTCCAGTTCCTCGATGCTGTCCGTGGTGGCGATCCCCATGGTTAACAGCGCATCCTGGTAGCTATCCGCCGCCCTGTCCTTCAGCGACGCTCCCTCCACCATGGCCCGGCCCGTCGCCTCCTCCACCAGCTTCTGTCCCTCCTCCTTGGTCAGCTCGCCACGCTTGACGAACTCGCCCACCAGCGCCTCGACCTTGTCCTTGGTCATGGAAGCGGCCCCCACGCCCAGCAGGAGCATACGTTCGATCAGGTCCTTCATCGCCTGCCCGCCTTTTTTCGCTTCTTCTTTCAACTTTCCCCTCCCCCCTTGAGTTTGATATCGTCGAACTGCCTTTCGATCCAGCGATTGATGTCGTTTTTCCTGACCACCTGCTTTATCTTACCCGCACGGCGCCTTTTTGCATCATCATCCATGGTCAGCGCCTGGTGGATGGCGCGCGCCTGGTCCTCGAGGTCGAAGGGGTTGACGGTGAGAGCGAACTCTCCCAGCTCCTCGTGGACTCCGGTGTTCTCCGAGAGGATGAGCACACCGTCCCTGGTGTTCACCAGCCCCGCCTCTTTGGCGATGAGGTTCATGCCGTCGAAGATGGCGTTCACCAGCAGGGCGTCGAACTGCTTGTAGGCCGCCACCGAACAGGGGAAGTCGTCCTGCATCCGCAGGTCAATGGGCCGCCAGTCCGCGGTCCCGTGCCGGTTGTTCACCGCCTCCACCACCTCGGCTATCCGCCGGCGGTATTCCCCATACTCCCTGATATCCTCCCGCGAGGGCTGCATCAGTGCCAGAAAGGTTACACGCTCCCTGAACTCCGGGTGTTTTTCAAGAAAGATGTCATAAGCCTTGAAGCCGCGCACTATGTTTTTGGACAGGTCCATGCGGTCCACGCGCAGAATGAGCTGTCCCCGCCGCGCCGCCTTGATCTTCCCCTCCTCTTCCAGGACCGCGGCGCTGCCGGCCAGCCGGTCGAAGTCATCACCGTCGATGGAAACCGGATAGGCGCGCACCCATACCTCGCGGCCCCCGGTCATGACCACGCCGCGCTCCTGGTCCACCTCCACCCCGGGCAGCTCTTCGCAGCTTAACAGGAAGTTGCGCACGTACTTGCCCGTATGAAAGGCGATGATGTCGTTGGCCAGCGCTCCGTTCATTATCGCCTGGCGCATACGCCGCGGCAGCACTAGCCAGGAATCGGGCTGGGGCCAGGGGATATGGATGAACTGGTGCAGGAACACCTGCGGGTGCCGCTCGCGCACCAGGGCCGGGCAGAGGTACAGATGGTAGTCGTGCAGCATCACCAGCGGCCGGCCGCCCTCGCCATTGCCGTCCTCCAGCTCCCGGCATACGGCGTCGGCGAACAGCCGGTTGACGGCCACATAGCCTTCGTCCCAGGCACTGATTTCGCGTTCGCCGATCTCCGGCGCCACCGCCAGGCCCCACAGGTAATGCTGGATGAACCAGATGAGGGGATTGGCGATAACGTTGTAATAACGTTCGTAGGCCTGGGCGCCGGCGTTAATGAAGCGGAGGGAGAGACGGTATTCATCGTGCTCCAGGGCGATGCTGCCACCGGCAGCCCGGCGCCATACCTCCGTATCTTCCGGCGTCATGGCGCTGGCTATCCAGGTGACCGGCCGTGACGCCGCCACTCCCAGCAGCGCCGTGACCAGGCCGCCGCCGCCGCGCACGGTCTCCAGCTCTCCCGAATCACCGCGCCTGTAGGAGACTGGTCCGCGGTTGGAAACAAGGATAAGTCCCATAGCGCCTCCCATGCGGCCTAGGGGCCGGTAGCCGACTGCTTCAGTTCGGTCAGAAGGGCCAGGTAGTCCCGTAGCAGGCGGGGCATGAGGAAGTGAGTCCGCACATGCTCCTTGCCTGCCCGGCCCATGGCCTTCGCCTCGTCCGGGTTGTCCAGGATCCATGCACAGCGTTCGGCGCATTCATCGACCGAATCCACCAGGAAGCCGGTCTCGCCGTCCTGTATCTGGACCGGGATGCCGCCCACATTGCCGCCCACGGTCGGCTTGGCCTTCCATAGCGCCTCGCTCACGGTCAGGCCGAAACCCTCCCGGATGGATTTCTGGATGAGCACGTCCGCCCGCGACTGGAAGGCGTTCACCTCCAGGTTGCCCACGTTGTTCAGGTTGGTGAGAATCAGGATATCGCTGTCATCGCCGGCATGCTCTACTGTCTTGGTGAAGAAGCTCCATCCCTCGGGGTCGTCGGTGGCCATGGAGCCCACCAGCGCCAGCCTGACGGTGGCGAATCTCTCCTTGACGATACGGTAGGCATCGATAACCCCCAGGGGGTCCTTCCAGGGATCGAAGCGCGATATCTGCAGCATCAGCGGCGTATAGGGCTCCACGCCGAACTGGTTGACCACATAGTCGGCGTCTTCCGGCGACAGCGCCATGTTCTTGGTGGACAGGGGATCGATAGCGGGAACAATCACCCTGGTCGGCGTGCTGATGCCGTTGAGGACGTACTGTTCCATGGAAAAGATGGACACATCGTAAGGTGAGATGTAAGGCAACAGGTAATCCGCCACCTCCTGGTTGGGAGTGGAGGTGTCTATGTGGCAACGCCAGAGCCATTTGGCCCCCAGGTCGCCGGCGAAATGCCGGAGGAGCAGGGGCTGCGGGTCGTGCACGATGACGAAATCGAAGCCGCCCGCCAGGGACTCGGCGGCGATGCGGCTGTGGGTCTCGTAGATCTCCTTCTGGGCGGAGTCCAGCCCCACGGAATTGCCCTGCAGGGCGTTGTGCATGTACTTGGTGCCCTCGTAGAACTCCTGGGGCGCCATGATGACCCGCCACTCGGCACTCAGCCCTACATCGCGCATCAACGGCACCATCGTATACAGGATCTCGGCGACGCCGCCGCCGAAAGATGTGGCATTGATATTGAGCACCCGGGCGTCCTTCAGGCCTTCGGCCAGCTCCCGGATCTCATCGATAAGCTGGCGGGCTACCACGCTCTGGTAGTCTGCCAGGGCCTTATGCCCTACATGGACTTCCTGCAGCAAAAGTGTGGACCTCCTCTAAACAAACTTAAAGAGCCGGCTTGGGGGCAGCCGGTACGGTTGCCCTCTTGCCTCCCGATGGCGGGTATATCGGCCAAGCGGCGGTCTTTTTGAACCCTTGCCACCCGGAGGCGAGCAGACTCTACCTTTTTTTATCAGGCTTTTGGCGCCAGAGCAATATTCAGGTCTTCTCCGCAAAAGGCACAATGGCCGTCCCTCACGTCCATCCGCCCCATACTGTAGCCGTCCCTCCTGATAACGACACGGCGGCAGCGGGGGCATACGGTGTTTTCCGCCGGGTGACCCGGGACATTGCCGATGTACACGAACTGGAGCCCTTCCTCGCGCGCGATGCGCAGGGCTTTCTCCAGCGTCGCCACCGGCGTGGACGGGAGGTGGGACAGTTCCAGATAGGGATGGAACCGGGTCACGTGCCATGGCGTCTTGACCCCCAGTTTTTCAGCTATCCAGGCGGCGATATTCCTGAGCGTCTCCTCGTCGTCGTTGACCGTGGGAATCACGTTGGTGACAATCTCCACGTGGCAGCCATATCTGTGCACAGCGGCTTCCGCCGCCATGAAAATAGGCTCAACGTCGTTTATCTTCGCCAGAAACTTATATGTCTCGGGGCGAAAACCCTTTATATCCACCCGGTAGGCGTCCAGGTGGGGGGCGATGATATCCAGGGCTTCGGCGGTAATATAGCCGTTGGTGACGAATACGGTGTACAGTCCGTTGGCGTGGCAGGCGCGGGCGCCGTCCAGGGCGTATTCCAGCCAGATAGTGGGTTCGTTATAGGTCCAGGCCACCCCCCGGCAGTTGCTCTTCTCGCTGATATACGGCAGCTTCTCCGGGGACAGGTCCTGCAACTGGGAACCATCCTCCAGGGCGTCGGCATGGGCTATCTGCCAGTTCTGGCAGTGTTTGCAGCGCATATTGCAGCCCAGGGTGCCCAGAGACAGGCAGAGGCTCCCCGGATTGAAGTGGAACAGGGGCTTCTTCTCGATAGGGTCCGCGGCTACGGAACAGACCTTGCCGTAGATGAGGGAATAGCACTTGCCCTCCTGGTTCTTACGGGTCTTGCAGACGCCCAGGCGGCCCTCGGCGATGATACAGAGACGGGGGCAGATCCGGCAACGGACCTTCCCGTCAGAACGCTTGTCGTATAGTAGCCCTTCGTGCATAATGCGGCATCAATGTGTTCTTTGAACTTCCATGGTTAATGTATCAGAAACCGGAGCGCCGGGGGACCGGATACCATCTGCGGCCTTACCTTTCCAGCGACGCCCGCAGCTTCTCCATGCCGGCATCCACGGCGCCCAGGATCGACTCCTGCAGTTCCCGGCTGGCGGATGCCACGCAGGCCATCTGGAAAGAGCGGTCGGAGCCCAGCAGGGGCCTGTCGCCAAGTGGTTCGCCCCTGCCGTCGCCGATAACCGCCCCGGCCTCGGAGCAGATAAGCGCGGCCGCCGCCAGGTCATGGGGCGAATTGTTGAGGATGGCGCCCTTGCCCACCTCTTCGAACAGGGGTATGACCGCCGGAACCTCGTCGATCATCCGCGGACCGATATCGATATAGGCATCCAGCTGTCCGGTGAGGATGCGGGTGATGGAGAAGGTGGCGCTGCCCAGGTCGAACACAGCGCCGTCCACAGAGGATATATCCACCAGGTCACCCAGGGTCTCGATAAGGGCCCGGGCCGGACGGCCGCGGAAACCGATGGTCCAGAACAGCCTCGACAGTTCGGTGTTCCGGGAGAGTTCGACGGGAATGGGCTCACCGGCGGCGGTTGTGATACGGACGCCGCCGCCGCGCCTGGCGGTGAACAGGTCACCGTTCTTGATCTCCTGCACGCAGCCGAAAATGACATCGCCCATGATGGGACTGTCCCGGTACTCGGCAACGGCTATGGATACCATGGCGCATTCCAGCCCCGCCGCCGCCGGACGGGTGCCGTCCACCGGGTCAATAATCAGCACGTACTCCGGTTCGCCGAACCTGATGAGGCCCTGATCCTCGGAGTAGACAGCCACATTGGCTTTGTTCTGGTTAAGGTATTCAACCAGGAAGTCCTCTGCCAGTTCATCGATGCCGAAGGTGACGTCGCCGCCCACGGCGGTACCGGCGTGAGCCCTGGCTTCGACCCGGCCCAGCTGGGGCCGCACGATATCCCGGAGGGCGGCGGTGAGGTCGGTAGCCAAGTCCTGTATATATGTTTGACTCGTTACCATGAGCGGAAGTATAACGGAATCCGGCAGCGGTTGCCGGACAGATGTCCCTGCCTCCCCGACGCGTTGTTGTCAGTCGCGGTCCGGTATCTACCTGCATATACAGGTGGCCAGCACACCTTCCCGGCAGTCCTTGCTGTCAATAATAAACCTGATTTCCTGAGAAGGTCTTCCTCCAGACATCGACCGCATACATTTTCCGGCAACTTGATCTTTCATACTTTTTTATGTGGACGCCGCTGGAGTATCAGCGCCGCGGCGACCGCAAACAGCGCCACTGAGCCGATAATAACCGCTGCCAGCGTCCAGCTCTCACCGACGGCCTGCCGCTCATCGACGATGGCCGCCAGGGTCCTCAGCCATTCCAGCGCCGCCAGGACCAGGACGGCCTGAACCAGGCGGACGGCCCACAGGCGCCCGGTCAGGAGCAGCAGCGGGAAGGTCAGGCTGAGGATGACCAGCGGCAGTGACCCGGCGCGGAGAAAGTGCGCCGCCATCAGCAGGGCGCTTAAGTAGACCGGTATGGATCGGATGGTATTCATGTTATGTGGGCTATCTGCACCTTTCGTTATCCTGGAAGATACGGCCACGGGGCTTCGCCGGCGTGGCTATTGCGCATCCTCCACCAGCTTGCGGTTGGAGAGACCGGTGGTGATGATCAGGCCGGCCACAGAGACAAACAGCAGGAAGGCGATGCCTCCCTTGAAAGCATCGGTGCGCGAAATGCTGTAGATCCCCAGGATCTCTGTCCGGGTTGCCTCGTCAACGCCGGACGCCTCCAGTCCACTGTTCAACTGACTATCAGATACCAGCTCGATACCCGATTCCACGGGCTGGACGACCGCATCCTGCTGATTCTCGGGGATGAAAGTGCTCTCCTCGACGCCTTTCTGTATCCCCGTTGTGAGCGAGGCCAGCATGATCACCCCCACCAGGGCCACGCCCATGGCGTTACCCAGCTGCTCGAAAGTACCGTTGAGGCCTGTGGTCTCCGGCGTGTCCTCAGCGTCGACCGAAGAGAAGATCAGGTTGAGTATCTGCGAGGCGATGAGGCCCAGGCCGGCGCCGAACACGGCGCCGCTGGCCAGGTCTGAAGGCTGAAGGCCGGGATTGATGGTGGATTCCATGAGAACCAGTCCGGCGATGACCGCCAGAAAGCCCACCTGGATGATACGCTTGGCCTTGAAGCGGGATGAGAGCCTGGCGCCGACGATCGCCGTGATCAGCAGCGCTATGGAAAAGGGCATCAACGTCAGCCCGGTCTCGATGGCTGAGTATTCGAAAGTCAGCTGTAACAGCAGCGGGAAGGTGAACATGAAGGCGGCGGTGACGAACAAGCTGACGAAGCGGACGGCAAACCCCGATGACAGGCCCGGAATGCTGAAAAGAGAGGGCTTGAACAGGCCGTCGCCGCCCTTGTCCTCCAGCCGGCGTTCCCAGCGGAACAGGCCCAGGACCAGCAGGAGGCCGAGACCGATGATGAAGGGAGCCACCGACAGGTCCAGGGGGGCGATCTCCCATGAGCCGATCACAAGCGGCTTCTTGGCCTCAAACAGGCCATATTCACCGATGAGTAAAGTTCCCAGGACGATGGACGCCCAGCCGAAGATGGAGATTGCAGCACCGATGAAATCAAACCCGGGCCTCTGTTCAGGCAATGTGTCCCGCTTGGTCTGTCCATGCAACACCAGCACGATAACCACTATCAGCACCTCCAGCCGGAAAGCCCAACGCCAGCTGGCATAGGTGGTCAGCAGGCCGCCGGCGATGGGACCCACGGCCATGCCGACGGCGGCCACGGCGCTGATTATGCCATAGGCGTAGGCCCGATCCTCACTGTCATAG